>JACRJW010000047.1 GCA_016235605.1 Candidatus Uhrbacteria bacterium | reverse complement strand
GATGCGTGCGTATTGTAGGTTTTCCTATTAAACTTATAAAGCAAGCTTGACTTTTATAAGTTTTTGGCTAAACTTATAAAGTATGAATGATGAACAAGTTCGTATTGGAAAAGCGGCTGATGTGTTGGGTGTCTCAGCCCAAACGCTTCGTAACTGGGAAAAGACAGGGAAACTTGTGCCACAACGGAGCCCCGGGGGACAGCGATACTATCTTTTGAAAGACTTAGAGCGTTTTGCATTTGATCCAGAAAAAATTGGATGGGCATGGGCTGCAAGTGGGCACCCGCCGCAAATTCCAGATGAGTCTTATTGTGAACGTCAGGATCGATTTGCGGGTCGCCTGGAAACGATGGGTTTGTTGCTGGCGAAGACGGATAGTGTGGGTGAGCGCATGGCATCGCTCCTCACATCAGTCGCCGGTGAGATTGGTGATAATTCGTTTATGCACAACGTCGGGAACTGGCCTGACGTTCCTGGAATTTTTTTCACATACGACATCAATAAACGTCTCATTGTGCTTGCCGACAGAGGGCAAGGTATCCGAAAGACCCTCTCCCGCGTCCGTCCCACAATTGGATCTGACGTTGAAGCACTACAAATTGCGTTTACAGAGATTGTGTCTGGGAGAAGTCCTGAAAAACGAGGGAACGGATTGAAGGTGGTGCGTCGTATTGTCGAATTAAATCCCATAGGTCTGCTGTTTCGTTCCGGTTTAGCAGAGATAAAAAAAACGAGGCAGGGAAATTCAATAGAGATAAAAACGGGAGCAGAAAATATTCGGGGTACATATGCGGTTATCATGTTTTAATGTTTGAAGTATGCACACGATCCACTTGAAAAAATTTGGAGAAGTATTAGTTTCACGGCCCGCAGGCCTGGAAGCGTTCAATGCTATTCGACCTGCACTCAATGCCTATGAACCGATTCAGGTTGACTTTGAGGGTGTGTTAACCGTCACGCCTTCATGGTTTGATGAGTTTCTGACAAATCTTGCAGAATATGCCAAAGGCGGGGTGGAGCTTCTCACCACGCACAACGCATCCGTGCTGGCCGCCCTTCCCGTGTTAATCATCGGTCGAGAGGATAAAGCCGCCTTCATCATCAAGAAGTTTTTGGAGCAGACACAGTGATGAAACCGGTGGTGTCAAACTTAACATCCTAGACGTCTATGCCAGATACATCATCGTTTCCAAATCTTCCCGGAATGCCAAAAGCCATTTCATTGGTGATTACGTACGACAAAAATCTTCAGAAAATTATCGGCAAGCAGAAGGAGGACTCCATGTCGTCCGAGGGGATGACGTTCGCACAGTTTATGATGTTCTTATTCGAGTCCTACCCGGAGATTCCAAAGCAGTATCCGCCAGGGCGTCTCGGGTTTTCCGTGAATGGAGCACCGCCACAACTGCATGATATCTTGAAGGATGGCGACCTCCTCTACTTTGTTGGTACTGGCAATGACGGCATCACCCGCACTCCATTTGGTTTCAACGCCCGATCCCCTTCGATTGATAGTAGAATAGAACTTCTATGACCGATTTTGAACAACTCACCCAAGCCGTCCAGCAGTTCATCGAGGAACGCGATTGGAAACAGTTTCACAAACCCAAAGACTGTGCGATCTCGCTCACGCTGGAAGCCGCAGAAGTGGCCGAGCTCTTTCAATGGAAAACCGACGAGCAGATGGAGGCGATGAAGAGTGGCGCCAAACAAGAGGACCTCGCCGACGAACTCTCCGATGTCCTCTTCTGGGTCCTCGCCATGGCGCACGACTTCAACATCGACATCAAATCCGCCTTCCTGCGCAAGCTCGAAAAGTCCGGAGCCAAGTATCCGGTTGAGAAGGTGAAGGGGAATAATAAGAAGTATACGGAGTACTAGATATGTCAGTGAAAGACGCCTTGAGCGTTAAACAATTTTTCCGATTTACAGGATCGCCAGAACATTGGTTAACGGCGATTCAGAATTATACGTGGGGATTGAGAGAGGAAGGAATTCCTTCGGGGTCAGGTCTCACCTCGCCAACTTTTGAACCAAACATAGGAATCTCACTCCTTCCTCCCCCTTATGGGGGATTTTTGGTAGAGTGTATCAATATGAAGCATGTATTACTCATCGGTCCGCCAGGGGCGGGGAAGTCTACGTTGATTGAGGTCGCTCAGGCGCGTGGAATTCGTGCGGAGGATCTGGAGAACTACGGTCATGGATCAGATGGGTATGAAATGCGGCTTGAAAAAGCTCGAGAGTTGTCTCGCGAAACAGGAGAAGGATTCATGTTGGTGGGCATGGCGGATATCGACCCAGTCATCTTTCCTAAATCATCCATACAGGTCATGCTTCTTCCTTCGCGGTTTGTTTACGAGCAACGCCTTAAGCACCGTGATGCCTTACACTCACGCAAACAAGGTCAAGAAGGACTTGAGCGAAAGTACAACGTATTTGTTCAGTGGAGCAAGAAGTTTGAGCACGTGATTGAGTCAGATACTACTCCCGAGCAAGATCTCGACCAGATTTTGGCATTTGTATAATCAAGGAAACCTCATCGCCACATCCCCCTCACACGTCGTTCGTGGGCGACGTGTCGCGTCGGAGGATTTTTGGTACAGTAGGTTTGTATGAACAAATTGGTTTTGTTGCCCGGCAACGGAGCGCACAATCGAGAGTGGATCGAATCGGTTCAGGCACGCTTGGGTGGGCAGATTCAAATCTATCGCCACTGGCAAAGTGGGGAGGCGCTTATTCAATTTGACCATGAGGCCGACGTGCTTGCTCGTGTGGCTGATGGGGAATCAATTTGCGTGTTCGCGAAATCCGCTGGATGCTTTGTGGCCATGAAGGCTGTGCGCGAACAGGGGGTGAAGATCGAACGTGCCGTTTTTGTTGGGGTCGCTGTTGAGTGGGGAGAAGAGTTAAAGATTCCGGTGCGAGAGTGGTTAGCCGACTGGGACGTTCCGACGTTGTTTGTCCACAAGATCCAAGATCCTGTTATTCATCTCGATCATCTCAAACCACTCTTACCCGCCGGTTCTGAGCTCCTTGATCTCCCTGGTGCTGACCACGATTACCTTGAACTTGATACGTTCATACCAAAGGCACGGTCTTTTCTTCTCCCTTCCGACGGATGTTCGGTAGAGTAAACCCCTATGCCTCTCATGCGAACAACAAAAAATGGCAAGCCGTGTTTCAAGTGGGGCGAGACGGGGAAGTGTTATCCGTACACGTCGGGAGATGCGGCGAGTCGCTCGCGAGCCAAGAACAAGGCCCTGCGACAAGGCCGCGCAATCGAGATGTCAAAACATTCTTAGTCCTCATGGGCGATTTTTGGTAGGATATAAATATATGATCAACGTCAATATCGTAAATGCTGCGGTGTTTATTGCCGTGGCAGTGCTCCATGGCGTGAGGCTCCTCACCGGAGCGGATGTGAACATCGGCGGCATCGAGATCGCACCCTGGCTCTCAGCAGTCGCCATCGTGGGTGCGGTCGTGCTCGCGTGGTGGAACCTAAAATCTCTCCCTGCCATCGGCAAGAGAGAGATTCTGAGACTCATCCAGGCGCTCGCCGCGATCGACGCTTTCATCTGTTTTTATTCTTGGGTCGCCGGACTTTCCTATTGGGGATTTTCTGGAAGTCTGTTCCTTTGGGGCATCGTCTTTGACGCGGTCGTGATCCTCGTGATCGCGCAGGCGCTCAAGAAGTCTTAGGGCGGTGCGGTTTGTTCGCCCACACAAGAGCGAGCGTTGCGGCCAAGAGCCCGATGTCGCGCACGGTCGTCGCGTCAATGCCCACAAGCGTGAGCACAAGCACCAAGTGGATACTGGCGACTAAGGCGGCGATCCAGGTGAAAATATCCACAAGGAGAAAGAGACCTATCAGGACATCCAAGACGGCCGTGCCAATCATCGCCGTAGGGAGCGACAAGGGAAGGAGCGTGACGGCCCAGGGTTGCAGAAGGCCGCCCCAGGTTTCTGGATCACGGAAGATGAGGACACCGATCCACAAAAACGTGATGCCGATGCCGACGCGCACGAGGTGCATGGCTTGATTAGTTTGCATAGGGAGTGAGGATAAACGCGTGAGTGAGCAATGTGAGGGACATGATGAAGATGGTGAGGCTTGAGAGCAGGCACCAGAAACACCATGCGCGGATGACGCGCCACTGCAAATAGAAAAACCGTACGGAGAGGAGGAGCGCGATCAAGGTCGCCGCGCTCACAAGTCGGTTCATGAGCGGCAAAGGGCCGATGCCCACGACGATAACCGCCGAGAGGACGCTTACGCCCATGTAGAAGATCAAACCGAGCACGTCGTTGTAGACGCCAAAGAGCTTGTTGTACTTGCTCGTGAGCACCTGTGTACATCCCCCGCCGATGGGACAAATGGGTTTGCGACTGGCGTAACGTTCACGGATGAGGTAGGCCGTCTCGGCAATGCCGATCGCCGCCATCGTAAAGAACAAGGAAGAAGCTGTCATAGAAACCGCTCGATTAAATGGACCGTTCAGGTTATACTCTTCAGTATATGACAACTGACCCCTCATCGAAAAGCACGGCCAAGGACGTGTTTTACTATTTACTCACGATCATCATGCTCTACGTGGGCGTGGTGAGTTTTATTACGCTCCTGTTCCAGTATATCAATGTCCAGTTTCCCGACGCGCTTGATTCCTGGATGATGGCTGGCGCGAGTGATGCCATGCGCGGTTCCATTTCAGCGCTCCTGATCGTCTGGCCTGTGTACATCCTCATGAGCTGGCTCATCGGTCGTGACTTGAAAGCCGACCATGGCAAGCAAGGCCTGTGGGTGCGCAAGTGGCTTTTGTACCTGACCTTATTTGTGGCGGCTCTGACGGTCATCATCGATCTGATTACTCTGGTGAATACCTTTTTGAGCGGGGAGATCACCACACGATTTATTTTGAAGGTCGTCGTGGTGCTGGCCGTAGCCGTTGCCGTGTTCGCGTACTACCTTTGGGAGTTGCGTCGTGATTCATCTGTACACGCACGTCTTCCCAAACACGCGGCCATCGCGAGCTCGATTGTGGTTGTCGGTGCGATCGTTGCGAGTTTTATTTTGATCGGGAGTCCTGGCAAGCAAAGAGACGTCCGCATGGATCAGCAGCGCGTGGGGGATCTGCAGTCCATCCAAAGCCAAGTGCTGTCCTACTGGATCCAGAAAGAAGTTTTGCCAACGACGCTGGACGATTTGAAAGATCCTTTTTCAGGCTATGAGGCGCCGGTTGATCCTGTCACGGGAGAGCCGTACACCTATACGGTAAAGGGCGAACTCGAATTTGAAGTATGTGCGAGTTTTGAAACAGAAGTCACTGAAGATGGAAATAACGTGTATCCCACGATGCCCTATGGCGGTTATGGCGTGACAGGGAATTGGGCGCACGGAATTGGCACGACCTGTTTTACACGCACGATCGATCCTGAGCTCTACAACAATGACACGGGCGGCCCAGAAGATTTGAAGAGTGTCATCCGTCCATAATGAGTTTGCTCTCGCACACCACCGGTATCGTTCTTTCCCACAGAGACCACCGGGAAGCGGACCGGTGGTATTCGGTTTTTACACCTGACCGCGGCAAGGTCGAGTTTCTCGCGCGCGGGGGGCACAAACCTTTGGCCAAGCTCACGCCGCATCTGGAAATGGTCGCGGTGGTTGAACTCATGCTCGTGCATGGGCGGGCGTACCACATCGTCGCTGGCGTGGAGCGACGTCGAGCATTTGCTCATGTCTATGACGATTTGCAAAAATTGACGCTCGCGCAAAACGGTTTGCACTTGGTGGACATCGGAACTCGGGCGCAAGAAACGGATCCGCACGTCTTTGAGTTGCTTGAAAACTGGCTTGCGTTCCTCAATGACACGTCTGCGATCACAACCGAGCGTGCAGGATTTTTGCTTGGCGCCTTTGCCCTCAAGCTCATGACGCTCATCGGCTATCGACCGGAGCTCGCGCAGTGCCTTTCGTGTCGTGACGTGGTCGTGCAAGGGAAGTATCGATGGCATGCGCTCAAAGGTGGCGTGGTGTGTGAAGCGTGTGTGGGTCGTGATGAAGATCAGTGGTTTTCCGCGAGGTCCATGGAAGATGGTACGCTCAAGCTCTTACGGTTTGGGATAGAGGAACCGTTTGATTCTCACCTGCGGCCTCATCTTTCTGGTGAGTATCTCAGCGGTTTTCACGAGGCAGTCGAATCGCTCATCATCTCGCACTTTCCGACGATCCCTGCGTCCTCATTGAGAGCGGCGTGTGCTGTGTGATAGGCTACGGTCACTATGTCTACCACCGTCTCCCAGATTTCCCAGCACGTCGGTCAAGAAGTCGAGCTCAAAGGCTGGTGCTACAACTTTCGTTCCAGCGGCAAGATTTTTTTTCTCCAGTTTCGTGACGGCACCGGCCGCGTGCAAGTGGTGTATTCAAAAGCAGACTTGCCATCTGACCAATGGGACCTCTTGGATGCACTCCGACTTGAGTCCTCTGTGATTGTCCGTGGCGTTGTCAAAGAAGACACGCGGGCTCCACTTGGGTTTGAACTAAACGGTGTGTCCGTTCAAGTAGTTCAGCTCGCGCAAGAAGGATATCCCATCGGCAAAAAGGAACATGGTCCAGAATTTTTGCTCGATAACCGTCATCTCTGGTTGCGCGCCGAAAGTCAGTGGGCCGTGCAGCGGGTGCGTGATCGTATCATTACTTCTACCTACGAGTGGTTTCACGAAAACGGGTTTATCAAATTCGATACGCCCATTTTGACACCGACGTCGTGTGAAGGGACGACGGAGCTTTTTGAAATGGATTATTTTGGTGATGAGGTCGAGCTGAGCTCGATGGAACACACAGCGGGCGAAGCTCAGCTTCGCCAAGAACACAGGGAAACGAAGGCGTATCTCGCTCAGTCTGGCCAGCTGTACCTGGAGGCTGGCATCATGAGTCTTGGTCGAGCGTTTGATTTTGGCCCCGTGTTTCGTGCAGAGAAATCCAAGACCCGTCGTCATCTCACAGAGTTTTGGATGATGGACGCCGAAGCCGCGTACGTGGAGCACGAAGGGAACATGGCGATTCAAGAGGCGCTTGTTTGTCGAATCGTCGAGGACGTCCTGGCTCACTGCGCCTATGAATTGAAAGTGCTTGAGCGTGATGTTGAGCCGCTCAAAAAAGTTCAAGCGCCGTTCATTCATCTCACGCATGCAGAAGCTACGAAGAAACTTCGTGAGCTTGGCAGCGACATCGGCGAGCGCGCTGACTTGGGAGCCGACGACGAGACACTACTCACACAACAATATGACCGTCCGATTTTTATCGAGAAGTATCCCGCAGAGGTGAAGGCGTTTTACATGAAGCGCGATCCTCAGGACGACACACGCGTCCTCAACAATGATCTGCTTGCCCCAGAAGGCTACGGCGAAATCATCGGCGGCTCACAGCGCGAGGACGACTACGAAACGCTCATGAAACGCATCCACGACCACGGGCTCGATCCCAAGCCGTTTGATTGGTACCTCGACTTGCGCCGCTATGGCTCGGTCCCACACTCGGGTTTCGGCTACGGCTTGGAGCGCATCGTCGCCTGGACCTGCGGCCTGCACCACGTGCGAGAGACGATTCCTTTTCCGCGACTTGTAAATCGTATCACTCCATAACTATGAAACCTTTTCAAACGCTACTCCTGCTCGTCGTAATCGTGCTCATTGGCGGTCTTGGCTTTATGTACTGGGCAAACTCGGTCGATCAAGTCGTCGAACCGATCGAGGTTGTCGATTCCGATGATGACGCAATATCCCCTGAGCCTGTCGAAGGGGAGAATCTAGATCCTGGTTCGTATCTTATTTTTCAATCCATCCGTACTTCCCATGAGGGTCAACAGGACTGGGCGAACGACGATACAGAGGAATACACGTTTTACCGAATGCTCGTCGGTGATGACACTCTCGTTCCATTTGCAACGATCGAGCATGGACCAGAACTTGGAGGCGGTTTGACTTCGTACATTTTTGGACAAGACATTTTGATGCATCGGTATCAGACCAGTCGTGTGTACGATGCCGTTGATGGGCGACCTGGTGAAGGTGAAGAACTGGATGCCATCATGTCGCTCACGGGAGAGATTCTTGAAACACGTCCTGAGAATTGGGGAACGTTTCGCTCAGCCAATGATCGGTTTGAGGTTACATATGATTTTCCTCCAAGCAGAAAAGAGACTGATGGGACAGTGACAATCAAGGACACACAGACAGGAGAGATTGTGAAGTCATTGAGTCTGAGTCTGGACAGTGGTGAAGTTGGAAATCCAGAGCCGTATTCTATCGACAACAGCGGGACGTATCTGTATGTGCATCAGGTCTGTGGATGTGAGGCAACACTTGCAGGACTCTGGGAAGTGAATCTTGAAACAGGTGAAGCGCAGGCGCTCCATGAACTGGTCGACATTCAGGCGTGGAGTCAGACCGATATTGATCCTGAAGCGCGGCGGTTGCTTGTGATTCAGACTGAGCGTGAGCCAAGCACACTTGGACCAGGAGAAGATCTTTTGCCTCCGACAACGATTCAGTTGCTCGATCTTACAACCGGTGAAGTGAAAGATCTCTACACGTCCGACAGCGAGGCGTTCGACCATCCATATTTAGATCCGAGCGGTGAGGAGCAATACCTGCTGCGACCGTGGGAGGAAGGAAATCGTGTCGTCCTGTTTCCGTTCGAGATGAATGATGCACCCGAAGAACTTGTCGACGGTTGGGTGCAGGACTGGGTTGGTGACTGGTTGGTTTTGGGAGACGGCAACAGCACGAGCGTGTTTAACATGGAGACTCGCGAAACGACGACGATAGATTTGCCCGAGGGCGCAGAGCGGTTCGAATATGTCGGCTCGGTTGTGATAGAGTAGAACGACTATGGCAAATAGACATGGACCATGCATGGAAAAGAAGTGTTCCTGGTGTTGTGATCCTGTGAAGGTGCCGGCAAATTTTTCAGATGAGAAAATTCCATTGGACAAAGAGGGAAAAAGAATTTGGAGAGATCGTGAAGAAATAGTGGTTCCTGAAAGTCAGATGGAAACCGTTCGACTGAAGACATTTGATTGCGATTTGTTAGACACGCAGACGGGGAAGTGTAGCGACTATGAAAATCGTCCTGAGATTTGTCGAAACACAAGCTGCGTTGATGAAAAATCAACCAAGAGTGTTGACGAACAACACAGGGAAACCCTCGAAGAGGAACTGATACCATTGAAAGGGAAAAAGTGATCTATGCAAAAAATAAACGTTGGAGTGATGTTTGGCGGTCGGTCGGCAGAGCACGAGATCTCCTTGCTGTCGGCATACAATGTCATCGCTGCGATCCCAAAAAATAAATACAACATCGTTCCGATCGGTGTGCGCAAGGACGGTTCGTATGTGTATTTTCCAAAAGGGGATTTCATCCTTCATCCTGGTGACGCAAAAAAAGTTCGTCTGTCAGGTGGCGGTGTTTCTGTGACATTTGCGTTTGGAGAAGGAAGGCATCTTGCCTCACTCAAAGGCACTGGAGTGGATAAACGGATAGATGTCGTCTTTCCTGTTTTACATGGAACGTATGGCGAAGATGGAACGATGCAGGGACTCCTGAGTCTCGCCGACATTCCGTTTGTTGGTCCAGGAGTTTTGGGCTCAGCCGTAGGGATGGATAAAGATGTCGCCAAGCGATTGTGGCGTGACGCAGGTTTACCGATGGCCGACTTTCTTCCTTTTCGAAAATCTGACCTGAAGAAGATTCAGTTTCAAGCGATCGTACGCAAACTCGGTCTGCCATTTTTTATAAAACCTGCCGTCGCAGGCTCGTCTGTCGGCGTCCATAAAGTAAAGAGCGCGAAACAGTTTGCCGTGGCTCTGCGCGACGCGTTTTCTTACAGTGATAAAGTATTGATTGAGCAGATGATTGTCGGTAAAGAGATAGAGTGTTCCGTGTTGGGTAACGAGCGGCCTGTTGTCTCTCTTCCTGGCGCAGTGATTCCCACACACAGTTTTTATTCGTACGAAGCGAAGTATCTCGATGAACACGGCGCTCATTTTGAAATTCCTGCCGCCTTGCCCAGGAAAGTCGTACAAAAAATTCAACGGATCGTTTTAGATGCATTTAAGGTTCTCGAGCTTGAAGGGATGGCTCGCGTGGATGGATTTCTCACATCGAAAGGGGAATTCATTTTGAATGAGGTGAATACCATTCCAGGATTTACGAAGATCAGTATGTATCCAAAACTGTGGGAGGTGAGCGGTGTGAGTTATCCTGAGCTCATCGATCGACTTCTTCAGCTTGCTATTGAGCGCCACAAAAGAGAGAGACAGTTAAAAACGGCTCGGTTGTGATAGACTGACTTGATGGAGGCACATTTTCTCTCCTTGTTTTTTGATAGTCGTCCTTGTAAGATATCTAGGTGATATGCCAGTGAATCATCAAACTTCATCGTACGTTGTTCTCCCCCGTCAGAAGGACTCACTCCGAGCTCCTCTTGTGAGTTTGCAAACGCTTCGCAGTGCAGTTTCAAAAGCTTGGAAAGGTGTCTCAGCGACTCAGGAGATTCGCCGTCAGCGCAAACGTAGTAAATAGGTGATATGCAGTTGGTCATCGATAGTTCAGTTTTTGTTGCGGCGTTTCGTGAACAGGAAAAAGATTCAGCTGTCTGTTTTCGTCTTCTGACTCAGTTGGAACAAGGAAAGCTGACGGCCATTATTCCTGTGAGTGTGTTACTGGAAGTTGTCGCGGCGATCGCACGTAGAACATCTGATGTGGAATTAGCAAGACGGATTGGTTCACGTCTTGTTTCTTTTTCTTCTGTAAGTTTTATTGACCTTAGCATTTTTCGGACGCTTCAATATCTCGATCTCACGGCAGAGTTGAGGCTGGCTGGCATGGATGCCATTGTTGTGGGAACAGCAAAGGAGTTCAATCTTCCACTCGTGACACTCGACAAAGAAATTCAACGTAGAGCAGGAGAGACGGTGAGATTGCTCTCCGTTCAAGATTTCTCGTAACCATCTTTTCTATTGTTGTGATAGACTAATGCTCACTATGACAAGAACATGGATCGATGAGACGGTATCAAAAATAGGGGAGACGGTGGTGCTCAAAGGTTGGGTGCATCGGCTGCGCAAAATGGGCGATAAGCTCGTATTTATTGATTTGCGCGATGGTTCGGGCTTGGCACAGGTGGTGTTTTATAAGCCGGATTTAGACGAGGCAACCTGTGCGGCTGTGGATGAATTGAAGCCCGAGTTTGTGATCGAGGTAGAGGGCGTTGTGAATGCTCGAGGTGCTAAGCAAGTGAATCCTGACATGTTGACAGGCACGATCGAGATTGGCGCCAAGGCGCTTAAAATTTTGAATGCCGCGCTCACCCCACCGTTTCCAGTGGATCAAGATTCTGTAAACGTCGCCGAGCATGTGCGCATGAAGTATCGCTACTTGGATTTGCGCACGGATCGTCTTCAGCATCATTTGCGACTTCGCAGTCGTTGGGTTCAGGCGTGCCGAGAGTATTTATTTGCGAATCGTTTTGTTGAAATCGAGACGCCACTGCTCACCAAGGCGACACCTGAAGGCTCTCGTGATTTTGTGGTGCCTTCGCGTTTGCAGCCGGGAAAGTTTTTCGCGCTCCCGCAAAGCCCGCAGCAGTACAAGCAGCTCCTGATGTGCTCAAGCTTTGAACGGTACTTT
Source organism: Candidatus Uhrbacteria bacterium (assembly GCA_016235605.1). GTDB lineage: Bacteria > Patescibacteriota > Patescibacteriia > UBA9934 > GWF2-40-263 > JACRJW01. Next base: position 8,972 of record JACRJW010000047.1, on the reverse strand, counting down.
CAAACCGCTCGGGCTCTGCGTGATGAAGATCCCCGAGCCGACCGCGGATTCGAGCACACGCAAGTGGATATCGAGATGAGTTTTGTGGAACGTGAGGACGTGATGAACATGGTCGAGGGAATGGTCACAGCAGCCGCGGAGAAACTTGGATTCACGATCCGTGAGAAACCATTTCCACGGATTACGTACAAGGAGTCGATGGCGAAGTATGGTGCGGACAAATTCGACATGCGCACGGAAAAAGAAAAAGCCGCAGGTGTCTTGGCCTATGTGTGGGTCATCGACTTTCCGTTTTTTGAGCGCGATACCAAGAGCGGTCGATGGACGTTCACGCATAACCCGTTCTCAAATCCACTGCCAGAGTTTCGTGAAGATCATTTGGCTGGGCGCAACATTGAAAATATTTTGACCTCGCAATACGACCTCGTGTGTAATGGATACGAGTCTGGCGGCGGATCGATTCGTGCGCACGAAGCAAACGTGCTTGAGGCAACGTATCGAACCATGGGGTACAGCAAGGAAGAGCTGGAAGGTTCTGTTGGGCACATGCTGGAGGCGTTTCGCTTTGGAGCGCCACCGCATGGCGGCATCGGGTTGGGCGTGGAGCGCAATATCATGAACCTCACGGGCGAGTCTGCACTGCGCGAAGTGGTCGCGTTCCCGATGACGGCTTCAGGCACGACATCCGTTATGGAAGCGCCCAGCGCGCTCGATGTGGAGACCCTGCTTGAGTTGCATCTCAAAACGATAGAGAAAAAAAGGTAAGGGCGTATGTCCTTTGAGGTAAAACTTGAGAAGTTTGACGGGCCGCTGCATGTGCTTTTGGAGTTGATCCAGGACTCCGAGCTCCCGATCACCGAAGTTTCTCTCGCCAAAGTCACAGACGACTACCTGCGCTACATCGACGAGCATGACGTCCCACCGTCTGAGTTGGCAGATTTTCTTGTGATCGCCACGCGGTTACTCCTCATTAAGTCTCAAGCGATTCTTCCTGTTCCGGAAGACGAGGAACAAGAAGATGCTTCCACGCTCGCCCTTCAGCTGCGGCTCTATCAAGAATTTGTCGAGGCGTCCAAGCACGTGGAAGAACTGTTTGATCGAGCTGCACGATCGTTTGAGCGTGCATGGCCTGACGTCGTGAAGCCCGACGAGATCGAGATTCCCCCAGGACTCACGACAGGCGTTTTACATGAGGTCTTTCAAGGACTGCTGAGGCGATTGGAACCCTTCTTCCGTTTGCAAGAAGCCGCGATCGAACGGGTGGTGACCGTCCAAGAGCGTTTGCGTGAAATCCATGAGGCGATTTTGAGCAAAGCCAGACTCACGTTCGCCCATTTTGCCGGAGCAGGCCGATCAAGAGTCGATGTGGTCGTGAGTTTCCTCGCGCTGCTCGAGCTCATAAAACAGCGCATCGTCCGCGTGATCCAAACCGACACGTTCCATGATATTGAGATTAAGCGCGTTGACTAAGTATGGTTGTGACTACGATTGAAGCGGTACTCTTTGCCGCGGCCAAGCCGATCAAATTGAAAGACTTGCAGAAGCATCTCGGACTCTCACAAGAAGTCGTGCGCGAGGCGATTGATGCGCTGAGTGTGCGTCTCAACACGAAAGACTCGGGAATCCATCTGATCGAACACAATGACGCGGTACAGCTCGTCAGCCATCCAGAACTTGGCGAGGATGTTGCAAAATTTTTGCGCGTGGAAGCCTCGGGTCCACTCACGCGTCCGAGTCTTGAGACGCTCACCATCATTGCCTACCGCGGTCCCATCACCAAACCGGAAATCGAAATGATCCGCGGGGTAAACTGTTCGCTCATCATGAGGAACCTCCTGATCCGTGGGTTTGTGGTAGAGGGAATGGACACACAAAAACTCCAAAGTGTCTACACACTCAGCCACGAATTCCTCCAAGCGCTGGGCATCACGCATCTGCGTGATCTTCCTGAATACCACGCGTTCCAAACAAACGAAAAAATTACGGAATTGCTTGCACGACAACCTCTGGAGCTTCCAGAAGTATGATCATCAAACTGTTCACTCAACTGGTGCTTGCCACCACCGTCTTCCAGTTTTTCCCCATGGATGTGGGAGAGCTTGAGAACCGTGCGCTTTTCCCTGAGTCGCAGGAGCGCTCTTTTGATTTGCTCGCAAGCTACGGCAACCTGCAACATCTTCCCCAAGTCTCCGATCGATCTCAGGCTCCCACAAAAAGAGTGACCGCGAGCATGGGCGTGGTCACGGGTGCACAAAGTGCGATTGTCATGGACCGACGTTCCAAGGAAGTGCTGTTTGAGAAAAATATCCACGACTCCCGGGCGATTGGCTCCATCACAAAGCTCATGACCGCGCATGTTTTTTTACAATCGCAACCTGATCTCTCCGCTCCTGCCACGATCACCGCACAGGATGTGAGACTGGGCGCGACGCTCCATTTGCCCGTGGGGGAGACGATCACGATCCAGGACTTGCTCAACGCCAGCTTGGTTGGTTCAGACAACACCGCGACGATGGCGCTTGCTCGGCTCTCTGGGTTGCCGCTGGGCGATTTTGTGGCGCGCATGAATGAAGAAGCCGCGCTCATGGGTATGCAAGAAACGACATTCGCGGATCCCGCAGGCCTTTCCTCGGATAACGTTTCCGTGGTGACAGACTTGGCGAGGATGTTTGATGCGATCTTGCAAAACGAAACGATTTCGCACATCACCCGACAATCAGCGGTGAGCGTCACCGGAACCTCCGGGCGCACCTACGCGATTGAAAGCACGGACGAACTGTTGACCTCCTTTGTGAACCAGGCGCCCTATGAAATTCTTGGCGGCAAAACAGGATTTCTTCCTGAAGCGGGCTATTGTCTTGGTTCCATTTTTTCTCATGATGGGGAAGGGGACGTGGTGGTCGTGGTGCTTGGATCTGACACAAAAGAAGGACGCTTTCAGGACGTGAAGTCTCTGGCCGTCTGGGCCTACCAGACGTTTGATTGGTCGACGTTATGATCGAGACATTCCTCTTGTGGTTGCAAGGATTCCCTCCAGAACTCGCTGCGGCGCTCCTGGCCGCTTTGCCCGTGACCGAAACGCGCCTCGCGTTGCCGGTGGCGATTTTCGCCCTGCACCTTTCACCGCTCGCCGCCTTTTTCACGACGCTTTCAGGAAATCTGTTGCCGATGCCGTTTATCTTTGCCCTGCTTACTCCAGCCTTGCGGGTGATTCATGCACATATCCCGCGACTGGACCAGTGGTTTTTGCGCTGGAGGGAGCGCCAAGAAAAAAAATTTGGCGAGAGCTACTCAAAGTGGGGCGCGTTCTTTTTGTTTCTGCTCGTTGTGGCGCCAGGACCTGGCACGGGAGTCTGGACGGCGAGTGCCTTGGCGGTGTTGTTCCATATTGACCTGCGCCTCTCTGCTCTTTCGATCGTGAGCGGCGCGATCATTGGGAGTCTCACCATTCTCGCCGTCACGCAAGGTGTTTTTGTTGGATTGAATTTTCTATGAGGATCGCTATCGATGGAACGACGCTGTGCGCACTGGACGGCTCACGCGGAGCCGGAATCGAGCACTACACCTGGGGACTCGTGGGCGCGATGATCCGCGCGGGCAAGGCCCATGCGTTTTTTATTTCTACGCCGCCAGGGCTGTCTCGCGTGCGTCGCCATGAACTGCAGGTGATGGGCGAGAACGTGACGATCCTCCCTTCGTTTGGTCCAAAGCTGAGTTTTCTCTCCCGTCACGTCCTTCTTCCTCTCAGATTTTTGGTTCGACAGCCAGACGTCTTATTCTCTCCGTTTGGACAGCTTCCATTGCTCTGGCGTGGAAAAAGCGTCGTGACCGTGCATGACCTCGCAATCTTTGAACATCCCGAGTGGTTTCCGGAGGGTCAAGATTTTTCTGTGACGACGTCTGTGCCAAAAAGTCTTGAGCGAGCCGATCGCGTCATTGCGGTGAGCCAGTCAACGCAGGAAAAACTTCTCGAGGTTTTTCCGATGACAGAAGGCAAGACGCAGGTCGTTTGGGAGGGCGTGAGTTTGGAAGCGGCGTACGAGGCGCTCAAGCATACCGATGAGAACAGTAAACGGTTCCCCTATGATCGCGATGTTGTGCTGTGCCTGGGAACGATCGAGCCGCGCAAAAATTTGGTGAATGCATTCCTGGCGTTCGATCAGTTTTTGCAAAGTCATCCAGAGCAGGCGACGCAGGTGCGTCTCGTGGTTGCGGGAAAGAAAGGCTGGCGGATGCAGGAGATCGAGAACGAACTCATCCGTGTGAACCGCGCCTGGAGGGAAGCTGAACCAAACGGCGTGATCCAGTTGCTGGGTCCGGTCACCGAGGAAGAAAAATGGAATCTGCTCGCGCGTGCGTCGTGCTTGCTCTATCCGTCCTATGATGAAGGCTTTGGTTTGCCAGTTCTTGAGGCCATGGCCGTTGGGACGCCCGTCATCGCATCCAACCGTGGCGCGCTGCCAGAAGTCGGCGGGGATGCGGCAATGTATGTAGAGCCTGAAGACACGGAGGCGATGTCGTTTGCTCTGTCACAATGTTTGCTTGTTCCAGAAGGCGTGCGGGAACTTAAGGAGATGGGGATCAAACGCGCGGCTGAGTTCAGCTGGGAGCGGGCGGCGAAGCAGACGCTGAAGGTATTACAAGAAGTTGCACAGGCAGAGTCGGGGGCTTGATTTCAGTTTAAAGTCTCTGTACAATGACCTTATATGGAACGTATTGAGGTGAATCCCAACATCATGGCTGGCAAGCCAGTCATTCGCGGAACGCGCATCCCTGTTTCCGTTGTTTTGAATTTATTGGCACATGGGTACACCCCTTCGCGTGTGATCGAAGCGTACCCACAAATAACCACACAGGACGTGCAAGCGGCCATGTCATTTGCCGCGTCTCTTGCCAACATGGAAGAGCGTGTGTATGGCGTCATCCAGCCCGTGTGAAATTCTTGTTAGACGAAAATCTCTCCCGAGAGACAGCAGAGCACATTACATTTTTCGGTTACCAAGTGGCGACCGTTTTTGAATTGGGACTCTCTCAAAAAACGGATCAAGAGATCGTTCTGTATGCGACACATGCTGATTATATCCTGATGACATTTGATCTGGATTTCGTGCTTCTGTATCGAGTGTTCGCAGAGGAAACATTCAGTGTGGTTGTTTTTCGCCTTCGAGATCAGACCGTCGAGTCCGTGAACAAAGCCATTGACCGCCTATTCGCGAGTCATTGTTTAGAGGAGGAGATTCATCAGAAGGCTCTTGTCATTGTTGATGAGGTATCTATTCGTGTGCGTAGAGAGTCAGAACGTTTGTAGATCACTGCATGAAAATGATAAACGAGGCCGTGAGCCTCGTTTTCGGGATGATCTTTATTTTTTGTCGAGTCCCAGGATGCGGTGGATCCAACACCAACCGAGGAAACTTTCCACAAGGGCGATCCAACCGATCACCAGGACGACGAGGTTCGCCCAGTCGGCGGCGAACGTCGGAGCCCAGGGACCGAGCCACCAGAAGGCGAGGGCGAATCGCAGCACGCGATCCACGGCATCGAGATTGCGTTTGATCATAGAAAAAATTTAGTGGATTAGAATTTAGTTTGAAGGTAAGCGATTAAGACAACCTGAGCGAGCAGGGCGTAGTACAACGGGACGTCGCCTTTGCGTTTCACAAAAAAGTCATGGAAGAAAAAGTGCATTTTGTTAAACCAGCGGAGCATTGGCGACTTGGTGAGGTCATAGAGCCCCACGAGCAAATCTGGCAGGACGCCGCCCACGATGCCCCAGCTGAAGGTGCGCAAGGATTCAATGTCGCGGGTGTTGGCAAGCAACAGGACGAAAAAAAGCGCGAAGACCGCATCGACCATGACGTAGGCAACGGCCTGCTTGCGTCTGCGTTTGTGGATACGAAAGTTATCCGCCAGTCCCGTGTCGCCGTGGGGGATCATGTCGATCAAAAAGTGGGAGATGAAGCCGAAGATAAAGGCAAGGAGTGGATTTCCCGTGGCGCGTCCAATCACCGCGCCAAGCGTCGCATGGGTGGTAAGGGTCATACTCATGAAAAGGATAGCATAAAGAGAGGAAACAGAAAACTGACGGAGATCGTCAGTCGTGTGGGAGAGGTTCCTCCGGAGGTTTGACTTCGTAGACAACAGCAGGAGATTCTTCTTGTTCTCTTGTATAGATGCGCGCGAGGTAAGACATGGTTTGTACGAGGTTCCCATGTGCCAGTCGACTCAAAACCTCGTGATCGAGAAGTCCAAGCATCGTTGGGTAGTTGCGTCGAGCGACGATTCGCCTCACGAGGCGGCGCTCCTTTCCATCGATCTGGCAGCAGATGGAGACGAGGTCACCCGCAGCGACTCGGATAATGAAGGAATTCTCAGATCGCACTAAGAGGTCTTTTTCGTTTCTCTCCATGAGTAAGAAGGTTGCCTTCTTGACCCACCAACAGACTCGTCTCTTTTTTTTGGGCATGGTTCCTCGGATGGATATCGTAAGAGGTTTGGTCGGATTCGTCAATGGGATAGGTTGGACAGACAAAAGAGGTTTTGCTACTATTTCGTCGCTTGCCGGGATGGCGGAATTGGTAGACGCGCAGGACTCAAAATCCTGTATGGGCAACCATGTGAGGGTTCGATTCCCTCTTCCGGCACCAGTGACCCATGGCTGGGTAGCTCAGTTGGTTAGAGCGTGGGACTCATAAGCCCGAGGTCGTGGGTTCGACTCCCACCCCAGCTACCAAAAACATCCGTTCAGTGACGGATGTTTTTGTCTGCATAAAATCATCTACCGCAACAAAAATCCCGTCGCAAGGCGACAGGATGTTTGTTGCGGGGGCTGGATTTGAACCAGAAGCCGCGCGCTCCCATTCTTCAGGAACTTCGGACGATTCTGCTCAATCTCGCGAAAACCGGCGGATCATCCGCGACCACCTTGACCCTCCGATCCTCTCGAAAAGCCATCCCTTGGGCAACACATGGGCAGCGGCCGGAGGAGTCCGAGCTGGGAGATGCGTCCGCGCTTCCTCGTTCCCCAGACCAGGGCGGCCCGATATCAGTGCTTTTGGCCAAACGACTATCACCGACAGCACCGGGGCTGTCAGGTCACGACTACGGTCGGCGCTTGGCAAGTTGCTCACGTCTGGTGACGAGCTGCTTCCAAATCTCCGCCTTCTTGTGTTGCCCCACCGCCCCGTCTGATTCGGCGCGATCAATGATCCACACATCAAACAAGTATCCTACGGTCGAATACGTGAGCACGTAATCCAGAACGATGCCTGTTCCCCATCCCATGGCTGAACCGCCGATGCCTCCGAAAAAAATACCCGCAAATCGAATGGTTGATACAGATAGGCCGACACGAGTAATAGTTCTACGGCTCCAGCGCCGAGGTACCACCACCCTGCTGCGAGTCGCGGGCCGGCGGGAGGCTTTCTGAGCTGCTCCCACAGAAAAAATATCCCCGCAGTGGCAGCGTGTGCCTCGTGCGGGGGCGTTGTGGTTTCTTGGAGATCGTCCGCCATGAAGAGTTACTCCCGTTCCGTCGCCAGATTTACGTAGTACCTAAGCGCGAAAACCGCTAGGTAGATCACGAGGCCGATGATGGGTAGGAGGACGGCTCCGACAAGTTGATGGTCCGGGAGCAGCACACTCCCGGAAAGTGATAGGAATCCGAGCACGGTCAAGCGCGGAAGGATCGCGGCGCCGGGAATGTCCGGCTGAATCGAGGCCAAAGAAGGCTCATCCTTGCCGCCAACCCCCTCCAAACCGGCAGATTGCGCGGCAGGCACGCCGGTATGGATCGCCGAGGGAGAATGACCCCGGCGCTCCGACGAAGGGCGTAGAGAGTTTTCCAGCGCGACTTGCGGCACAGCGATCCGCTTGCTGTCCGTGACCAGCGTCTCCTCCGTGTGCTCGCCAGTGAGCACTACCGGTCGCTCCTCGCGCGGCTGGCCGGTGACGGGCGTCTTCTCTGGATCCTCTTGTTCTTGTTCTCCCGCGTTCGAGCCGACAATTCCAGAGATGTCTGACCGTAGGTCGTCTGCCAGCTCCCGGAACATGCCTGACGGAAACCTGTCCGTCGACGGGGACATCAGTCGCTTCCGGCAGGCGGAAGAGCTGCCTGCCGGCTCACGGCCACGAAGATCTTGTGTGCGAGCGCATGCTCGGGAGCCACTGCGTCGCCCCATGGGGGTGATGGTATCATTTCACGCGAGATCAAGTCAAGGGAAGCAAGCCGTACCAAGGTGCAGTAGCACTCGTGGGCAACCTTGGGAACATAGGCGAAGATCCCTGGCGTCCTCACGATTCGCGCCAAGCGCTCGGCACCGCTGACGAAGTCGCGCCTCACCAAGCATGCGTGAGCTGCGAACTGCTCGCGTAGCAGGTCCCCCTTGCTGCCCGGCGCCGCGACTCGTTTGAAAAGAACCTCGGCGCGAGCCCGGTACAGATCCGCTAGGTTGGCCTTCCCGACTATCTCGTAAAAGAATCCGAGATGCTTGGCGTGGTTGGCAGCGAAGTTGGGGAACTGCGGCGGATCCGCCGTGAGGCTGCAATCTGGGTCTGACGTCTGAAGCAGGTCGATTCCGGCATCCGCCAACTCCTTGGCGGCCTCCCGGTCGGACTCGTCATCAGGTAGTGGAGTTGCCAGAAGCAGGGCAGCACAGATCTGACTCACGCGGTTGTGCGCGAGCACCGTCGGGCCATATGCCGGGCTGTCTACGACTGAAGGAAGGTCGTTGACCCAGTGGCGCGCCGGGTAGGCCGAGCGGTACAACTTCGTAGCGCACTGATCCTCCCCGGCGTAGCGGGCCACATGCGCGCGCTCCAGCGTCCACTCTCGCCACTCGGCCACGGAACTGTCCAACGCGTAAGGGGCGGGCGAGGCGCCGCCGACCTCCGCGTTGTTGGAGAACATTGCGGCGAGTTGGTCCTTGACACCGCCCTCCCACAATAATTGCTCGACCGCCCAGCGACTACGG
>JACRJW010000004.1 GCA_016235605.1 Candidatus Uhrbacteria bacterium | reverse complement strand
TGAGGCCATGATGATGGCTGTGAGCCCGATGATGCCTTCTTTGTCCTGACGCGCAACCGCTTTGCGAATAAGAATGATACTCACGATCAACAGACTGACACCGATGAAGAGAAATGGCATAGATGATTGATTGGTAGGCGCGCTTGGATTCGAACCAAGAACCACCGAGGTATAAGCTCGGAGCTCTAACCATTGAGCTACGCGCCCATGTAGTCGTTACCTTAGTATATCACCGAGCTCCGTCAAGCATGCTATACTTCTCTCATCTATGGATCCGCAACTGACTTCCCTGGTTATTTTGCTCACGATTTTCTGGTTTCTTGTGTATTGGGTCCTGGGAGGCGTCTTTTTTGCGGTCGTTGCGATCTTGCGTCTGGGAAGAATCCGCATGGTTCGCTTTAGCTGTTTGTTTACCCTCCTGGCTCTTGTGCTGGGAGCAAGCGCGGCGTATTTCGGTGTGGCGCGCTCACAGACAGATGTTCTCTCCTGTCTGAGTGACGCACAAACAAAAGCCGAGACCGTCATGGCGGTATTTGGCTGCGGGTTTGCAAGCATCTTCGGTGTCTTTTTGGTTGGTGCCGCGATCCTCACCCTTGGGGGCTTCCTCATCATGGCCATTTCCAAAAGTAAAACCAAACCGTGGATTATTCTGGAAGAGCCACAAGAAGAGCCACCCACGCAAGAGTCGCCAACGCTCGATGCCCAAGTCCCAGAGAGTAAATTTTTTTGAAGATTGACGAGCACGCCGCTTTTTTCTATCATGCAGCCGGTTATGAGAGGTTATGAGAAAGGGGCGGCTAGCTCAGGTGGTTAGAGCGCGTCGTTGACATCGACGAGGTCAGAGGTTCGAGTCCTCTGCCGCCCACCAAAAATCTCCAGGCAACTGGAGTTTTTTGTTTAGTCTGCTACCATGCGCATCATCTATGCCAGAGATCCATGTGACAAGACAACAGGGACACGAACGACTCGATCGTTTTTTGACGGGCGTGATGGAAACCACGCGCTCGCAGATCCAGAAGCTCATCGAGGCAGGAAGCGTGACGGTCAATCGTGAGGTTGCAAAATCCAACCGACGGCTGGAGACAGACGATGTCGTTTTTTATCCAGAAGCAGAAGTGACCACGCATAAAAAAATCGAGCCAACACCTCTGTTGGAGATTCTCTACCAAGACAAGGACATCATGGTCATTAACAAACCAGCGGGCCTGCTCGTGCACGAAGCATTCAAAGATGAAATGCGCGCCACGGTCGTGGATGCGCTTCTGGAATCATTCCCTGAAGTGGCTGAAGTCGGTGACGATCCAAAACGCCCGGGCATTGTGCATCGATTGGACAAGGATGTCTCGGGCGTGATGGCGATTGCAAAAACCCAAGCGGGGTTCGATCATCTCAAACATCAATTTCAAAAACGCACACTCACCAAAGAATATCTCGCCCTCGTCTATGGCGCTCTGCCAAAAGACCATGACGTGATCACGCTCAAAGTCACGCGCTCCAAAGCCAAAGGCCGCATGGTCGCGCGACCAGAATCCCAGGAAGGCAAAGAAGCACACACCGAGTATGACGTCCTGGAACGCCTCCCCACGACCACCTATGTCCGTGTGAAAATCTTGACCGGACGCACGCACCAAATCCGCGTGCACTTCCAAGCGCTCGGCTATCCAATCGTCGGCGACAAAATCTACAAAGTGAAAGGCATGAAATTCCGTCCCATTGAACTCGACCGGCTCTTCCTCCACGCGACAAAGCTCACGCTCCGACTCATGGACGGACATGAAAAAACGTTTGAGGCAGGACTTCCCGTGGAACTTGAACGCCTCCTGCGCTCACTGAAAAAAGTATGAAGGGAAACATTTTTATCATCACGGGACCAAGCGGCGTTGGCAAAACAACAGTGGCGATGGAACTTCTGAAACGTCGGCCGCAACTCAAAAAAGTCGTCACGTGCACGACTCGATCTCCACGCGAGGGAGAAGTAAACGGCGTGTCGTATCACTTTCTTGGCAAAGAAACTTTCCAGCAGCTGATCGATCACGATGAACTATTCGAGTGGGACGAACACTATGGCAACTTCTACGGGAGTCGGCGATCTGATGTACGTGCTCTGATCGATAGCGGCAACGACGTCCTGTTTGTCATCGACGTGGAGGGCGCTAAAACCATTCAGCAGGAACATCCAGATACGCGTGTCATTTTCATCGACGCGGAGTCAGACGATGTGCTCATGAAACGTCTCACGGCTCGAGATCAAGGTAAAACAGTGAACCTCGAAGAAAGGCTGCGAGCGATCCAAAACGAACGTAGTTACGGGGCAACGTGTGAGTACCGTGTCGTCAACCAGGAAGGAAATCTTGAAAAGACGGTACAAGAGGTTCTGGGGATTATGGAACATCTTGACGAAAAAAGCTGAATTCATTATAGTCTGGCCACTATGGAAGAAGAACAAACACAAACAACAGCCTCCACCGAGGAAACGGGTGCCCCTGTGGAAACCGTCGAAGCCCCTGTCCAGGCACCAGAAAAACCTGCTGCAGGGATCGTGCTTGCTCTGGATCAAGTCCGCGCCGGACAAACCGTGCGGCTCCATGAGCGCATCAAGGATGTCTCAGCCAAAGGCGAAGAACGCGAGCGCATCCAAGTTTTTGAAGGCATCGTCCTGGGCGTGCGAGGTTCAGGAGTCAGCAAGACGCTCACCATCCGCAAAGTCAGCGAAGGCATCGGGGTTGAAAAAATCTATCCCCTGCACTCACCGGTGATCGTCAAGATTGAACTCGTAAAGACGGCACGCGTTCGCCGCGCTCGACTCAGCTTCCTCAACAATTTGAAAACGCGCTTCAAGCGAAAGCTCGAAGAGACGTACGTGAAATAAAAAAATCGGATCCCGCTCTGGGATCTGATTTTTATCAAGGATACAAAAGTTCGTATATACGAAAAAGAGTCCCTCAAAAGAAACACCCCGCCGACAGCGCAAACCACCGTGAGGTGTTTCTTCGCCGAGGGCGGGGTCGTTGACCGCGGGGGGGTCAGAAGGTCATGTTCCAAAAGGCGACGAAGTGAGTGCCTGATGGACAGAAGGTGCTGGGAACGGACTCGGTGGGCGCGGTGTAGATCATCAGCCGAACGTCACCGGTGAACGCGGCCTGTTCGACCTTGCCACCACGCTCGAGAACGCATCCGTCCTCGAAACTGAAGTGTCGCTCGTTGTTGTTGATGCCTGCACTGTTCACGACGTGCACCTCACGGATTGAGGTGACGGCAACCGCATCAGGGAGACTCGCGGTGTACGCACCAAGGCCGAGAAAACTTCCGATGAAGAGCATGCCGAGAAACTTGAGCATGACTGACTCCTACTGTCGAGATGGCGTGATCGGGACGTGGTAGGTGGTGAGACGTCCGCGGAAGTGCTTGACCAGGTCGATCAGTGCCTGCCAGCACACCCAGGACGCGACCCACATCGCAGTCGAGAGGACAGCACACACACCGATCTGAACCAGAGAATGTGCTCCAGTAAAGTTCACGATGGCGCAAACCGTCGCGTAGGTGAAAAACCCAGCGGCAAAGGTCGCTGCCAGCGTCATACTGACGCTCAAGCAGACGAAGGGAAGGTCGCGAACGATCCTGCCGATCCGGTAGCCGATCATCCTGTAAGGAACTCGAGACATGAGAGACTCCGTGTTGTGAAACGTTTTCCAACCCAGATCCCCGGAGCCCGCAAGCGAGCTCAGGAGGCTGTGTTTGATATGTTAGATCGATCGGACGTCATTACCTGAGGCGACGTTTGGACCTTTGCCGTACTTCCACAGGTACGTATCGTTCACCTCAATGATACCTTGGTTCCAGTCGGAGCCATAGATTTCATCGGCAACGGTTTCACTCACGATCCAGTGGAGTTCGTAATCTGAACCAACGACGTAGACCTTTGCCGAGCTCACGGTTTTCACACGTGTGCCAGGGGCGAATTTGAGGTCGCCCTCGTAGTCAGAGGTCTCCAGATACACGTTGATTGTGGCTTGGCTCACCTTAACGACTTCATCCCAGGAATCAAACCAAGTGAAGTACACTTCCTCGCTTGGAATGAGCCACATCTTATCGCCACTCACGAGATAAATGCCCTGTGAATTGTAAGCGCTGAACGCCTCGACTTCATTGCGCACAAGGTCCAAGAGCGGAGAGAACGTGGCTTCATAGACGTTATCGTCCGTGCCCTGCCAGTAGGCATGCTCACGATCCGAGAGAACCGGCTCAGCGCCGAATCCGACGTTCAGGAGTCGTCCATTGGTGGTGTTCTCGTACCAGACGTTGCCGTCCGCATCGACACCAATAAGGATATCGTCATAGGCATCGGTCACATGGTAGGCACGCGTTTCCCAGACAAGGGTTTGGAAGTTATAACCAACATAGTCGCCATCATCATTCTGGAAGTAGATCGTATCTTGTGTGAGATTGAAGACGCCATCGGTTGCAACGCCCAACTTGTGGACGCCATCAAGGTCACTCACGTACAAACCGTTTTCGTCATCAATGTAAGCCATGCGATCACCGCTCACTTGGACCGCATCTGCGACATCCTCAAACCAAGTAAGATAGGCGCCGCCAGCATCGGTTGGGGTTTCATCTACGCCTTGTGTGTAGCTCCACAAACGAAAGTTGCGGAAGTAGACAATGGAACCATCCGAGAGATAATGCGCGCCGACGATGTCAGCGCCCTGCTCGGTCCACGTGTCTGGAATCGCTTCCACAGAGCGTGCGGTTTGGTTCACAATCCACAACTGCTCATAGCCGCCGTCAAACGTCGCCTTCACAAGCGCGTTTCCATCCTGCACATCCACGATTTCCTGAAGTGGCGCACTGAGCGCATAAGTAAAATCTTCACGCTCATAGCCTGAGCCGTAATCATACACAGACAGAGCGCTCTCTACGTCACCCGTGTCCTCATCAGACTGCAGGGTGGTCGTATAGATGCGATCGCCATCGGTGGCAAACGACAAAAACGAAAGACTGTTGTCAGCGCGAGCCACATCAAACAAGGTGGCAATAGTTCCAGAGGCTGAGTCGTATTCATAAATCGTTCCCCAAAAGTCATCGGAATCAGATGGAACCATGTAGATGAACCGACCGTCTTGCGCGGTCTGTGCAAATGCGTCTGTGACAGCGTTATCGACAGAGGCGACTTCAAGCGCCCCACCATCTTTGAAGATGGTAAGATCCACCTGTCCACACACGTCTGGATATTCACAAGACTCGGCAGTCTTCACGACAAACATCGCGTCGTTAAACGCAAACGGACCAGACGTACCAGAATCAAGCTTCAAGCGCTCAACACGGAAATAGTCGTAGTCCCAGGCCGAGGCCGCGACCGATGTTTTCCAGGCTCCGGAGTCAGCAAAGACCCGCGGTAAGAGCGGAGAGACAAGGGTCGCAAGGACGACGGCGAAAATAAGTATTTTCTTCAACATATTTTTTGTTATTTTAAGGGCGCATCCTAGCAAAAAACAGCCGTTTTGTCAATCCCGACGGCTGCTTTTTAGGCTGTTTTACGCTCATTTTGACTTCTACAGCAAACTTTTGAGGTACTGCCCAGTCACACTTCTCTTTACTTTCACAATATCCTTTGGTGTCCCCACGGCGACCACTTCCCCGCCCTTGATTCCGCCGTCTGGTCCCATGTCGATTACCCAATCTGCTCCCTTAATCACGTCCAGGTTGTGCTCGATGATGACCACGGTGTTGCCTTTGTCCACGAGCTGATGGAGCACACCGAGCAACCGTTTGATATCTTCAAAGTGGAGCCCCGTAGTCGGCTCATCCAAGATGTAGAGCGTGCGGCCTGTGGCGCGGCGCGAAAGTTCGGTTGAGAGTTTTACGCGCTGGGCTTCTCCACCCGAGAGCGTGGTCGCACTTTGTCCCAAACGAATGTAACCAAGTCCTACTTCGTGAAGCACGTTTAACTTGTCGAAAATCGCTGTCTGGTCGGCGAAGAACCGTCGGGCTTCTTCCACGGTCATGTTGAGCACGTCGGAGATGGTTTTCTGTTTGTAATGGACTTCGAGCGCCTCGTGGTTGTAGCGCGTGCCACGACACTCGGTGCACTCCACATAGACGTCTGGGAGAAACTGCATTTCGATGCGGCGCATCCCATCGCCACCGCAGGCCTCACAGCGCCCACCGCCTTTCACATTGAAAGAGAATTTGCCTGCGTCGTACTTGCGCATCTTGGCCTCAGGAAGATCGGCGAACAGATCGCGGATCGCGGTGAAGACGCCTGTGTAGGTTGCGGGGTTCGATCGTGGCGTGCGGCCGATGGGAGACTGGTCGACCGCGACAACTTTGTCGATGTGCTCGATGCCTTTAATATCTTTGTGCTCGCCTGGGTAGAGCTTGGCTCGATAAAATTTTCGGCTGAGTGCCTTTCCAAGAATATCCAATACGAGCGTGGACTTTCCTGATCCCGAGACTCCCGTGACACAGACAAGACAGCCAAGGGGAATTTCCACGTCAACGTTTTTTAAATTGAACGCCGTTGCCCCGAGCACAGTCATTTTTTTGCCTGAGCCTTTGCGATACTTTTTTGGAAGCGGGATCGATTTTGCGCCTGAGAGATATTGTCCGGTGAGAGAGTCTTTGTCTTTTTGAATCTGCGTGGCTGTGCCTTCTGAGACGATCTGTCCGCCGTACTCACCAGCACCTGGCCCAACATCAAAAACGTAATCGGCCGCGCGGATCATCGCTTCGTCGTGCTCAACCACGATCACCGAGTTGCCAAAGGCCTTAAGCTGACGGATGGTCTCAATCAAACAATCGTTGTCGCGCGGATGCAAACCGATCGAAGGCTCATCCAAAATATAGATGACGCCTGAGAGCTGACTCCCGAGTTGCGTGGCAAGACGGACACGCTGAGATTCACCACCCGAGAGCGTCATAGCAGAGCGATCAAGCGTCAGATAACCCAAACCCACTTGCGTGAGTTGATCGAGTCGAATATGCACTTCCTTTGCCACGCGCTCCGTGACCAGACGTTCGTCACTCGTCAAACCATTAGAAGGAGACTGCTTCGTTCCCTTAGCCACCTTATCTACCTTATCTACCTTCACGAGTTTTTCAAAAAACGCTTTCACGTCCTCCACCGGCAAATTCACCACGTCCGCAATCGACTTGCCGCCGATGGTAATCGCAAGCACCGCTTTGTTCAGACGTGCCCCATGACAGGACGGACAAATCATGCGGCGCATGTAACCCTCGAGCTCAGCACGGACATACTCAGAATCGGTCTCACGATATTTTTGCTCGAGCTGCAAAAGAATTCCTGGGAACGTCACCGTCTCACCTTTGAACGCATACGTGTCGTCTCCGGTTCCATTCAAGACCAGTCCCATTTTTGCCTTAGGAATTTTTTGCACGGGCATGTCCATGGGAATGTGATGCTTCTTGCCCACGATCTGGAGTAGATCCAAGTAGCTCGTTTGATTCCCCGCGATCTTTGTCCAGGGACGCACGGCGCCTTCTTCAAACGTGAGGCGTCGATTGGGAATGACCAACTCTGCCTCCAAGACCAACTTCTCTCCAAGCCCCGTGCACTCCTCACAAGCGCCATGAGGAGAATTAAACGAAAACAATCTCGGCTCAGGCTTGGGAAGATTGATCCCACAGTTGGGACACATGTAACTTTTGGACAGAGGAAACTCGTCGCCGGTCTCGTCGTTCACGAGCAGAATGAATCCATTGCCGTAGTCGAGCGCCTTATTCACCTGAGCGCTCACAGCCTCGGGGGAATACGTGATCCCTGATTCAAACGCAAACACAAGGACATCGATATCGTGATCTTTCTTTTTGTCCTTGCGCATGGCAAGGGCTTCACTGGTATCAACCACGAGTCCATCAAACCGTACTTGCGTAAACCCCGCGTTCAAGGCGCCCTGGAGCACGTGTTTGTGCTCGCCTTTCAACTGATGCACAACCGGCGCAAACAAGAGGATACGATCACGACCGATCATGGACGTCACACGTGTGACAATTTCGGTGAGCGTCTGCTCCCCGACCTTCTGTCCGCACGTGGGACAATGCGGCCGACCGGCGCGGGCAAACAGCACACGCAAAAAATCATAAATCTCCGTCACGGTCCCCACGGTTGAGCGAGGATTATGCGACGAAGATTTTTGATCGATGGCGATCGTGGGCGAGAGGCCTGTGATCTCATCGACGTCTGGCTTGTCTTGAAGCTCCAAAAATTGACGAGCGTAACTGGAGAGCGATTCCATGTACCGACGCTGGCCTTCTGCGTAAATGGTATCAAATGCGAGCGAAGATTTTCCTGAACCCGAGAGTCCGGTCACGACCACGAGTTTGTTCTTGGGAATATCCACGTTCACATTTTTGAGGTTGTGAACCCGAGCGCCGCGAATGGAAATGAAGTCAGACATAATCGAACTCGCTCAAAAAATAAACACGCTGGCAAGGCTACCACAAAACAAAACACAGGGCAAGTGTGTGACCCTGCGTTCAAAAAAACACCTTTAGGAGTAGATGGAATGATCGCCCACCGTGAGCAGCAATGCACGGCCGTCTGGTAAGAATCGAAAAACGACCCTGATCTTGTAGTTGACCGAAAAACTATACCGATCTTCCATGCGCCCCGACAGCTTATGAACGCGTAGCCGATCATGATTCCCTTTGTCTGCAAAAAGTTCGAGAGCTTGTTTCACCTCTATTTGTAATCCAGGAACCAATTTTTTATAGGCACGAACAAATTTTGGTGTGTAAGCAACTTGCACCATACCCCTAAATCGTCGAGGCAAGGACATCAAGATCGCCCGTCAGAATCTTGCCGTCCCTCGCCTCTTGTTCCGCCTCAAGGACATCGAGCACGGCCTGATCCTCAGCAAATTTTAAGATGGCCTTGCGTACAAGAGCTACTTTGGATTCAGCAATACCATTTTCAACCAACGATTGAATCATCTGTTCGATCGAAGGAGTAAGGGGAACAGAAAGGGTAGACATAAGATGAGATAACTAACTTATGGCATGAGAATATCCTATCTTCGCTCTATCGTCAAACAAAAACACAGGGCAAGCCCCGATAGGCAACAACGTTGCTTATCGGGGCAAGAGAAGACCCTGAGGTTTGTTCTTACTCTCTAAAATGAGAGCCAAGAGGGCCAAAAGGAATTGTCTTGGCAATCGTAGGTAATCGATGAAGCAGAGGAGACAACATCGGCGACGGTCCCTGACAAAATCAACGCTGTTTGCAAGGCATCGATGTAACACGCTTTTGGAGAGGTTCCCCTGTTGTAACCACACATATCGGCGAGCTGCGTATTCTGACAAAACGATCCAAGGGTAAGATCTCCAAGTTGACTCATGATCGTTTCTGACGTTGAAGAACCTGACAAACCAGAATTGGCTCCCAGATCGATATTGTCTAATTTTGTCGTACCTGTTCCTGTATAGACAAGAACATCATCGTAGTTGCTGCAACTTGTGATCTGACTGCAGTCCAACTTCACCAGCGCACACGCCGCTCGACCGGTTGGCTCACCACCAGCATCTGGATCACGTGTAAAGAAACACTGTTGAAACGTATTGGTGACATCCTGATGCAGCTGAACTTCTTTTTGATTTGCTCCACTTCCGACCGTGTAGTTGTTTGAAATATTTTTTGTTGTCTTTACGTACGACGGCAAACTGTTGAATGCTGAGCAGACGCTTTGAGTCACCATCACCACAGGATTAGACCCTGTGAGGTCTTGGCACTCCATGCACGTCGGTGTTTCCCCGGGAACACAAATTTCCGTGTCACTACCGCACTTGGAAAAATTACACACCGTTCCGTCAGCCACGTCTGCGCCGTTTTCGTCTTTTGTAACCGTTCCAACCGTGCCACATTCTTCTGCCCCATCGTACTCAACTGTATATCCTTCCTTGATCAACTCATCACAAGAGGCGTTGTCAACGAGACTCACGGTTTTGATCATCGGAAATTGCGGAACCTGCAGTTTCACCAAATTTGGATTCACGGTTGCCAGAATCAAGTAGGTCGACAGAAGCAACACGAGTCCGACCACGCCGTTCATCATGCGTTTTTTCGCCTTACCAATTTGCTCAGAACTGACAGCGGCGAACGACCATTGCAAACCGCCGACCATAATCATCACAATGGCAATCCAGGTCGAAGCACCAACGAGCCAGGAATAGACCGCCCCTACGTATTGACCCAGATCGGCTGGAGTCGTCAACGAACCGATCGAAACTTGCAGCGTAGCTTTCACGGCGTTACTCCCACTTGGATAGCAATAATGAAATCCATTTGCACACTCGGGTGGTTGAAAATCATCAAAGGTTCCAGATGCGTCCGCACATTGCTCCGCGGAAAAACAATTGAGCGTCCTGGATGGATATTGATTGGCTGTACACGCAAACGCCGCGACTTGTTTGCCTTTTGCTGAACACGTGCTGGCACAGGTTGCCGAGGTCATCTTGGTCTGTTGATCGACCGCGCCGTTGGTGCTGGTACAAAAACAATCACACGTCGATTCGGCCGCTTGTGTGACCATTGGCGAGACAAACAGAAACGTCATGGACAAGATGAGCGGCATCAATTTCACGATCCATGAGCGAATCAACATACTACGGAGAGCTCGTCACAGACTTAACAATCGCCTCCATCACGTCCTTAGGAATCGATCCGGCGATGAGGTTCCCATTGATAAAAAACGTCGGGGTTCCACGCACGCCAGCTGCCACACCAGCCTCCAGATCTTCCTGCACTTCATTGTTGTAGCGACCTTTGGCAAGACAACTTTCAAATTGATCAACGTTCAAATTGAGCTCGCGCGCAAAGGTCACAAATGAATCCTCTGTGAGACTGGACTGTTTCTGATAGAGCTTATCGTGATATTCCCAAAACTTATCTTGCTCATGGGCACACTCCCCGGCCTGCGCCGCCATCTCAGCAAGTGGATGGATGTCTGTGAGCGGCAGATCGCGATAGACATAATAGATTTCTTCTGGATACTTCGCGGCTAACTCACGCATCACGAAACTGACTTCTTGTGAGTAGGGGCACTGAAAATCGGCGAACTCGACAATGGTGAGAGGTGCGTCAGGATTTCCAAGGTTGGGATCGTCGGTGGTTACGAGATCAAACTCTCCGTCAGTGACTACGGTATTTGAAAGAGCGAGATCGGACGTAAAGCTGTCGGTAAAGTTGTACGTGGACAGATCGATCTCCCCGCTTTTGATGCGGCTCGCAAAATAAAAGACGCGTGAAGCAAACGCGATGAGCAGCGCCAGAACCAAAAGAGTCACGACTGTGGCGATCCAGCTGCGTTTTCTGTTTATGACTTCGTCCGTCTGTATGGCCTCCATAATAAGAAAAGTATATCATGTGAAGGTTGGAAGTTGGAATTTGGAAGTAGGAAGTAGGATCAATGAATATGCCTCTTAAAGAAATCCGATCAGAGGAGCAACGCCAAATGCGGCGCGAGAAGAAACGCATCCCAAAGATGCGGGTGAGTGGGCGTGGCATGAAACGGTTTGCCTCGCCCAATAAAAAGGCCTCAAGAAGGAGTCATTGACGAAAAGACTCCACTTTGATAGTCTTTCCTCACTATGAACGTCGATCTCATCTTGAACATCGCTCAAATCGTTTTGGCTGTCCTCCTCGTCGCAGCTA
>JACRJW010000049.1 GCA_016235605.1 Candidatus Uhrbacteria bacterium | reverse complement strand
GCCTGATCTGCATCGGCCTGATCTGCATCGGCCTGATCTGCATCGGCCTGATCTGCATCGGCCTGATCTGCATCAGCCTGATCTGCATCAGCCTGATCTGCATCAGCCGCCTCTGCAGATTCCAACATTTCATCTCACACCAGAACAGGAAAAAGCACGGGATGAATGTGAACGTCATGGTTGGATGAACTGTGACGATCCGCCCCAGTGACGCAACTCAACACAGGCATACGGTGGAACGCACCGATGTCTGTTTTTTTGTGAGTGGACCTCTGCAAAACTCGCGATTTTTGCTTTCACGGGCACCCAGGCACCTCTTCAACGTACGTTTTCAGTACGTTTCAGAGGCTGCCAGCCCGTTCAAGCAAATCTCATCGAGTTTTGCAGAGGTCTGTGAATTGAGAGACGGTCTTTTTTGTTACCCTTTGGCAATCACAAATCCCCACACCGTTTTCGCGCCCGCTTCTTTCAAGACTCGCGCGACGGCGTCCATCGTGGTACCGCTCGTGAATACATCGTCGCACAGCAAGATATGATCGGGAACCTGAACGTCAGGATAGACACAAAAGGCGCCGTCCATCTCGCCGACGCGGCGCAAGTCGTGGCTCGTGCGAGCTTGCGGACTGGTTGAATGGACGCGCCTCACATACGTCTCGTGTGGGATGCCAAACAGCTCCCCTGCCCACGCTGCTACCAGATCGGCTTGGTCAAACCCACGGGAGCGAAGTCGCTTTTCGTGCAGTGGAACGCCTGTGACATAAAACGGGAGAACGGGAGGTGAGAGTCGAAGCGCGGCGCGGCGCAAGCATCCTTGAAAAATCGACTCCACACTGCGATCTCCTTGATACTTCCAGTGTCCGATGAGTTCACGGACGACGGGATTCCCATACGGTGAAAAAAAGGTAAGCCCATCTATATATACATGCTCACGGCAGTCTGCACACGTTCGATCCGATCCCGGTTCACCACAAAACGCACAAGACGCCAGTGGCGGCGCTGGCATCCATTGATGCTCACAGGCCTCACACAAAAGCGAACCCTCGCGCTTGCACGAAGCGCAAAATCTCGGGAACAATGCCTCTATTGCCAAACGGCCGAGTCGACTTTCCATGATCCATCCTCCGTAATAAAAGTCAGAACGATGTCTTGATATTTCACGGTTGTATCCTGCGGCGATCCAATCGCTTCCTCGCGTTGAGTGGTGATGGTCACTTTGGCCGTGCCTGCTGTTTCATCTTTCTCATCGACCGTAACCGTCACAATCGAGGTGGAGACGCCATAATATTCCTCTGGTACCTTCCCTTCATCGATCATCTTTTGTGTGGCGGAGGCAAACGCTTCGCTCATGAGCGGCAGGACGTCTTCCAGGTTTGCAAAATTTGCCTCGTTCGAATAGCTGCCGTAGCGCGTCACAAATGTCTTGGAGAGTGAGGTGACATCGGAGGTATTGGTCCGTGTTTCCCGCTCCGTCTCCAACTCGAGCTCTGAAACGGTCGGGCGATCTTGAATACTCTCAGTCACCTCGGCCACCTGATCCACCTCGGCCACCTCTTTTACCTTCTCTTTCCCAAAAAACAACACGTACAAGAGCCAAAACAAGAGCAACAACAAGATGAGGAGGATCAAGACAACCATCGAAATGCGCGTTTTTCGTGTCATCATATTTTGAGGGAATCACGAATCGTATCTGCCTGCGCTTTTCCTGCTTCTTCTTCTTGGATACGTTGTCCGCCCTGGAGCGCTTCCTGTGCCTTCTTCTCCCCTTCCGCCGTTTCCTTTTCCGCCCGTTCGATATTCAAGAGTTGTTGCGGATTCGTGGTGACGATCTGGTCCTCCACATACGACGCGACGACTTTGATGGCCGCATGCTTATTGCCGGCAAAGAAAATGCCTTCTCCCACGCCCGACTCAAGCAGGAGATATTTTTCTCCATCCGTGAGATGAAACGTCTTTTGGATGTTGTCGACCGCTGAGGCTGCTTGCTTGAGCAGAATCTGCATGGCCGAGTTGGTCACGATCGCTTGCCCGTAGGCCGAGCGCAAAAAGTCATTCACGTCCTGCGTGATCGTGGTGACACCTAGAAAGTATTTTCGCGCGCGTTTGACGAGCGCAAAAATAAACTTTGCCGAGTCTTCATTTTGCATGAGCCACCAGGCTTCATCCACCACAAGGATGCGCTTACGGCGCACCGAGCGCACGACATTCCAAATGTAATTTACGATGTTGTAGATGGCGACCGGACGCAGTTCATCTTCCAGGTCCCGCACAGAAAAAACCACGAGTTGATTCTTCATCTCCACGTTGGTGACAGAATTCAGGAGTCCCGCGAACGTCCCCTCGGTGTATTTCTGCAAGCGCGCGACGAGATTCGCCGATCCTTCCATGCCGTCAAGCACGTCCTCAAAATCCGTGAGCGTCGGTGGCTCGACAGCGGAGAGATCGGTGAGGTCAGGCGTGATGTCTTTCTTGGCGTAGGTTTCAATGAGCGCCCGATCAAGGAGCGAATCTTCTTCAGGAGTAAATCCAAGCTTGCCGCCTTCCCCGATCGGCTGGCCAATCATGATGCGCAGAAGTCCCTTGAGCGTGATGACGGCGCTCCTGATAATATCCTCGACCTTCGTCCCCTCCCCGATCGCGCGCGGCAAATCAAACGGGTTCACGCGGGCTTCAGAGGCAAGCGACACATTGATGAACGTCCCCCCGACCGCATCGGACAAATCTTTGTATTCGTATTCCGGATCGATCACGATCACGTCCGTGCCCATCATGAGCGAACGGATGACTTCGAGTTTCACGGCGTAGGATTTTCCGGCGCCGGAGGTGGCAAACACCACCGCATTGGCGTTCTGAAGGCTAAAACGGTCAAACAGGATGAGCGAATTGTTGTGGCGGTTGATGCCGTAGAGAATGCCATTGTCGCTGGTCAAATCCGAAGAGATAAACGGGAACGATGCCGCGATCGGACTGGTGTTCATGTTGTAGCTGATCACGAGTTCATCATTGCCAAGCGGCACGGTGGAGTTAAAACCCTGCTCGGCTTGATAGAACCCGGACTTGGTGTAAATAAGCTTGCTTCCGAAAAGCGCTTCCACTTCGCCCGTAAATTTCTCAAGCTCCTCAGGAGACTTCGCGTACATCGTGACGTAGAATGAAAACTGAAAAAAATGTTCGATGCCTTGGGTGAGGGCGTCGCGCAGGGCTTCAATGTCGCGCAGAGCCGTTTCGGCGATCGGATCACGTGGAGCCCCTTTCTCCGCATTCCCTAAAATGGCTGCTTCAAAAATACCAACCTTTTTCTGAAGCTGTTTCAAAATAATTTCAGCCTTGAGCGGATAAAAAAACATCCCCACGTCAAACGTCTTGTTGAGATTGATGAGCGGCGAAGACCAACCCAACCCGATGTGGCGCGGGTAGGTGATGATGAACATGGTCCGTGCGTACACTCCCGAGAGCAGTAAGTACGTCGGCTTCACTTCAAACGAAGCAGGCGCGATAATCTGTCGGACGGTCACCACGCCACGCCGATACACCCGTTCTTCCTCCAGAACGATTTTCTCTTCTGTGACGCGCTTCACCTCCGCCTTCACCTCCTT
>JACRJW010000048.1 GCA_016235605.1 Candidatus Uhrbacteria bacterium | reverse complement strand
CGCAACACGGTGATCAGCGGCGCAAAACTCCTGATTGAACACGTCGGACTGGACATGGAACACGGTTTTGGGAGATTCGTGTCGCGTCGTCCTTCAGAGCAATTCATCATCGCGCCGATGAGCGACGATCGCGGCGATCTTGCAGTCCAGACCGAGACCGCGCATGCGATACTGGCGGCCCTCCCGCGGGAGATCGCGCAGGTGTGCCGCGTCGAGCGGTTACTGTATCCCTAAGAGTGTCCGCCGCGCAGCACTCTATGATTGCCTCTTTTCCCGTGTTACGCTCGCGCAATGAAGCGCCGGTTTATGGAATGGGGGCTGCTGCCCGTCTTCATCGGAGTTTTTTTGTGGGGACTCAACGCGCGGTATCCCTTCATCGGCGAAGATTATTTTTACGTATTCCCGCGGCTGCTGGAGGGCAAGTGGCATTTCCTGCGTCAGGGCTTCGCGCCGCTGCGCTACGCTCCGCACCTGTGCGGCGGCTTTCCCCAGTACGGTAATCCGCAGGATCACTTTTATTCTCTGACACAGCTCTTCAGTCTCTTCCTCGGTCTCTGGACAGCGCTGCAGGCGAGCGTCGTGATCACGCTTCTCATCGGCTACGCCGGATGGGTCCGCTTCGGACAGGATGTACTAAAGCTTTCGCGCGCGTGGTCCCATGTGCTGGCACTCGTCTGCATCGCGAACGGTTTTTACTTCCTGCATCTGCTCGTCGGTCATCTGTGGATTATTTCCCTGCCGCTCCTGTCGTGGATTCTGTGGCTGATGTTTATGCCGGCACGTGAGACAGTCCGCACACTCTTCGTCCGTGCAATCTCATTCGGTTTCATCACAGCGTACATCCTCTACTCCGGCAGCCAGACACTGGTGCTGCTGACACTGATGCTCCTGCTGGCACTCGCTCCGGTGGATATTCTGCTGGCGGAGCGTTCGCGTGAGCGATGTAGCACGCTGCTGCGGCGCTTCGCTGCGTTCGGCATCGGCGCCCTCGTCCTCTGCTCGAGCAAGCTTGTGGCGGTGTGGAGTCTGCTCCATACGCTGAACATGAAGGCGACGTTCTCCGGATACCACGCCGGTGAATCCATCGTGCTCTTCGTGATGAAATCTTTCTGGGCAGTGCCGCAATCGGTCGGTCTCTATACGCCATCGACGGCATTCATCCGCATACATGAGGAAAGCATGTATACCGCGCACATCGCGCTCCTCGGCTGTCTGGCACTCCCCTTCTTTTTTGTCCGCACCCGCAGCCTCTCCATCGCTAAAAAAACTGCGCTGGCACTCTACGTTTTCGTCCTCGTCACCTTCATCCTCCTCCTCGTCCGCGGGACGGGAATAGTTCCCGAAACCCTCCAGCAGTTCCCGCTCTTTTCGGCACTGCGTGTACCGGAGCGGTTCCTCTACCTTGTCTCGCTGCCCGTCTCACTTGCAGGCGTATGGGGCGCTTCTGCGCTTGCATCCATGCTCCCGAAACGTATCGACAAGAGACTGCTCTGCATGGGTATCGGTGCCCTGACCATTCTCGGCTTCGCCGCCGCATACGTGCCGCTCCTGCTGCGTGAGCCGCTCAATATTTCACTCCCCTACGATGTGATTCTTGCCTCTGAGCAGCGCAGCGACGGCTACCTGTCCTCCCCCGTGACGCACGCCTTCGAGCCGGAGGGACAGCGCGTCAGTGATTTTCATTACCTCTTCTCGGCAAGTACCGGTACGCAATGTTACGAAGCCATTCCTCTTGCGCTCCCGAAACTGCGCAACGGTCCGGTCGACATGGAGTACGACGGCGCATTCAATATCTACAACCCCTCCTGTCTGCAATACCCTGAAGAAAATAACTGCAAACCGAAAGACAGAATCAGCACCGATGACCGGGAAAATTTCCTGCGCTTCATCCACGGTCTTCCGGTCACATGGAACGTGTCCGCACTCCAGACGTGGGCTGACCGACTGACGCTTTTTGCGCTCATCGCGTTCCCGCTCTCACTGCTGTGGCTCTGCCATGCAGGACTTCTGAGATTCTTCGTTCGTCTGCGCACGCTTCTGACGCAGCTGTTCTCATCAAAGTAGTGAGCCGCCTGAAGAATTTCCTAAGCACCCACTTCCGGCGTATCGTTTCCTCAGCATCAGCAAGCGGAGGATTCTTCCTCTTCCCTCTTCGCACCTCCCGTTCCTCGCTTTCTTCGGCTTATTGAACAAAGATTGTATCCAAATTTTGTCCTATGCTCTACCCAAGGAAAAGCATTGGAGTCCATGGAGAAAGAGAATCAGAACAGACAGCCGTCAACACGCGTTTCGAGAACACGCTCGTTGACCTGAAGACGATCGATACGTTGCACGCGGTTTTCGGAGAGCGATTGCATCCGCTTCTCAATAAGGATGGAGAGCAGGTGCGGGGAACCGAAAGCACCGTGTATCTCATCGACGGTGCCGGCGGTTCATCGTCCCGTGTAGTGAAGGTGCTGCATAGGGCTCTCCCCGACTGGCATGTTGAGTACAAAAATGCAATGCACCGTTCGCTCCTTGAGCACCTTGGAGAAGATGATCTGCGGTACCCGGGATACACGATGCGCAATCTTCCGGACGGCACAACGGCCGTTTTTCAGCGGTTCGTACCCGATGAGGAAAAGGAACACAATTTTCCTCTGTACGCAGGCAATGCAGAAATGCGGGATGATCTCTCTGTGAGTGCATACACGCGTGTCAGCGAAGGGCTCGTTTCGCTGCATGACGGCTATCGATACAATCGCGACGAGTTTCTCCATGTTCAGGGACGCGGCGATCTGGAACGGACACTGAAGGGCGCTGAAAGAAATTGGGAACTGCGCGTGCGGCTGATCGGGTACGTCCGCGGCATGATGCAATTTATGCTGCAGAACGCCGAGCTGCCTGACTGTGCGAGTGTCGATAATCTTTCCGTCATCTACCATAACGGCGAACTGCAAATCGCGGACATCGACGGCATCCATCCGAATATTCAGGTCTTTGCGCACCTGCCGGATGCCCTGCGTCGTTTTCCCCAACGGGACGGGGTTGCCTCAGATAAACATATTCTCGTATCGTCGCTCAACACCGTACGCCTCCTCAACGGACTGGCGACAGAACTGGGTATTCCCGACCGCCTGAACGTTGTCCCGCCCGAGATGCGGCAGTCGAAAGGGATACGGTGGCGAATCTGGAATGCGATCCGTCATCCGACCTCACTCCTCGAAGGGCAGACTGCCAAAGAACCGATTGATTTCGCTGTGCTCCTCCATCAGGTACGGGGAGGACTCGGTAGACCGAAAAAACCCGTCGCAGCCTAAAGAAGGATGTCACAAAGTGCGCGTTGTTTCGTCAGACATTGATGTGGCAACGCACCGTTTCACCTCTTTCTATGCGCAAAACTCTCTTTCTCCCATTAGTCCTCATTCCCCTCCTCTTTCTCGCATTCTGCCAGAACCTGCCCGACGGGACGCCGGATTCCTCCTCCTCTTCTTCCTCGTCTGTCATGAACGGACAATCCTTCAGCTCATTGTGATGGCGCGCCCGCACGCGTATACTTCTCATTGATTTTTTCTCCACACTTCCTATGACACACGACCAGAGTACAGTCCGTTCGACACCCAAGGACGTTTTCTTTCATCTGCTCGCAACCATCATGCTCTACATCAGCGTGTATGCCGTCATCACGCTGCTCTTTTCATGCATTAATATTCTCTTCCCCGATGCGCTCTCTTTCTACTACGCAGGCGAACTGGACACCATCCGTCTCTCCACCGCGATCCTCATCGTCGGCTTTCCGGTCTACATGGTCATGATGATGCTGATCCATCGCGACATCGCCGCGCAGCCGCAGAAGAACGATATCGGCGCGCGCAAGTGGCTCACGTACCTGACGATCTTCCTCGCAGCGATCATGATCATCACGGATCTCATCACGCTCCTCTATAACTTCCTCAACGGGGAACTCAGCGTGCGCTTCCTCCTGAAAATTCTCGTCGTCCTCATCATCGGAGCGGCGGTATTCGGCTACTACCTGTGGGATATCCGCAAAGACGGCAGACCCGACAAAGGACTCGCCTCTCTGAGTGCATTCGGTGCGTGGGGTGCGGCAATAGCCGCGGTCATCGTGAGCTTCCTCGTCGCAGGTTCGCCGTGGTATCAGCGCTCAGTCCGTTTTGATGAGCAGCGCATCACCGATCTCCAGATCATTCAGGGGCAGATTATCCAGCACTGGACGCAGAAAAATGCTCTTCCGGCAAACCTCGACGCGCTCACGGATAGCATCAGCGGATTCAAAGCGCCGGACGATCCGGAGACGGGCAGCGCATACGAGTATGCCATAAAAGAAAAACTGGCCTTTCAGCTCTGTGCTACATTTAAAAATAAGAGCATCCCCGACTCCATGAATAATGGCCGCCCCGTCCCGGTGTATCCGAATGATCCCTACTCGCAAAACTGGAGTCATGACATCGGCCGCGTCTGCTTTGAGCGGACCATCGATCCGGAGATCTACAGGCAGAACCCGCCGGTGAAGTACTGAAGCCGTAAGATTTCGCCTGTCAGGACGTCATAGGATCAGAGCTTTTGTCTCTTTCCCCCCTCTCCAATGGCAAACGAAACGGATAACGCAACGGGCATGACGATGGCGGCGATTATCACAGCCCTCGTCGTCCTCGCGCTCATCGCCTTCCTCGCCTACAGCTACTCCGGCGGCAACATCGGCGGCAGCACATCATCCTCTGCATCATCGGCAATGAGCAGCACACCGTCCGGTGGTATTACCGGAGGCGTGAATGGCGGTGTCACCGGCGGTTACTGACAGAAAAATACTTTCGACGGCGCTCCCCCGGAGCGCCGTTTTGTTGAATCTGCACTAAATTTTGAACACAAAATGTATTCATAAAATAATTCTCATTCCAGTACAGCCCTAATGGTTGCGTGAAAGTCAGTGGCTGCGTATGCTGACACGATTTGCTCCTGGTTCGTCGCCGCTCACCATGACAACGGCAGCGCACGACAAAGCAAATCAAGACACACAAGGAAACACATACAAACATTCGGGGCCCCGAACCAAACAAAACAAACGGACGGTCATTCACACCACTGAGGTACGTAGAGAGGATGATGCACATCGCGAAACGGTTATGAGTTAGTTTGTTACGAGTTAAAAGTTATGAGTTACGGGATGTTTTCTCGTAACTCGTAACCCGTAACTCGTAACCGGTGTCCACCATCCTCTCTGCTCTGCAATGTCCGTACCAATGATGTGAGGTCGCTCTCTGGTACGCACCCCCCTCCTCCCCAGTGCTCCCCATGGCCTTGCGCCGTGCTGCGTGAGCCGGTCCGGGGACCTCGTTAGGTCGCGAGGAGAAACAAGAGACCGAAGCAAGGCAGAGAATCGAGGGCACCTCCCCTCACGTCCTCCTTCACCATAAAAGACGGCTCAATGTCACTCGATGACATCGATAGCCGAGAAGGAGACAAACAAACACAAAAGGGCCAGCTTGCTGGTCTTTTTGTTTGGTTCGTCGCCGCTCACCATGACACCCCGTTGACAATTCTTTTTGAATTTGCAAAAATCCCCGCAGATGCAACATTTATCCACGAAGCGCGCCTGCCTTACAACCTGCCGTCTTACGGCGGGCGGAGCGCTGCGTGTCTAGAAAAGAATAGAGAGGTCGCCTCTCAACTCACGCGCTCCCCCCCGAAGGAGTGCGGATTTTCTTCGTTCCTTCACATCTTTAAGCCCGAGCCGGTCGG
Organism: Candidatus Uhrbacteria bacterium; assembly: GCA_016235605.1. GTDB lineage: Bacteria > Patescibacteriota > Patescibacteriia > UBA9934 > GWF2-40-263 > JACRJW01. The sequence goes on along the minus strand of JACRJW010000048.1, from coordinate 882 downwards.
CATACCTCTGCACCCTTCGAAAGGATGCGGGGCTATCCCGCCCTGCTTCGTAACGGTGTAACTCCAACAAAGAAAGGACCGACCCATGTGTGAAAATGCCGCAGCCCGCCCGACCATTGCCTGTGATTTTCGAGACCGATCATCCGCGAAGAAGGAACGAGACCACACCCGCGATAGCGTACTCACAGAAGTCATCGCGCACGACTCTGACCCAAAGAAAGCAAACGCGCTTCGCTTCTGGCGGGACAGCGTGCTGTCTCGTCTGTATCCGCGTCGCGATACTCCTAACCGGATGTTGTGGCAGCTCGCACGCTTGCCCAAAGAATTTCTGCCGTTCGTAGAGACCGCGGGCGGACGCGTTCTTTTCGGACCGGCAAACGAAGTCCACGTCCTCACAAGCTTTACGGCGCGTGTGAAGGACGTCAGCCCGTCAACCTACGTCAAAGGGGAACGTATCGTTCCTCCGCAGGAAAATGCCGCAACTCTCGAATGCTATTCATAAACCACACCGTTCGCAGGGCACATTTCGCCGCACTCTCATCGGAGAGAGTGCGGCAATTCAAAGTGGAAAGTTTTTTGTTGCGCAGCCCCTCTCCCTAACCCTCTCCCCCGGGGAGAGGGAACAAATGGAAAGTTTATTTTATAAGTGTCAGTCTGAGCGGCGACGAAGACAAAAAAACAGCGCCCTGTGACGGACACTGTCTTTTTCGTAGCGACGGAGCGACTACCTCCTTTTCTTCCTCTTCGCCGTCTTCTTCTTCGTCTTTTTCTTCTTAACCATACGAACGGGGGGTAAAGAAATAATTCTAGTATTTAATTGTAAGCACTCCCGCGATCTTGTGAAGTGAATGATGCAGCGTTTTTACGTAAATGTTATCTGGT
>JACRJW010000045.1 GCA_016235605.1 Candidatus Uhrbacteria bacterium | reverse complement strand
TCGCTCCACCCCCGATCCCGCACCAATTCTTCGGCACGCTTTCGTGCATCGCGGAATCGCTGCATATCGCGTTCGAATTCGAGACGAATGTCTTCATCGTCGGAGGATGGATACATGTGAGAGAGGAGAGGAATGCTCCCACTCTGTTCTGATTTCCATGACACGCCAGTGCTACACGAATAGAAAAAGAGGGGAGCAATCGTTTTATGTTTTACAGTAGAGAAAAAAGACGTTCTATGGGGAGGCAGAACGGTGGGCAGTGATCACGGCAGCATTTTCTGTGCTTTTATTCGTGCAATTTCAATGACAACCGTAAGGGGTGTCTGTGGTAAGAAGTGGGTTTGAATATCGGTTGAGATAAGAGCCCCCAAATGATCCTGCCGTCCGGGAGTGGCGAGGCAATTGGTCTCTCCCGCCTCAATATCTTCCTCGTAATCGAGCACATCATCAACGATCTGCAGAATCCTGCCCGTTTCATCGATATCGAGGCCGGTATCTTCGATTTTCCCGCGCACGCCCATCATTTCGGTCACAAAACGAAACGCAATACTGCCGCGTTCCAGACCATCATGTGTAAAAATATTCATTTTATCCTTTCCATAGAGCTCCAGTGCCATGTTCTCTAAATCCTGAGTCGCACATTGTTTCAGCTGCCTTTCAAATATTTCAAGATAATGCCGATCAAACCCCCGCCAGTCGGTGACCACATCGTAGGAACACGCGAGGAATGCGGCTCTCCCCGCACCCATCATCTCGGGGGTAGAGCCCGTGTGAGAGAATCCTCCAAAATAAAGTGCAAAGTGCATTGCTTTGCGAAAATATTTTCTCCTCTCATTCGCTGCAATCTTCAGCTCCCGGGAGTGAATCAGGCTGAGCCATTCTGCGTTTCCCACCGCAATGGCATTGCGGAGGGGGCACCGTGCGATGGCAGAAAGCAGTTCGCTCATTTTTTGTGGAGAACGCAAAAGGAGAGAATGATACAGAGAATTATTCGAAGGGATAAGGGCTCAATTTTTCAATACACCTCCTTCAAATAACACTCCTCGCAATACACCCTCTCCGGCGCATCAGCCGGAAACGAAGTCTCGATTTTCTTACTGCAGTTTTGGCAGGTGGATTCCCGTAGAACGGGAGGATTCTTCGTCTGTAGCCGCGTCATGTATCTGCAATCGCTGCACATCCGCGGGATGGGAATGCGCCGCTCGCGATAAAGGGAAAGCTCCTGTGGTACGATTTTATAATGTGCCTGACATTCTTCGCAGCAAAGCACCTGCTTCGTGATGTCGTCTGTTACATCGTCGATCGTATCCAGAATGTCTACTGAACGTTCCCCACGCCTCCGTGTATCACCGGCCTGCCACCGGTAGCCAAGATCCGCCGCCTGCGCTTCATCCAATGGAAAATATTCCTGTGCCGCGGTTTCATTGTAGGCAAAGGGTGAAAGTGTTGCAGGAAAAAACTCGCCGTACTCACCGTCTTTCTTCATCTGCGCGATAATCTTCGGCACATGCTTCTCGTATTCCTCTTTTGCGTATTCTTTATTCAGAATGCAGTACTGCTTGCGCTGCAATCCGACGCACCCGAAGAGATTTTTGCAGTTGCTGATGTAAAAGGAGTACAGGACGTTTTGCGAATCCGATGCCCGCACACACCACGCGGTGCCGTACGAGCCCGAACCTGACGTCGTTTCGTACATCAGCTCGCTGTCGCGCCCGCCGCTGTATTCGTCCATTGAGTCGTGATGGAGTTTCACGTCCCACAGGTACCGGCTGTCCGTGCATTTTTGTGCGCTGAAGCAGCCGAAACAATTTTTGCAGCCACTCAGATTATCTCCGGTGCAGTTTTCGCAGTTATTTATTAATAGCGCGCGGCGGATCGCTTTTTTCCGTATATCGAGATACATCCTCTGCGCGAGTTGCACCATTTTCGCTGATCCGAAATCGAACTCCTTCAGCTTCGCTTCATACTGTTCCTTTGTCAGCTGCTCATTCAGGAAGCAGTGGTGTTTGTTCCGTAAATTGCAGCACATGAAACAGTCCGTGCAGCTGCGGCAATCGAGAAGGAATGCGGACGACGAACATTCAGTACAGAAAAATAGGTAGCGACTGTCCTGACACTGCTGACATTCGACACATTCATAGAGGTACGCGCACTTTGTCACCTGCATGCAGTCCGCACAGTCGTTCGAGGTGTTGCCGCGGTAGGTATAGAGCATGTCCTGACACTGATGCGTGCGGGCGCACATGTAACAGTCTTTGGAGTCGCTCAGATCATTATTAAATTCGCAGTTTTCCGAATTCTCTATCCGTAGCGACGGTAGGGGAGTCTCCAGAGCCAGCTTCTGAAATTGCGCAAAGAACGGAACACCTGCTTCATATTCTCTGCCGTAGCTCAGCGCGTCGAACGCGTCGCTGTACCAGTGATTTTTCTCGCAGACTTTGTAGGGATTGTCCGGTGAAAAAACGGACACGATGTCTTTACCGGTCACGTCACACTTGCGGCGGTAGAGATGGCGCTCATTGCGGAAGCTCATTCTTCGTTGCTGTCTGCAATTCGGACAGAGCAGAGGCGGCGGTATCAATTCCTTCTTCTCCCCGAATGCAGGAGACAGTTTCTCCAGCAGCGCAAGGTCATCATCTGTGACCTCGAATTCTGATTGGCAGTGGCGGCAGTGCCTGAGCATCGCAGAGCAGTATACCTTCTCCTTCGGCCGGATCTCAGTATCTCTCTGCGAATTGCGGCACGGGAAAGTCCGTATCAAATCCTGTTTCTTTGAGAATTTTGATCCCGTCCTCAATCCGTAGCCCCACTGTCTTTGTGCCGTGTGAGTCATCGCCGGGGATCACGCGGATTCCGAGCTCGCATGCACGTTTGAGAATCCATCCTGACGGGAAAGGTTCCGTTCCTCCTCCCCAGAGAGGGGAGACATTGAAGTCCATGATGAGTCCGTATGCGCGGATACTCTCCAGATTTCTTTCGATGCGCTGTTTCACATCCGGATGTTGCAGCGTGTCCGCGTAGTGCGGGTCGGAGATACGGATGTAATCGAAATGCCCGATGACCGGAGGCTTCAGCGCCTCTATCTGACTATACTGTGTATCAAAATATTCACAGTACATCGGAACAACACCGCCGAGTTTCGATGCAATGGAAGCGTATTGTTCCTCACCCGCGTCAAAAAATTCATCGCGCACATGATGCACGGAACCGATGAAGTAATCGGGCTTATATTTTTGCAGCAGTGCTTTCGTATGTTCTTTGTAGCCTGTGTACCCCTCTCCCTCAAATCCAACAAGCACCGTGATACGGCCGACGTATTTCTCCTGCAGAGATCTGCAGCTTTGCATGTAGCGGCCGAATCTTTCCTGAAGCTCCTGCGCACTCTGTCCCGCTTTTCTCTCACCTGCATCGAGAAACCGGTCATCAGGCGGAGGAGCATGATCCGTAATCCCGACCCAGCTGAAACCTTTTGCGATGTAAGTTTGAATGACCTCCTCCAGCGTGTCTTCCGCGTGATTGCAAAATTCTCCGCTGTGGCCGCCGTGAATCGATACCAGTTTTTGCTTTTTCATAGGTGCGATATATGTCTGGAGTTAATAGACCTCACTGAGATAGCACTGTTCACAATATACGATCTCCGGGCGATCAGGCGCATACGTCGTCTGCATTTCCTTTACACAGTTCATACACGGCCGCGTCCAGAGTTGGCGGGTATTTCGCTGTGCCATGCGGTCCATGCGGCGGCAGTCGAAGCACCGGCGCGGCAACGGGAGACTGCGGTCGCGGTAGAACGCCAGTTCCTGCGGAATGATTTTGTAATTCTTAGCGCACATTTCACAACGCAGAATTTTCCGGAGGACGGAATCCTCTACGTCTTTAATGTCGTCCGGAATCGTATCCAGTGTCTCCTTCCCTTCGGTCCGCGGCAGATTGTCTTCCCATGGCCACCCCGATTGCAGTGCTTCCTCTTTGGTCTTCGGGTACCACCACTGTGCCGTTGATTCGTTGTATCCGGTGAAACTATTTTGCATCGGGAAAAACTCACCGTATTCACCGTGCCGTTTCATGTTTTCGATGATTGTTTTTCGAAGCACGTGATATTCAGGCTCCGTGTATTTCTTGTTCAGGATGCAGAATTTTCCACGCTTCACCTGGGTACATCCGAAACAATCCGATGATGTAAAACAGTCAATGCAGTACTGCAATCGCGCTGAACTTTCCATGCATGAGACGCAGAAGGCGATGTCGTAACTGCTGTATCCCACCCCGGTTGTTTCGTAGCAACGCTCGATGCCGATCCCGAATTCAAAAATGTCGTAGCAGAAGCGGCTGTTTAACTGGAGCTGACTGCAGTACGCGCATTCCTCAATATCGCTGCAGTCAAAACACTGCTTCGCATTGCGCGCGCGGTAGAGGTAATTGCCCGTCGAATTTTCGGTCATTTCGGTCCGGAGACATTTCCAGTGATGCTTCATCTGCAACTCTTTGAACCGCTGTTTGAGTGTCCGGACGACCGACCACGAGCTGACCGGCATTTCTTCGCGGCGCTTTGCATATTCCTCAGGACTCAGTTGTTCGTTGAGGATGCAGTGACGCTTATTGCGCAGTCCGATGCAGAGGAAACAGTCATTGCATCCGATGCAATCCTGAATGAAGGCGCTCCCGGAGCAGTTCTGACAATCCTGACACCACGAAAGCCCGTAACACCCTTCGACATCGACGCATTCGTAGCAGAGTTCCGACCCCTTGTGACAGTAATGCACGTCCATGCAGTTCTTCACATTCTTCACGCCGTACCCGTAGTAGCAGTCCTCGTTATACGACGCATGGAAGATGAGGTAGCAATTTTTATTGTGTCCGGCCTGATGGGTGTATTCGCTGTTCACGTTCATGGAGTCATTGCTGGTGCACGCATGCGGCACGCTGAGCTCCAGCTCATGGAACTGTTCAAAGAATGATCGCTTCGGATCGTAATCGCGGCCGTAGGACAGCGCATCCCACGTGTCGCCCCACCAGCACTGGAAACAATACTGCGGCCGCGGGTTCTCCGGTGCAAATTGGGAAACGATATTTTTACTGCACAGATCGCATTGTCGCGGGTAGAGGTAACGTTCCGTGTACCACGCCATCCGCCGCATTTCCCTGCACGGCGGACACCACGTCGGAGTCGGCACCTCCAGACGTTCGTAGAATCCAAGATCATCCTGCGTGATCTCAAACATCTTCTTGCACTGCTGGCAGGACTTTTCCATATAAAGAGAAGTGAAGTCTGGAGCGGGTGACGGGAATCGAACCCGTGTGTTCAGCTTGGAAGGCTGACGTACTACCATTGTACTACACCCGCCGGAGAGCCAAAGAACGTTAAGGCAAAGCAAGAATACTGCATTCCGGACGTGTGATCAAAGAGAAGAGTACCATTGATGCAATGAATTTTACGCACTCCCTCGTCATCCTTAGCGTGCTCATCAGCATCGCCGGATCGTATGCGTACATCCGTGATACGCTCTCCGGAAAATCAAAACCCAACCGCGTCTCATGGTCCATGTGGGCACTCGCACCACTCATCGGAACGGCTGCCGCTCTGTATGCACATGCTGATCCCTGGGCCACCGTCCGTATTTTTCTCGCGGGCTTTCTCCCCTTACTCGTTTTTCTTGCTTCCTTCCTCAACCGGCAGAGTTACTGGAAGCTGACCCTGTTCGATGTTCTCTGCGGTGCCTGTTCCGTCTTCGCACTCATCGTCTGGGCTGCGATCGATTCTCCGCGGACTGCAATTTTGCTCGCAGCCATCGGAGACGGATTCGCGTCGCTTCCGACGATTCGCAAAGCATGGCAATTTCCAGAAACCGAGACGGGCGTCACCTACATCGCAAGTTTCGTCGGTGTTCTTCTCATCATCCCCTCCATTCCTCGTTGGGATATCGAGAACTCCGCATTTCAGATTTACTTAGTGATCGCAAACACCTTTCTGCTCTTCGCGGTCTATAGGAAACGGTTGGGATTCGGGCGGTGAGTGATCGTAATCAGTATTAAAAAAGAGTTTGTCCGGTATACTTTTCCCTATGCAGCGCTCATGCGAACAGTGCAAAGGCAGTTTTGAGATCAGTGACAGTGATCTTGCGTTTATCGACAATGTTTCACCTGTTTTCGCAGGTAAAAAGGAACTGATTCCGCCTCCGGTTCTCTGCCCGCCGTGTCGTGAACAGCAGAGATTATCGTTCCGGAATGAGTGGAGCCTGTACCATCGTGAATGTGATCTGACGGGCAAAAAGATTGTGTCTATTTATTCGCCGGATAAGCCTTACATCGTCTACGAACAGAGCGAGTGGTGGAGCGACCGGTTCGATCCTCTTGCGTACGGCCGGGAATTTGATTTTTCGCGTCCGTTCTTTGAACAATGGCAGGAGCTCAGCCTCGCGGTACCGCGTGCCTCGATTCATAATCCCAACAGCGAAAATTGCGAGTACACCAATTACTCCGGCGAGAACAAAAATTGCTATCTTGTTGTCGGAACCATCGGCAGTGAGGACGCCCTCTACAGTTATCGCTCCTCGCGCTGTAAAAATATCTGCGATTGCTACGATCCCTACGAGTGTGAACTGTGTTACGAGGTCAGCTTTTCCAAAAAGCTCTACAACTGCCGGCATTGCCTCCAGTGCCACCTGTCGAGCGGCCTCACTCTGTGCTCGTACTGCAGCGGATGCGACGATTGCTTCGGGTGCGTGAATCTGCGGAACAAGAAGTACCACATCTTCAATGAAGCGTTTGAGAAAAAAGAGTATGAGAAGAAGATGCATGCTCTGATGCAGGACATGCCTGCAGCGGTTGCCCGCTATCAGGAATTCAAAAAAACGCAGCCGCATCGGGCCGTCGATACCATCAACTGCGAAGAGAGCAGAGGGGATCACCTGATCGACTGCAAGAAGTGCAGCGATGTCTTCATCGTCAAAGATGCCGAAGGTTGCCGGTACTGTTCCTTCTGCGAGGGGATCCGGTTCTGTATGGATACGAATTTCTGCAACAACTGCGAGCTGCAGTATCACAGCACCAATCTCGTGAAAAATTACCACGTCCTCTTCGGTAATTTTTCCTGGTACGACAAGAATTGCATCTACGTCACCAGTTGTTTCAACAGTTCTGATCTCTTCGGATGCATCGGTATGAAGAAACACTCGTATTGCATTTTCAATAAGCAGTACACGAAGGAAGAATGTGAAGCTCTTGTGCCGAAGATCATCGATCATATGAGAAAGACCGGTGAATGGGGCAATTACTTTCCAGCGAAATATTCTCCTTTCGGTTTCAACGAAACGGCAGGATACATCGAGCATCTGATCGACCGCGAAACGGCGCTGAAGCGCGGCTGGAAGTGGCATGAGGAAAGTAAAGTTCCGCAAAAATCAGACAAAACGTATGAGATTCCGGCTGAAATTAGCGATGTTCCGGATGATATTACCTCACAGGTCCTTACGTGCGAGGTGACCGGAAAATCGTACAAAATCATCCCGCAGGAACTGAAATTTTACAGACAGATGCATCTTCCGGTTCCCCGCAGGTGTCCTGACCAGAGGTATAAGGAACGTATCGCACTCAGAAATCCTCATACACTCTGGACGCGCCCGTGTATGCACTGCTCGAAAGAAATGGAGACGACATACTCACCGGACCGGCCGGAGATTGTGTATTGTGAAGAGTGTTATTTGAAGGAGATTTACTGATTTTAGAGAGCTCCCAAATCCAGCTCCTCACTCATTTCAATCTGCGACACAAAATCATGATCATGACTGACGAGGATCATTCCGCCCTCATATTCGTTGAGTGCCTGTGCGATGACGGGGATGTGGCGGAAGTTGATGTGGTTCGTCGGTTCATCGAGGATCAGAAGCGTTGGTTTCTGGAGCATGAAGCGTGCGAAACACAGGAGTCCTTTCTGTCCTTCCGAGAGTGACCCCACTTTGCTCTGCACTTTGTCGCCGGGGAGAAGGAAGCGGGCGGCGGTGGCGTAGACGTACTGGTTGTCCGGTTTTTCCATTGCTTCCGCGAGCGTGTCGTAGACGGTTTTGTCCATCGGGAGACCGGAGAAATCCTGCCGGTAATAGCCGACTTTCACTTCCGGCGTAATCACAGCTCCCTTTTCTTTGCCGAGGGCCATCGCTTCCAGCAGCGACGTCTTACCGATGCCGTTGGGACCGGTGATGAGGACGCGATGACGTTTGCGCACCGTCACCTGCACGTTTTTCTTCACGGGCTTGTGGTCTTTGATGACGGTGACAGAGGTGATCTGGACCAACGGTTTGCTGCATTCGGTGATGTCGATGGTGAAAGGGGGGATTGTTTTGTCTTCTTTGCGCACATCGATCTTATTTTCCTCGGCTTCCTCGACGGCAGAGCGCATTTTGCTTGCGAGTTTGCGCATTTTTCCGCCTTTGTGGGAGAAGAAGTTGATCTTGTCCTTCTGCGTCTGGATTTCCTTCTCCATGCGGACGTTCTGGCGCTGCTCGCGTTCGATCTGCGCCTGAATTTCCTCTACGACATCGAAGTAGTCGCCGACGAACTGCTGCACTTTGTGGGTGAAGTTGTCGAGGTGGAGGACGCCGTGGGTGAAGCTGTTCAAAAATGCGGCGTCGTGGGAGATGACGATACAGGTTTTTTCGTACTCGATGAGAAATTGTGTCAGATGATCGATTCCCTGCGCATCCAGATTATTCGTTGGTTCATCAAGAAGCAGGATATCGGGCTCCTGAATGAGTGCGAAGGCGAGGAGCAGGCGTGCTTTCTGTCCGCCGGAAAAAGTCTTCACCTTTTTGTCGTGCGGGGCCTTGAGATGTACTGCTTCTAAAACTTTTGCGATGTGCCGTTCGATGTCGTGCTTCTTTTCACTGAAT
>JACRJW010000005.1 GCA_016235605.1 Candidatus Uhrbacteria bacterium | reverse complement strand
ACCCAGGAAGCACATCGCGTCCTCAAGCCTGGCGGAATTTTTTTCCTCTCGTTTCCTGTGATGTCGCCCCTGCGAAAGCTCAAAACACGCCTGAATCTCTATCCACTCCTGAGCTCATCAACACACAAAAACGACTTTTACGAATTCATGCTCGACCAGAAGCTCGTCTCCCAAAAACTTGCCGGACAAGGATTTGAGCTTATCGAAACCTACTTGTACGATGCTCTCAAGGGACTCAAGGACGAACTCCCTTTTCTCCACCACCCGCTTCAAAAACTCTACAAGAGCAAGCACTTTGTGGCTCGTGGATTTCGCCTCCTACTCACCATCCTCTTGGGTAGATGGACGGGTCACATGACGCTCCTTGTTTTTAGAAAGACCAGCTGACTATGTATACATTTCTCGTACGGCTGGCTCTCCAGTTGCACAACCTGAGTTACAAACTTGCGAGCAAACTCGCCATCAAGGCCGAGGGGGGCTTGCATCCAAAACATCGCCTGATGAACTACCACCAATTTTTTCTCGACCACATTTCTTCAGACGATGTGGTCCTGGACATCGGTTGTGGCAACGGTGCGCTCGCGTTTGATCTGGCAAAGAAAGCCAGACGTGTGGTTGGGATCGACCTCAATCCCAAGCATCAAGCCTCATGGCGCGGTCGTTTCGCCGCCCCCAACCTCAGCTACCAAATCGCCGACGCAACCACCTTGCCTGAGCAGGAACCCTTCGACGTGGTTGTGCTCTCCAATGTCCTTGAGCATATAGAACACCGGGATGTCTTTCTTAGATCGATCAAGCACCTCGCTCCCCTGTTCCTGATTCGAGTCCCCATGATCGACCGAGACTGGATCACGCTCTACAAAAAGGAACTCGGCGTCGAATACCGGCTAGACACGACTCACTTCACCGAGTACACGTTTTCGAGCTTCATGGCCGAACTTCAGGAAGCGGGATTCACCGTGGCGTCTTCTTCAATTCAGTTTGGTGAAATCTGGGCAGTCGTCCGTGCTGATTCTTCCAACGTATGAACAGGCTCACCGACAAAATCTGGCGTACGGGATCAAACTGGACGAGGAGTCTTCCCAACGTGTTCCGACCCGAGGAGATTCAGATCGTCACGGACGGTCATGATTGGGTGATCAACGAAGTTGCCAAATCTCTTGCCCATTCCCTGTCAGAAAAAAATCTGGCTCGGGTTCGTGTGACCCCGTTTTTTTATTTTTTCTCCGGCAAGGTGCTCCACTTCAATTCTGTTCCCGTTCCAAAAAAATTTCGCCACAACAAAGTGATTCAAACCTGGTACCACGTAAACCAAGATGACCCGCGCCTCAAACAGATGGATCAGATTGCCTCGCGCATTGATCTTCTTCACACAACCGCCCAAACGACCAAAGCGATCTTAATTCAACACGGATTCCCCCAAGAAAAGATCCGAGTGATCCCCATGGGCATTGACCTTGCAATGTTTACCTCTGCCCCAATGCCGGAACGAAAACGCATCCGAGCCGAGCTTGGGATTCCAGAGAACGCCTTCGTGATCGGCTCATTCCAAAAAGATGGCGACGGATGGGGGGCTGGGATGAACCCGAAATGGATCAAGGGGCCGGATGTGTTCTGTGACGTCGTAGAGCGTGTCGCCAAAGAGCTCCCTGTGCATGTGCTCCTGAGTGGCCCTTCCCGTGGGTACGTGAAGGATCGCCTCACACGCGCCAACATCCCATTCACACATCGATTCGTGAGCGCATACGCAGATGTAAATACCCTCTATCAAGCCCTAGACGTCTATCTGATTTCCTCGAGGACCGAGGGTGTTCCGATGGCACTTTTGGAATCCTGGGTCACAGGTGTGCCTCTTATAAGTACGCGAGTCGGCATGGTCAAGGACGTCGCTCTCGATGGTCAAACGGCTCTTCTTGCTGATATCGAAGATCGTGATAAGCTGACGGCACACGTCTCTCAAATCTTCACGAATCAAGCCCTGCGTGAGTATCTTATCGCAAATAGCCTGCAGGAAGTGAAGCGATTTGACTGGACGGTTTTAATCGATCGATACTGGGAGGAACTGTACGAACCTCTTTTACGAAGTAGTGAGCTCGTCGAATTATGAAAAAAGCTCTCATCACGGGAATCACGGGACAAGATGGTTTCTTTCTTTCACGATGGCTCTTGAGCGTTGGATATGAGGTGCACGGATTTGTCCGTCGCAACAGTGCCGCGTCACTGGGAAACTTGCACGAGCTCAATAAGGAGGAGCTCAATCGAATCACGATCCACTGGGGAGACGTCATCGACCATACGATTGTTGAATCAGTCGTCCGCGAACACCAGTTCGACGAAATTTATCACCTGGCCGCACAAAGTTTTGTCGGAGCGAGTTTCACCAATCCTAGTCTGACATACAAAACCAATATCGAAGGAACACTCAACTTCGTCAACGCGATCAAAGAGTTTTCCAAACATACAAAATTCTATTTCGCCGCCACATCGGAACTTTACGGCAAGGCACAGCAGACTCCACAAAACGAGCAGACCCCTTTCTATCCGCGTAGTCCTTACGGCGTATCAAAACTCGCTGGATTTTGGACGGTGAAAAACTATCGGGAGGCGTACCAGCTTTTTATGAGCAACGGTATCTTGTTCAACCACGAATCGGAGCACCGTGGAAAAGAGTTCGTGACCAGAAAGATTGTGCGAGCCGTCGCTCATCTGACAAAGGGAGGAATCGAACCACTCATGATCGGGAACCTCGACGCCAAACGCGATTGGGGATTTGCTGGCGACTACGCCAAAGGGATGTGGATGATTCTTCAACATGGGTTCGCAGATGATTTTGTCCTCGCGACCGGAGAAAACCACAGCGTCCGTGAATTTGTCACGGAGGCGTTTGGGGTCGCCCAGATGGAAATCGTCTGGCAGGGAGAAGGGACACAAGAGCTGGGTGTGAACCCACAAACAGGAAAAACACTTGTCGCGATCGACCCTCAATATTTTCGACCAGCCGAAGTCGACATGATCTTGGGGAATTACACCAAAGCCAAAACGCTCCTGGGGTGGCAACCATCGGTTACCTTCTCCGAACTGGTCAAACGCATGGTGGAAGCGGAGATGGGACGACCCTAAACGCTGTGCCAATACGCCTTCACATT
>JACRJW010000046.1 GCA_016235605.1 Candidatus Uhrbacteria bacterium | reverse complement strand
TGATGGAAAATGAGCGGCTGATCGCAGAGGCGAAGCGCACTGCTGAACAGAAGAAAGCGCAGATGAGTAAGAAGGGGGTGACGGCGAAGAAAGAAGTGGATGCGCGCGTGGATGCAGTGAAGAAAGCAACGGAGCGGGACAAGGGCGACCGTCTGGCACACGTCGCGGAGGGGCAGTCGGCGATGCGCCTGCAGTCCGAATACAAACGCGAAATGCTCGAGATCGACGAGTCACTTGAGCGGGACCGTCACTTTTTTGTGATGGAAAATGAGCGGCTGATCGCAGAGGCGAAGCGCACTGCTGAACAGAAGAAAGCGCAGATGAGTAAGAAGGGGGTGACGGCGAAGAAAGAAGTGGATGCGCGCGTGGATGCAACCCTGACCACAGGAGCGCCCGATGAAGCGCTGCCGGACGAAGCTGATGCAGGGCCTACCATCACCGATGCCAACGCACAGTACACGCGGGAAATGGCGGCCATCGAGGAAGAGGCCGCGACGGCGATCCGTACGGCGGAAGAAGAACGCGATCACCTGATCCGCGAGGCGGCCTCAGCCGCAGGGGAGGAGCAGGAATACGTCCGGCAGAAAACGCTGGAGCAAAAAATTGAAGCCGAAGAAAAAATGAAGGGGGCGGAGAAGTGGCTGCGGGGGGAATGAGGAGAGTCCTTCGTCGCCGCTCCCACCTTCGCTTGCGAGCTACGGACGGGCAGGCAGGATGACATTTTAAGAATGGCCCGAGCCTGCAGGCGAGGACCATGAGCGAGCAATGCCGCTCCGCGGCTGCGAGTCGAATGGTGCGAGACCGCCGAGTAGATATTTACTGTTCCATATTCCCATAGTGCTAGAGAAAAAGGTCCAACTGGTGCATTACGGGAAGTTTGCGAAAGGCTATGAGAAGGTCGTAGTGAGGGAGTTGAGTATGGTTTCAGAGGAGAGACAGAATTCGGACAGAGAGCTATTAGCGCGATAGAGGAGATAGATATATTAAGAATAGTGAAGGCTTATTCATCTGATGGAAACCTTTCTTCAATAATTTCAGGAATGGAAATTACATCCTTGTGACTTACTATTTCATCAAATATCTCAAGTAGGTCTTTGGCAAAAGCCATTATCATTTTCCAAGTAATGAAATTTATGGATTCATTTGGAATCAATTTGTAACTCTTTCCTTTGTAATCGAATTCTTTCATTTCGGCTTGTTCTATCAATTTCGATTTGTTCCAAAACAGGCTGAATGGACCTATCTTGAAAATTAGTGCTCTCTCTTTCGGTTTTGAAGATGGCGGCATGTAGTACCAATTGTTGTGCATTGTATTTCTGATTGCGCTCATAAATTCCATAAGTTTAATACGCTCTTGGCGATCTTTGATGTTGAGTCGTTTAAATAAGGCCGAGTAAATGGGCTGAAATTTTCCTGTTGCGAGTATTATTCCATTTGGATGCAGGTGCTTTATGAATACTCGAAAGGAGCTTTCCATCAAATGAAACATTGACTGAAAACATTGTTGAGCGACGAACTTAAAACAATTATCAAATTGTTTTTCCATGACACTGAGATGCGAACTGTAATTCGCATGGATATTTGCCTTCAACCAATTGATGTCGCAGAGACTCTTGTTGTACAGAACATGATGGAAACCCGTAGTAATCAGATTATTCACTTGCTTGGTGAATATACCTACTCGGGCATCAACTCGGTCAAACTTCTCTTCCATTGTTCCTGCTATCCATATTGGATTTTTCTTTCTTATTTCCTCTCGCTTCGCCATATACAGTCGCATTAAGTCCTGCGTATCTTGGAAACACTCAGCGAAAAGTTGTGCGTAGTATTTTGCTGAATCTTCGAGAGTTTTAGGAGCTGGCAAGGAAGGTGAGCGCGGCGTCATGTATCTATCTTAACCTGACGAAGAACTTCCACGAAGGATTGCAGGATTTCTGTCGTGAAATACGGACGTGGTGTGATGACTACACGCACGCCAAACTGCGGAGCGAGATTTGCAGGCTGTATCTTGATTGCAGACACTTGGAACCCATGTCTCTCCAATTCTTTCTGCACATGATCTACTTGCTCGCTTGAATTGAGACGGATGGGAACTATGCCGCTCTGCACAGGCGTGATGGTACTGAAGCCGTTTGCTGCAAGCATGGCCTCTAATTCTTTCGCCTTCGCAAAGCAATCGTCTGCTCTCTTTCGCACGCCTTCTTTGCCGAGTTCATGTAGATGGAACAGCGCCGTAAGCGCTCCATCGGGTTTCTGTGTAGTTCCAAACGCGCTCTCATCTGCTGCTTCAAAGTAGGGCACCTCTGCATCACCGAGAACCTGAAGGTCACTTGGCTGTCGTAGGAAGAGTGCGCCACAATTTGGAACACCGACAAACTTGTGCGGGTCGGCTGTGATCGAGTCTGCATACGGAGATTCCAGCAAGTGACGCATTGTGGGATTACCTTTGGAAGATGCTGAGAACCATAAACCTCCATAGGCAGCATCTACATGCACTCTGATGCCAAGTTCACGACATCGTTGCAGCACTGCATCATCTACCGATTCTATAACTCCCAAACGACTGTCGGGCGTTGTAAGGACGAGAGCAGCAATATCCTTGTTCTGATCGAGCGCGGTTGTCGTCGCTTTTGTGAGAGATTTGTCATCAAGAACGTCATATTCCAACTCTATTATTTGCATTCCTAGTGTCCTGCACGCTTGTTTAATCGAAACGTGACCAAGATGGGATACCAATACCTTGCTGCGCTTCGTGAGTTCACGGGCGATTTCCAGTGAGAGACGATTCGCTGAAGAACCGTTCGGGCTGAGGATGACTTTATGATCGGGTAGGTTCAGAACATCGTGCCTAAGAATGGATGCCAATGCATCTTTCATCGTTTGTATTTCATCGTGTCCCCGATCAACAAGATCACGCGACTGAGAAGGCATTGCAGCGATGCTGAGTCGGTACAGACAACTGCTAATCATCGAGTACATATCGAATGGCTTGGTCGCTTCCAATTGATCTTCAGTATCTCCAGTGAGGACGGCACCACACGTACGCAGCACTCTTGCCGTTATAGCCGCAATTTCTCGATGGATCGTCGCATCAGGAGCCTCCTGAAGGCGATTTAAGCCCCGCTGTTTCAACAACTTTCCATAACCGCTCCCAAAGCCGATGCTGGCGGTTTCTTGCTCAATCATGCAATGTATGTTTTTATAACAAAAATGGGATTTATTCAACTGAGATGCTATAATATGATTGTATTTTCTCCATTTCGGAGAATGAACAATTCGTAGAAAAAATGGCTACTTTCAACCCCCTCCATCCTCTTCAGAGCACAATCTTGGAAGTCCTTACAGAGCAACAAGGCATCAGCGTTGCCGATCTCCATGCAAAGCTCAAAAAGGACTATGGCTTGAAACTGTCAGTGCAAAACCTCTACAAGACAATCGGAAAGATGTTGGATGCACAAATGCTCATCAAAACGCAGGGGAAGCTCCTGCTCAATTTAGTTTGGCTCTCACACCTCACGCATTTTGTCGAAGCAGCGAAGCGCACCTATCTGACCGCAGAAGAAGCGACGATCAATCTTCCTCTAAAGGATGATGAAAGACGCGAGTTCTATGCGGAGTCCCTCATCGGCCTAGATCCTATTTGGAATCACCTGCTCATCAAGCTCAAAGATTTCACGGAAGATCGAACATGGTACGTATATGACTCTCATCCGTGGTATGTACTGGGAATGAGAGAAACGGAGACGCGTTTATACAAAAGCCTCGTGAGTGAGGGCATCAATGTGCAGATGCTCTACGGCAACGATACTTTTTTGGACAAGTATGGAAACAAAAGGGTATCCGTAAAAGGCTTTCGATCAGCGATCACTACGGATTCGCCATTCTTGAAGGAAGGATATGCCCTTTGGGTGTGTGGAGAGCATATAGTCGAGTGCATTTTCCCCGATGTGATCTCTCGCAATTTCCAGTTCTTCTTTCAGACGGTGCAGTCCGTTGAAGAGTTCGAGCCTGAGCTTTTTTCCGACATCTTCAAAATGCGTTCGAAGTGCAAGATCACGATTCGTAGGTCGGCAAAAGAGAGTAAGGCATTGATCAAACATTGGATGAAGCACTTTTAACTGTATGCCAGCAAATCAAAGCAAGAGTGGCAGGAAATCCAAGTACAGCCCTCAGATGCAATCAGCCCTCTGCCAATGGCTCAAAAAGGGCTGTAACTACAAGGACGCCTGTGCGATGGAGGGAATCAGCTACGAAACCTTCCGCACGTGGCAGGAAGAGAAATCTGTGTTTTCTGTGGCTATAAAAAAGGCAGAGGCGGAGTGCAAGGTGGCACGCATCCAAACGATCCTGAAAGCCTCAGACAAGAGCTGGCAGGCGGCTGCATGGTGGCTTGAGAGGCGATGCCCTGAGGAATACGGGCGCATGGTGAAGGAAGAGAAGCCGCAGAACGTCGTGACGATTGAGGAACTGGAAGAGGCAGGTCGCCTACAAGATGCAGAGCGATATGAGACGATTGAAGAGGCGAGAGCAGCATGGGCGAAGGAGGAAGAGGCAGAGAAAAGGTGCAAGGCGTGTGTGGTATGCAATCCATCGTGATGAGCACTGGTATAATGTGTGTATGCATACTCCCAAGAAGCTAACCAAGGCACAGAAGCAGAAACTTCTGAAGAAATTGCGTGAGGGTGATGCGGCTATGGAGCCGCACGCATTCGATCAGATCGCGCCTCTCTTTGAACTGATCGCCGATTTCGTCATCGCAGAATGCAAAGATACAGAGTCTCCCGACCCGAAGGTACAGAAGCGAGCGGAGGAGAATGTCTTTGAGCTTGGACTGTTTGGCATGAAGCTCATGGAAGAGCTTCACCCCATCTATCTGCGTACCATGTGGAAGATCGAGCACATGGTAGGAAGTGCAAAGTGATACAAAGTTCGCATTCTTGATCAAAGGGAGTCGAATTTTGCCGCCAGTTGACGCGGAAAAGTCGAGGTGCAATACTGCGGCTCACATCATCTACTTCCTTACCGAAACCACACGTCCCTCAGGACGCGCGGGCGCACTTTGCGATGTCCAAAGAAAGCAGTCAGAAACGGCACAGACTACGGTGTCCTCTGGACCTCACGCTCAGGGCGCACTACCCCGACGAGAATCCTTCAGACGCCATTGAGGATATCACGTTAGCGCTCGCATATACGGGCGTTTTCGATGGGATACAACAACAATGACTATCTCTGGTTGAGTTTGCATCAGAGTGGGATAGAATTACGGCATGTCAGTCCTCGGTCCAAACAGGGAGAAGCGCCGTGTAGCCATCTACATACGCGTTTCAACGCAGGAGCAGAAGATTGAGGGCTACGGTTTGGAAGCGCAGGAGAAGCACTTGAATGACTATGTAGAGAAGAATGAGACGCTGGGGTTGCAAACGAAGCCACAGTGGCTCTACACGGACGTGCACACGGGCAGTGATCTCAACCGTGAGGGGTTGAACCGCTTACGAGAGGACGTACGCGCAGGGAAGTACGACGCCGTGCTCGTATGGAAGATTGATCGTCTCTCACGCAGCCTGAAGCATCTGCTCATGATTTTCGAGGAGTTCCAGAAGAATGAAGTAAGTTTCATCTCCATTCAGGAGAACATTGATTTCCGTGGACCCATCGGCAATCTCATCTTCCAGATTTTCGGAGCCATCGCGCAGTTCGAGAGAGAACTGATCAAGGGGCGTACGCAGATGGGACGCATTGCCTCTACGGAGATGGGAAACTTCACAGGTACGAGCATTCCCTATGGATACAAGAAGGTCTCCAATGACCATGGAAAGGGCAGCAGGCTCATCCTCATTCCCGAGGAGAAAAAGTGGGTCAAACAGATGTACGAGTGGTACGTCTATGAGGAACTGGGCGACGGGCAGGTTGCAGGGAAGCTCAATGATCTCAAAGTACCGAAAACCAATCACAAGCGACTGAAGAAAGCGAGTCCACAGTGGACACACGTCATGGTTCGCAACATCGTTACAAACCCTCTTTACCGTGGTGAATTCGTAGCGAACAGAACCGATGAGCTGAATAACCTTCTCCCTGAGCATCAATGGACTATCGTGGCCATTCCGGCCAGTGTCTCCGAGTTCACCTTCCTGCAAGCGCAGGAAGCGCGTAAGAGGCGTGTGAGTAACATGGCTGGCACGGATTACCTTCTGAGCGGAAAACTCGTAGATATGGACCTCGAAAGGCCCAAGCGCTTTGTGGGAGCCAAGCGTTTCAAGGGAGGCTTCAGCTATCGCCGCAAGCAGTTCGATAAGGGCGGCAAGCACTATCCCGTCTTCGAAATTGCAGGGCAGCAGATGGAGGACTTCGTGTGGGAGAAAATCATCGAGGCGCTCACGAACCCTGAAATTTTCATCGAGCAATACCTGAAACGGGAAGCAGACCCGACCCGTATTGAGAAGCTCCAACAACAACTGATGATGCTGCGCGAACATAAAGCCAATAACGAACTCTCCATCGAGCGCATCGAGAATGCGTACGAAGAGGGTGCGTATGCGCAGGAGAAGATGGAAGAGAAGGTTGCGGAACGGAACAAGAAACACGTCGAGATCGAAAGCCAGATGCAGGACATCGAGGATCAGCTCTCCATCATCAGCGCCAAGGAAATCGAAATCGCAAAGCTTAAGGAAGCCTCAGAGCAGGTGAAGCACCGCCTCAAGGACTATGACAGGAGGCAGAAGAAGATCATCTGCCAAATCTTCGTGGACCGCGTCGAGATGCGCAGGCGCAAGGTGCACAATCGCTGGAAGGTCTCGGGTGATGTGTTCTTCCGCTTCAACCCAAACAAGTTCGAGAAGGAGATAGAGATGGGTAGAACCGTGAAGAAGCTTGTGTCTGCGGTAAAGGGACAATTGGAGAAGAAAAACGTTGTTGATGGTGCCGGGGAGAGGACTTGAACCTCCATGGGATTGCTCCCACCAGCTCCTAAGGCTGGCGCGTCTGCCATTTCGCCACCCCGGCATGCGTACAGTGTAGCTCACTCCATATCACCATCACGCCTGTGGATTCGGCAGCGTCCGTAGCATTCCCATCACCGTCGTCGTGCGCTCCGGCGTCATGTTTTTGATCGTCACGCTGCGGTAATTGTTCGCACCTGTACCGGCTTCAAAAACTACCGTACCGGCTCCGAGAGTTTCCAGTTGTGTCCGCACGGCGGCCGGAATGGCAATATCGGTATTCGCGGCGGTCGATTCAATTTTAATACCATGCTCCGTGTGCCCCAGACCATCAGAAGAGCGCTCCTCCGTGACCGAAGCCCGCATATTGCGTCCGCGCAATGTATCGCTGATTGTTTTTGCATTTGCCTCCACCGTCCTTTTTCTCTCCGCTGTGACATTATTGTTGGCAGTACGAAGAGATGTGGCAAGTGCATTCATGGTTGTCAGATGGACCTGCTCAGGAGCTGCAACACCCTCTGTGATATAGGTACCGCTGTTCACATTGTGCCAGTTGTTCGTCGCGCCGGCGGTCTTCCACTGCCACTGATTTCCGATGAAACCAAACTCGGTGCCGTTTCCTGCGGCGGTACTCGGCCTCTGGAAAAAATAGACGGTCGTCTCGGTCCCGTTGATAGTCTCCTGACGGGTAACCGGGACGGGACTTGCCCGTGCAATAATATCATTCCCCTCTTTCTGTCCGGCGGCAGCAACACGTTCGAGCGGGCTGAGAGGCGTGGCATTCACCTTCGTCTGCGCCTCGCGCCTGTTACCTCCGCCAAGAGCGGAAATCACAGCGAGGAATCCCATGAATTGATTGAGTGCCCGATCAAGCGGCCTTCCTTGTAACACACGTAATTCCGGCGGCGTTGCATCCAGATTGCATGCTTCGACGTCAAAGCCACTCATCTGCAGCTTTGCTTCCAGCATCGCGCGTGCGCCGGTCCCAAGCGCGGGCATGGGACGCGGGAGATCTTTCATCGCCTGTTCTACCAGCTGCTTATCGGCAGTGCGTTGTACCTGGAGATTTTCAACAGTAGCCATGCCTGTACTCAGCGATCTGATGAGCCCGATCTGCTGGGGGTTGAGTCTCCCGATGAATGCACTGATAGCCGCCGCCTGTTCCGCGGTGGCAACTGGCTGTCCATTAGCTCCGCGAAGAGCGCTGATCGTCTTCGTCCGCGCCGCCTCATCCTGTCCCATCGTCTCTGCTGTCAGACTCATAATCACGCGCACGGCCAGAGCACCGTTCGCATCTTCACGTATTGTTTTCACAAAAGCCGGCAGCATCTGCACCTGCTCGGCAGTCAGCGAATCGAGAGTTGTCGTCACCGCCTGTCGCAGATTGGCCGGCATCCCCTCCATCGCCGTGTTCAGCTCCACACGCAGCGCGGTCCGGTCTTTATCAGCCACCTGCTTGAGTTGTGCATCAGTCGCCTCGGTTCCCGCGGCGACGGGCGCCAGCTGAACGCGGAGTGTCACAACCACGCCATCGTTGGTTCCATTGGGCACGACATCTGCAATTCCCTGTAATGCGTCCTGCACTGCCTTTACCGCAGCTTGTCTGCCATCGGCCGTGTCATTGGGCGGTTGTGTCAGTGAGCCGTACTCTGCCGTGGCTGCGTTCTGTACACCCTTCTGCACGGACTCGCGCGTCACGGTCGCCGCTTTGGCGGCTTGTTCCGTGCGCATCTCAATGGCCTGCCGGACAGCGTCGGGGCTGCGGAGTCTCGCCTCCATCTGTTTCGTCAGCGCCTCATGCGTCTGATTATCGACCTCAGTTTTATTCCCGGCCTCCGGACCTCCGGGCGTCATGAAAATCAACCGCGCCTCGGCACTTCTGTGTGCTCTGGACGCCCGATGGATAGGAGGCAAAAACGGAAGCATGTGTGTATTCAGGAAATCCTCTCATTATAGCAGAAAACAACTCTTTGACCTAGAGCAGAAGGGTCTATGGAATGGTGCGAACACTAGGCAGCGGTGGCAAATCCCGCGTGCCGTTCGAGCCTGCGGATGCGGTCTTCGTGAGATTCAATTTTGTCCTTATTGGCGCCCAGAAGATCGTGGCGAATCGTTTCCACACAGACATCAAAATAGCGCTTCATATCTTCAAAACATCTATCTATATCATTAAAACGAAGATCTATCTTATCAAAACGATCATAGACATCGGCGAAACGGCTTTCTGTCTTCAAATAATACGTACCAATCTGATCCATTAGCATCCTGATATCTGCTTTTGTCGCCGGTGACTGGTCGTCTTTCTTTTTCATACGGCTGCAAATCCTGCATGACGTTCGAGGCGCCGAATACGATCTTCATGGGACTCAATCTTGTCTTTATTCACACCCAGAAGATCGTGACGGATATCTTCCAGGCGTATATCGAAAAAGTGCAAAATTTCGTCTTTCCAGCGCTTATTGGCATCATACAATTCACCAATTTGATCCATCAATATACGTATATCGCTCTTGGTCGCCGGTGACTGATCATCTTTCTTTCGCATGGGTTCTCATCCTACAGCCTCATTTCTTCCGGCAACAAGCCTCTCCATGAGAAAAAATATGGAGCATCGAAATAATGGCTTCGCAAAGAGATCGATTCCGTTCTGCCCCCATCCAGAACGCCCCCCCCTGCTATGCGTTTTTAATCTGATCCTCCACATTCGCCATGTCCCCCTCCTCGCGTCCGCGCGCGCGTGCCTCAACGCCGGCCATGACGGACCGCTGAAATTTGTGCACGGTTCTTTCCTGTGAAGTGCGGTACTGCGCGTACTGCTTATCATATTCTTCGAAAGCTTTCGCATACCGCTGAGCCCGCACCTGCGCCTGCTCGGGGGTTTCATTGTTGTACAGCTCCGGCAATTTTTCTTTGTTGGCAGTCGTCAACTCCGGCTCGACCCGTGACATGATCCAGTCGTAGACCGTCTGCCCGTCGGGAATTTGGGGGATCTGCACGGTGCCGCCTGTGCCGATGGTTTGGGTGGTATCGGGCATAAATCCTGTTATTTTAGTAGAAAAAGTAGCTTTGCGGAGTTGACCGCACCGTATTGTACGGATAGTTCAGCTGGAAGCCGTCAGGCTCATTCGCCCGCCATCGGCCCTTGGCACATCCAAAGGCAACGCTGTGGCTGCATTGATCAATGCCAAACCCTGCGCAATATTCGTGAATCTGCCGGTGGTCGACGTGAATTCATTCGGACGATACCACGTTGGCAGGTTCGTCGGAATTATTTCGGCTCTTAGCTGACCTACCAACCACATACCGTCCGTGCTGAACGTCATGAACATTCTTTGCCCGGGGATGCCGGCCACGCTTTTCTCCCAAAATGTACCACGGTCATTTGCTGCAATAGCAGCATTCCTCAGATATCTCTCCCCCCAGTCTCTCCGTAATTTTGGCAGACCTTCACGGAACTCCGTTCCATGTTTAATAGCAGCGTCGGTTGCAACCAGCGATGCTCTCCTCGCAGTAAACAACGCGTGATTTGTTGCATTCGCATCACCGAGCACTTTGGTTAATTGCTCGGACGCTTCTGTAAGAGCCTTCCTGTTTGCATCGGGAAGGCTGGTACCGTAGCGTGTCTGGAATTCATTGATAAGACCGGCAATAAAGGTAATGCGCTCTGTGCACATTTCTCTGTACTCCCGATTTTCCTGGATCTGAATGTCCCGGAAAATTTTCTCAACTCTGCTCATTGTTTCCGGATTTAGGTTCGGAATGATAACGCGTGTGAGCAGAACTGAACTACTCCCATCCTGAGTGAATTGTATCCCCGGAATATTGTTCAATACCTTCCGATGCTCTTCGGGAATATAAAAAGCGACCATCGGAGCCTTCGGTCGTATTTCCATTGACCTGCTTGCAGCCGGACCGTTGATGGAGATTTCCATGGTTGCGAAATTGAACATTTTATTCAGTCGTTCTGTTTCCGCTTTTCTTAATTCCGGTTCCGACGCAGCGTCAAAGGACGCAAGTTCCCGGATAATCCCGCCCCATGTCACACGGTTCTGATTCTGCACAGCGGTACCGCCCGGAAGTGCCATGGCTTTCTTCACAACCTCCTCAGACAAACCTGCAACGGGCGTGCTTGTTGTAAAAAGCGGAGGCGCAAGTACTCCCCAGTGGTTATTTTCAAATTTG
>JACRJW010000043.1 GCA_016235605.1 Candidatus Uhrbacteria bacterium | reverse complement strand
TGCGGTCCCAACCGGCATCCAGAAGGTTGCTTGTACGCTTTTTATCACCTGCATTTTTGCAAGATCCACAAGCGTTTGTGGAAGCCCGTATTCGGTGAACTCACTCACCTGGATTTTAACGGGTTCAACGTCAAAAAAAGAATCGTTGAGGACATAGGCGCCACACACGGCGTTGCGCCCAGGTCCCAGTCCTGTAAAACGTCCGTCCTCAATCTGAGCGCCGGCTTTGAGGTCGTGGTCTGTTTCAAAATACAAGAGAGCCAAATCGTGAGTGGCTAACGATTCAAGATCTTCTTTGCGATACAGGTCGTCGCCGTTCACGACAAGAAATGGATCGTGGAGTTGGTCACGCACAAGATGCACTGCGCCGGCCGTGCCAGTGAGCGGTTCTTGGATCACCCAGCGGATCGTCTTGCCGCGCCACATTGGCCCCACATGCTCCATGAGATCCTCTCGCAGATGGTTCACGACAACAAAAATTTCATCGACAGAATATGGAAGCGCTTCCAGGACGTACTCGATGAGCGGTTTGCCTGCGATGTCGATGAGTGGTTTGGGGATTTGGTGTGTGAGAGGACGCAACCGTGCGCCTTTGCCAGCGGCAAGAATAACAGCTTGCATACTTACGATTGCGAAAGACGCTCTGCGACCTCGGCTTTTTTGAGCGCGAGGATGATCGGTTCGATGCCGCCGTTCATGATCGCGGGTAGGTTGTGGAAGTTTTCTTGGATGCGGTGGTCGGTTACGCGATCTTGCGGGAAGTTATACGTGCGGATTTTTTCTGAACGGTCGCCCGTGCCGATTTGACCGCGCCGTGCTTCCACGCGTTCTTTTTGGATGCGTTCTTGTTCGCCAGCATACACACGAGCACGGATAATCGACAGCGCGCGTTCTTTGTTTTGTTTGAAACTGCGTTCCTCTTGGCAGTACACCATGATCCCGGTTGGAAGGTGAGTGACACGCACGGCTGAATACGTCGTGTTCACGCTTTGTCCGCCGGCTCCTTGGGAAGTTGTGGCTTCAATTTTCAAATCCTCTGGGCGAATCTTGATGTCCAGTTCCTCGACCTCCGGCAGAATCGCTACGGTCACCGTCGACGTATGGACGCGACCAGCTTTCTCAGTTTCCGGCACGCGCTGGACGCGATGCACGCCACTTTCATATTTTAAATGGCTGTACGCGTTCACTCCTTTGATTTCAAAAATGACTTCCTTGTATCCACCCACGTCGCTGCGGTTGGCGGAAATGAGTTCCGTTTTCCATCCATGAGATTCTGCATAGAGCGTGTAACAACGCATGAGCTCTGCGGCAAACAAGGACGATTCGTCGCCGCCGGCGCCTGCGCGGATTTCGACAATGATACTTTTTTTGTCCATGGGGTCTGGGGGAATGAGGGCGACCGTGAGTTCGTGTTCGAGTTCAGGAATTTTCGGTTCCAGTTGCGCGATTTCTTCCTGGACGAGAGAGAGGAGCTCTGCGTCTTTTGATTCCACGAGCGTGGACTTTGCTTCGGCTAAGTCCGCGAGCGTTTTTTCGTAGCGCGATCCGATCTCGACGATTTCTTTTTCCTCTTGGTACTGCGAGTTGAGGTCGCGGCGCTTCCGTGGATCAGCAAACGCGTCCGAGCTGTTCAACTTGGATTCGAGTTCTTGCAGTTTTGCCCGATGGGCGATGAGTTGGTCAGTGAGAGACATAATTTAAAAGCGTCCAACAGGACGCTTTTCATTGTACCACTGTTACGCGGCTTTCTCTTTTTCTTCGCGCTTGGCAACTTTTGCGGCCGTGCGTTTGAGTTTCTTGAGCTTTTTGCCAGTCCCGGATGCGGCTTTTTTGGTGGCGCGCTCTTGGAATTTCTCCACGCGGCGGGCCGTGTCAAGAATTTTCTGCTTGCCCGTGTAGAACGGATGGCAGGCGGCGCACAATTCAACTTGGATATCCTCGCGCGTTGAGCCGATGTGATACACGGCGCCACACGCACAGGTGATTTTGGCGTCTTTGAAGTATTCAGGATGGATGTCTTTTTTCATAGGATGGCACACGGTGTATGTGCATTACGGGTCAGAGAGTAACAGCGGCGTCTTTGGTTGTCAATCTTGGGTGAATCCTCCATGATAGGGGCGCTATGGGAACCTCAACGGATTTATTCGATTACCACCTTCCACCAGAATTGATCGCCCAGTGTTCTGCTCAGCCTCGAGATCACTCGCGTCTGATGATCCTTGATCGTAGATCAGGCGCCTGGCAGCACAAACGGTTTTATCAGGTCATGGATGAGTTGCACGAGGGTGACGTGCTTGTGATGAACGACACAAAAGTGTTTCGCGCACGGCTCAAGGCGCAAGTGAACGGACGAGAGGTCGAATTATTTTTGTTGCGGCCAAGAGGAGAAACTTGGGACGTGCTCGTGAAGCCAGGCAAACACATGAATGTTGGCGATGTGATTCACCTCGGTGAGATCCAAGGTCGGGTTCTAGGAAAATCAGATGTCCTATCTGTTGCATTCGACCTATCGGCAAAAGATCTCATTGAGTTTGCAAACATGCACGGCGAGATTCCTGTGCCGCCGTATGTTCATGAGGTGCCAGCGAATCTGGATCAGTACCAAACGGTTTACGCGAAAGAAACCGGATCCGTTGCCGCGCCCACGGCGGGTTTCCATTTCACACCAGAGCTCCTGCAGAAAATTCGCGAGGAGGGGATCGAGATCCACGAAGTTACGCTGCACGTCGGCCTGGGAACATTTCGTCCGATGAAGACGGCGACGATCGAAGAGCACGAGATGCATGCCGAGTTTGTCACGATCACGCCCGAGACCGCGCAAGCCATCAACGCAGCAAAACAAGAAGACCGTCGCGTAGTCGCTGTGGGGACGACCACTGTCAGGACACTGGAGGGTGTGGCTCAGTCGATGCTGACTTTATTTCGCCCCTGCGAAAAAAAGTCAGCAGACCTTGCAGCTCAAGGGGAGACGGATTTTCGTATAGACCTGCCCGACCGGCAGGCTGGTGAAAAAAAGTCTTCAGCCATTTTGCCGCCTCAGGGTTTCTCCGGCGACGTGGACCTCTTTATCACTCCAGGCTTTCAATTCAACATCGTCGACGCACTCATCACGAACTTTCATCTTCCCAAGTCCACACTCCTCGTCCTTGTGAGTGCATTTACTGGCCGAGAGCACGTCCTCGCCGCTTACGTAGAAGCCATCCGTGAACGCTATCGGTTCTTTTCGTTTGGAGACGCCATGTTCATTCAATAACATTGACGCATTCCTATATCTTCTCTATACTCCCGCCATAAATCATCCAACAGACGGAATCATGCGTTCTGGTTCCTCCCTCGAGAGATCGGGGGTCCAGATGTACCGTCGAAGTAAAAAGGAAATCATGTTATGCCCACACTTCCGTCGCTCGTCGACATGCTGAAAACCGGCATGCACTTCGGCCACCAGACGTCGCGCTGGCATCCCAAGATGAAAAAATACATCTTCGGAGAACGCGCAGGCGTCCACATTATTAACCTTGAGGAAACTCAAGCGCAGCTTCGTGACGCACTCGAGACACTCAAAGGCATTGCCGCGCGCGGCGGCGTCATCCTGTTTGTTGGCACCAAGCTTCAAGCAAAGGAAGCCGTGCAGACTTCAGCGACCGCGTGCGAGATGCCCTACGTCATCAACCGATGGCTGGGCGGCACGCTTACCAACTTTGGTCAGATCAAACAGACCTTGAAGCGCATGAAGACGCTCAAGGATCAGCGCGACAAAGGTGAGCTCAAAAAATATACCAAGATGGAACAGCTGATGATTCAACGCGAGATCGAGGACATGGAACACAAGTTCGGCGGCATTCAGCATCTGTCAAAAGCCCCAGACGCGCTGTTCGTCATTGATACCAAAACAGAAAAGACCGCGGTCAAGGAAGCAGAAGTGACAGGCATTCCCGTGATCGCTCTGTGTGACACCAACGTGAATCCTGCTGCCATCACCAAAGTCATTCCAGGAAACGACGATGCGGTGAAGGCCATTGAACTTGTATGTTCACTCGCCGGCGAGGCGATTAAGGAGGGGAAGGCTGAGGCAATGAAAGCGGCCGCAGTCGTGACCAAGAAGACACCAACAGAAGTATGACTATCGACGCAAAGCTCGTTTCAGATCTGCGTGCACAAACCGGCGCTGGCATGATGGATGCAAAAAAGGCGCTTGAGGAAACCGCGGGAGACATCGAGAAAGCCATCTCGCTGTTGCGAGAGCGCGGTGTGGCCAAGGCCGCCAAGAAAGCCGATCGTGAAACCCACGAAGGTCGTGTGCACAGCTATACCCACGCCAATGGAAAACTTGGCGCGATGGTAGAGGTGTTGTGCGAGACCGATTTTGTCGCACGCAACGAAGCATTCATTGCCATGTGCAATGACCTTGCGATGCACGTAAGCGCTGCCGATCCTCTGTATCTGTCTCGTCAGGATGTGCCACTGGAAACGGTCGAAAAGGAACGCGCCATCTATACAGCAGAAATGGAAGGAGCAGGGAAGCCAACGGACGTAATCGCAAAGATCGTCGAGGGGAAACTCAGTAAGTGGTACTCCGAGGTCGTGTTGCTTGAGCAGCCGTTTATCAAAGACGAAGATCAGACGATTGAAGAGTTTCTCAAATCCAAGATCGTGAGCCTGGGAGAGAATATGCAGATCCGCCGATTCGCACGGTTCAGTATCTAGAAAAAGAAACAGGGTTCGCCCCTGTTTTTTGGTTGTGATAAACTAGTGTATGTGTCGCCCCTGAAGGGGCTTTGAATTCATAGGGCCTTCAGGCCCGTCTCCTTTTTTCTATGCTTCGAATCGCAATCAATGGCTTTGGCCGCATTGGCCGCACGACCCTGCGGGCTGGCTGGGATCGCAAGGGACTTTCCTTTGTGGCTGTGAACGATATCACTGAGCCAAGAATTTTGGCGCATTTGCTCAAGTACGATTCTGTGTTTCGTGCGTTCAATCACAAGGTGACCGCAGGGAAGGATCACTTGAAGATCGACGGGAAAATCATCCCGGTTTTTACGCAGACGGATCCCGCGCTCATTCCGTGGAAGTCCGCCAAGGTCGACGTCGTTGTTGAGTCGACAGGGCGTTTTACAAAACTCGCGGATGCACAGAAACATCTCGTGGCTGGCGCCAGGAAGGTAGTGATCTCCGCACCCTCCGATGAAGCTCCGACGTTTTTGATGGGCGTCAATCATGAAGCGTGCAAAAAATCAGACACCGTGGTGAACAACGCCTCGTGCACAACCAACTCCGTGGCGCCGGTTGCACAGATTCTTGACGATGCTCTTGGAGTG
>JACRJW010000044.1 GCA_016235605.1 Candidatus Uhrbacteria bacterium | reverse complement strand
CATGCAGAAACGAGAATGCGCCGCGACATCGGATTCTTTTTTATCTGCTCAATCGCATCCGCAACTTGATCGTAGGTTTTGCCGTCCGGCCCCTGCCACCGGCGCCACTGCTTGCCGTACACGGGGCCAAGATCCCCCCATTGCTTCGCAAATTCCGGATCCACTTTGATCTTCTCAATGAATCGTCCCATCTCCTCTTTCCACACATCCGAGTAGCGCGGAAATTTTTCATTCAATTTATTCGCGTCCAGATAATCCTGAAAGGGCCACTCGTTCCAGATCTTCACGTCGTGATCAACGAGATATTTGATATTCGTGTCACCCGCGAGGAACCACAGAAGCTCGTGGGTGATTGCGCGCAGAGCCATCTTCTTTGTCGTCAGAAGCGGAAAGCCCTTTGAGAGATCGTACCGCGTCTGGTACCCAAACACGCTCTTCGTCCCGACACCCGTCCGGTCCGCCCGCTCTTCACCGTGGTCGAGAATATGCCGGAGGAGATTCAGGTACTCTTTCACGGGAGAATCCTAACATACCGAACTAAATCTTACCCGCCAAAGGTATACGCATACGCCTGCACTCCTTTCCCGTGGATCTTGAGAACCACGGTGTGCTCACCGTAACTTCCTTTGTACAGATTAAAAAGATCATGACGGTCAATCGTGATGGATTTCGTTTTCGCGCCATCAACGTACACATCAGCCGAGACAGATTTAATCCCGTCTTCCAGACCCAGAACGAGATTCACTTCCCCCGCAAGCGCGCGGTACTGAATCTCCCCCTCGGCACTGCGCAGCACCTCATACTCATCGTTCACCAGCTGCCACTGCCCGACGAGTGCGTACTGATTGAGAGAAAGATTCGCCGGAGCGGTATACACATGAATCGTGGCATCCGGCTCGCCCGCAGGATTCGCAAAGGCTGGCCAGCTGCGGGAACTCAGGTATGTTTCGGGGCTGATGTTCGCCCTGCGTGCAGCCGGCTCCTCTGTGATCTCCTTCCCGTCAGCCTTCACCCCCATTTCCAGCAGCAGTGCGGCAATTGCCTGATCTGTTTCTTCGTAGTCGCCCTCACCGAAATGCACGTACCGGATGTACCCCTCCGCATCGATGAGGTACTTCGCCGGCCAGTAGCGATTCGCGAATGCGTTCCATGTTTTGAAATCATTATCCTGCGCAACAGGATAGGTAAGCCTGTGACGTGCAATCGCATCCGCGACGTTGCTCTCACTTTTCTCGAACACGAATTCGGGAGTGTGCACACCGACAAGGACGAAGGGCTCATCCTTATATTTGTCCCAATATCCCTGCACGTACGGAAGTGTGCGGATGCAGTTAATGCAGCTGTACGTCCAGAAATCAATAAGCACCACTTTGCCTTTTAAACCGGCCATCGTCAGCGGCGGACTGTTGTGCCATGGCCCGAGTCCCGCGAATTCCGGAGCGCGGGAAATTTTGGGGAGATTTGATAGAACTGGCGTCATGGTGGAAGAGGAAACTAAAGAAGACGAAGAAAACAAGGAAGACGAAGAGCGTACAGAAAATGACAAACTATTTTTAGCACCAGCAGCACCCGTCCCCGGGTGCGGAACGGAGATTGCAGAAGAAGATGAAGAAACTGCTTGCTCCGGGGCCGTCGTCGGCATCGGAAACAGCCACTCCTCCACCTTCGTCCCGAACGTTCCGAACGTCGTGTTATTCACGAG
Organism: Candidatus Uhrbacteria bacterium; assembly: GCA_016235605.1. Lineage (GTDB taxonomy): Bacteria > Patescibacteriota > Patescibacteriia > UBA9934 > GWF2-40-263 > JACRJW01. The sequence goes on along the minus strand of JACRJW010000044.1, from coordinate 3,849 downwards.
CCACGTCTGTGCGGTGAGGAAAAATCCATACTGGAATGTGACAGCGGTGATCATCAGGAGCACGCCCGCCGCCAGCTTGATGCTGCCACTGAAACGCGTGAGCGCGCGCGCCGAGCTGACCGCATACTGCCCGCCGTAACCGATCAGAAGGAGCGGTACACCCGCGCCGAGTCCGTACGCCGAGAGGAGTGCAAGTGCTTTGAGTCCGGGTTCATCACGCACGAGAGTAAAGGCGAAGCTGAGCGCGGGTCCGGCACACGGCACCCACACGAGACCCATCGTCATACCGATCAGGAATGCAGAAACAAGCTCGTGTCCCGCGAATCGCGTGCGCACGCTGCTCTGAAGATTGGCTCCGGCCTGCTGAATCCGTGCCGCAACAAGCCCGCCAAGCCACACCGCCGTTGCGCCGAGGGTCTGGGCGATCGTCATCGTGATCCACCCCTTGTCCCAATAGAAAAATCCTCCGAGGACCGCGAGCACGATCAGCAGATTTAGATTGCCGGTCACAAATCCCGCACCGAAGAGAAACAGAAGGTAGTAACTGGAAATGCGGATGATGTCGGCTGCTTCGGGGAACCCGCTAAACGCCACCTGCAGAATGAACGTCGATGCGACGAAACTCACGACCATGCCGATCGTCAGCAGGAGCGGCTGCCACCTGCTGCGGCCCGTGACACTGACGCCGAGGATAATCGGCAGGAGCGGCAGGATGCATGGCAGAAGAACCGTGAGCATTCCGGCGGCGAAGAGGGTCAGGGCAGTTGCGAGCATGTGATGAGAGTATAGCAAAGGTGGATGAGCTGTTAGCTTTCAGCTTTCAGCTTTCAGCTTTAGTAAATGCAATTTGTTCTTCTAATAGCTAACAGCTGACAGCTAAAAGCTTCGTCACTGCGGCGGCGGCTGCATCATCCGCTGCAACTCAAGCATCATCTGTGATGCCTGTTCGCCGCTCATCGCGCTCCCCGCCTGCATCATCTGCCCCGCCTGCTGATTGAGTTCATTCTGAAACTGCAGCAGAAGCTCCGGGGTGAGTCCTGCAGGCATCGCATTCAGACTCTGATCATCCATGTCCGGTTCCGCCGCAGATGAGACACTATCCTGACCGATGGTCGGCTGAGGTGCCTGGCTGCAACCGGCGAGCAGAAAAACTGCGGCGATCAGAAGCCGGGGAAGTTCCCGCCGCACGGATGGAAAATACATATGCATCTTTTCTCCAGTGTAGCGTCTGCACGGGGGCGTTAGGAATTGACATGCAATTATTTTTTGCGTCCCGCGTAGCGCCACGCCATCTCAAAGATTTGTCGCTGGGTTTCGGCAACCTGCTTGCTCTCGATGATGATTCCGAACATGTCGGCATCCCCGCGCAGAGAAGAGTCAAAGCTGCAGATTGCCACTTTATGATCGTAGACCTTGACCTCGTTATGAAAGTCGAACTGCCGTGCGGACACAAGGCGGATCTCGCGGAGCATCTCCCTGTCCTGTCCATGCACCCTGCGCCCCGTCACGTCATCGGGGGCGATGCCGCGCAGGTGGATGCCGCGGCGGACACGCTCAGCCACATACTCAGTGTCGTACGCCGGCCAGTGGCGCCGGACGACCGCGGAGTTGGCGAAGTTGAGGATCTCGGTTTTGGCCGTCAGTGTGTCCTCATACACGCGGCGCACCCCTTCCCACCCCTCGAAGTAGCGGACCTGCGGCTGGCGATACCCCGCCCCCCGCAGCGATCGTAGTTCCGGCAACGAGCGTTCGACAGCCTCCGCGTTCTTGCGGACCTCGACGGCGAGGTACTCCGGCGGAACGGGCGTGTAACATTTCCCCCGCGCTTTGCGCTCAACGGTGAAGAGCCCCCGATGAACCATTGCTTCCAGCACTGTGTAGGCGGTGACACGATTGAAGTCCGAGGCCTTCGCGTAGTCGGAGGCCGGTGCGGAGCCCAGTTGCAGGCCGGTAAAGTAGAGCTGCGACTCTTTTTCACTCAGGCCCGCTCCCCGGAGGATCCGCAGAAGGTTCTTCGCCATAGGACAGACAGTATAGCAATCTGTTATTATTTTTTACAACAGGATACTCTACAGAGAAAAATGGAGATCCAATCAGCCGAAAAACGGCGAACGAACAATCCATAGTGTCAGAAAAACAGACAGTGCAATTTCTGTGCACGGCTGTCCTTGAGTAAGGGAGACGTGAAACCGTAGAAGATGTTTGTTTACTTCTCACTCCTCTCCCATGAACCCGACGCTTCTCGCCGACAAATCCGCCGGTACCGTCATCCCTCTCTCCGCAGGATCCGATCTGGAATTTCGTCCGGCGATAAAAAACGCAAAGGATCTCCTTGCATTCGCAAAAAAGCACCGCGTCACGATGGTCGACTACACCTTCGTCGATGTGCCGGGCACGCTGCAGCACACGAGCAAACCGCTTCATGAACTGGAAGGGGTTTTGAGCGGCGGCGCGGGATTCGATGGCAGTAGCATCCGCGGCTTCCAGCAGATCGAAGAGTCGGACATGCTCCTGATTCCGGATGTGACGTCCGCGTACCTCGATACCTTCCTCGGGGAGCCGACGCTGTCTGTCCTCTGCGATGTGAAAGATCCCGTGAGCACTTCCTTCTATGACCGCTCACCACGCACCATCGCACGGCGCGCAGTGGAGGCGCTGGAAAAAAGCGGCATCGCGGACACCGCGTACTTCGGCCCCGAAGCGGAGTTCTTCATTCTCGATAACGTCCAGTACGGTGAGGGACCGGAGGGTGCGTTCTACAAAGTCGACAGCAATGAAGCGATCTGGAACACGGGCAAAGAGGAAACGGGCGGCAATATGGGCTACAAGATCCGTCACAAGGAAGGCTACTTCCCCACCTCGCCGATGGACAGCCAACAGGGAGTGCGCGCCGCGATGGTCCGCGAGATGGAGCGTGCGGGCATTGAAATCGAAACCTTCCACCATGAAGTCGCCACCGGCGGGCAGGCGGAGATCGACATGCGTTTCGATACGCTGATCACGATGGCCGATAAGCTCATGCGCTACAAATACATTGTGCGCAACGTCGCGAAGCGCTTCGGAAAGACCGTGACCTTCATGCCCAAGCCCGTCTTCGGCGACAACGGCAGCGGGATGCACGTTCACCAGAGTCTGTGGCTGAACGGAAAGCCGCTCTTTTCGGGAAGCGAATACGCGGCCCTCAGTCCGATGGCACTCCATTACATCGCGGGACTCCTCGCACACGCTCCGGCCCTCTGCGCGCTCTGCAATCCGACAACGAATAGTTACAAGCGACTCGTTCCGGGTTTTGAAGCTCCGGTGAATTTGATTTACTCCGCACGGAACCGAAGCGCGGCAATCCGCATCCCCATGTATTCGACGAATCCCAAAACGAAGCGCATCGAGTTCCGCATGCCCGACGCCACCTGCAACCCATACCTCGCATTCTCCGCATTGCTGCTCGCGGGACTGGATGGCATCAAGCGCAAGCTGGATCCGGGTGCACACACGGACGAGAACCTCTATCACATGGAACCAAGCAGGCTTGCGAAGATTAAGCATGCACCGGGAAGTCTGAACGAAGCGCTCGACGCTCTGGAAAAAGATCAGGCGTTCCTCACCAAAGACGGCGTCTTCAGCGAAGACTTCCTGAAGGGATATATCGAAGGCAAGCGGGCGGAGGCTGCTGAAGAAGCAATGCGACCGACGCCGCACGAGTTCTATAAGTATTTCGATGCGTGATCCGGAGCCGTGCGTGGTTCGACGCGGCTCACCATGACAAGAACGTCTCTACAGTTTTTCCCCCTTCCCCTTCCCCATCATGGACCTGACTCCCGATACACTGAAAATAGCTCTCGACACCGTCTG
>JACRJW010000042.1 GCA_016235605.1 Candidatus Uhrbacteria bacterium | reverse complement strand
CGGAAACGTGTCACGGCCATCCAAAATTGCCTGCACGAATACGTTTTTCACGCCCTTTTTTTTTGCAAAGGCGAGCAGGGCGTGACAATGCGTGTCCTTGGAATGCACACGGCCCTGGCTCACCATGCCCACCAAGTGCAAACGACTCTTGTGTGACTTCACGTGTTCCACCGCGTGGAGAAACGCCGGGTTCGTCAAACATTCCCCGGCGTCGAGAGCGAGGTTGATGCGAGGAAACGTTTGGTAGTACACGCGCCCAGCCCCGATCGCCAAGTGCCCTACTTCCGAGTTCCCCATCTCTCCCCACGAAAGGCCAACCTCTTCACCCGATGCGCGCAGGGTCATGGTGGGATAGGTACGAATGAGTCGATCAAACACAGGCATCGCCGCTTTTGTAATCGCATTCCCATCCGAATCCGGCGCCACACCAAAACCGTCGATGACGATCAGAAGCGTTGGTTTTTTGATTCCTTCCGGCATACTTATGAAACTTCCTCCTCGATCTCCAACAACCGATTATATTTTGCCAGACGCTCAGAGCGTGACAGCGAGCCCATCTTGATAAAGTCCGCGTTCACGGCCACGGCGAGGTCGGCGATGGTGGTGTCTTCGGTTTCACCAGAACGGTGGGAGACAGAAACTTTGTAACCAAATTGTTTGGCGAGCATGATCGCGTCAATGGTTTCCGAAAGCGAGCCGACCTGATTCACTTTAATGAGGATCGCGTTTCCAGCCTTCATCTCGATCCCCTTCTGGAGTCGGCTCACGTTGGTCACAAACAAATCATCACCAACAAGTGTGATGCTTTTCCCCAGACGCCTGGTGAGCTTCACCCAACCATCCCAATCGTCTTGATCGAGGCCGTCCTCCAAACTCACGATCGGATATTTTTTTACCCATCGTTCCCACATCGCAATCATCTGGTCACTCGTGAGATTCCTTCCCTCCCGTTTCAGTTCGTAGCGTTTGGTCTTTTTGTTGTAGAGCTCCGAGACCGCTGGATCCATGGCAAGCACAACGTCTTTGCCGGGAACATACCCAGCCGCTTTGATCGCGAGCATGATGAGCTTGAAGGCTTCTTCGTTTGTCGTAAGCGCCACGGCATATCCGCCTTCATCGCCCTTGAGCGTTGAGAAACCTTTTTTCTTGAGGAGCCCACCGAGCTCATGAAAGACTTCTGCTCCACAGCGCACGCGCTCACGAAATTTCTTTTGCAAGGGCACGATCATGAATTCTTGAAAGTCGAGAATCCAGCCGGCATGCGCGCCACCGTTTAATACGTTCATGGTTGCGATTGGCATTCTATAGGTCTTATTGGTCCTATCGGTCCCATGCAGCTCAAAGACCCATCTGAGATACGCGTACAGCGGCAGCTTTTTTGCCCGAGCTGCAGCATGAGCACACGCAAGAGAGACGCCCAGAATCCCATTGGCTCCCAGTCGCGATTTATTTTGCGTACCGTCCAGGGCGATCATGGTTGCGTCGATCTCACGTTGTTGAGTGACGTTCATCCCCACAAGCGTTGGCGCGATTTTTTTGTGCACGTTTGCGACGGCCTTCAAAACTCCCAGTCCGTGATAGCGCTTCTTGTCGCCGTCGTGTAGCTCAAGCGCTTCGTGGGCGCCAGTTGAGGCGCCGCTTGGAACACTCGCGGTTCCACTCACACCGCTCTTGAGCAAAACCGTAACAGACAAGGTTGGGTTCCCTCGAGAGTCTAAAATTTCGTGCGCGTGCAGGCTTTCAATTTTCATAGGTCCCATTGGTCTTAGAGGTCTTATACACGAAGCGCCTCCACTCCTGGCAAAGGCTCGCCGGATAAAAATTGTAACATCGCACCGCCGCCGGTGGAGAGCAGGGTGAACTTGTCGGCGAGTCCGAGACTCTCGATGAGTGGCATCGTGTCGCCACCGCCCACAACGGTCATGGCTTTCCCTGTCCGCTCTCCGATCGCTTTAGCGACAGCGCATGTCCCAGCACAAAACGGTTCGATCTCGCCGTAGCCCAGCGGTCCGTTCCAGACGATCGTTTTTGCACGCGAAAGAATCTCTTGAAACGCCTTCACGGACTTGGGGCCAACGTCCACGATTCGATCGTTGGACGAAACCACATCAACCGACACGACCTTGCGCTTGGCATCACGGCGCAGAGACCGGACAACGACGACGTCCACAGGTAAAACCAGTTTCCCCGCATGCGTCTTCAAAAGTTTTGCGCACAACGCGACCGATTCTTTTTCATAGACAGATTTTCCGACGGCCTTCCCTTGCGCCACCAAAAAGGCCGTGGCAAGCGCGCCGCCGAGCAAAACAGCATCGAGCGCAGGAAGCAAACGGTGGAGCAGTGGAATCTTGGTCGTCATCTTGAGACCTCCCAGCACAAGCACAAATGGTCGTTTGCTCTGCTCACCCAGACGACTCAACACGGAAAGCTCATCAGCAAGAAGCGGCCCGGCGTACGACGGAAGCTCGCTGACGATTGCATCGACGCTCGCATGGGCGCGGTGAGAGACCGCAAACGCGTCGTTCACATACAAGTCCCCAAGCTTCCCAAGCGCCTCGGCAAACGATGCCGCGTTTTCTTCTTCACGTGGATCGAATCGCAAATTCTCCAGCATGAGTACTTCACCTTCTTGCATCGCCCCCACGGCTTTTTTCACGTCAACGCCCACCACCGATCGAGCGACCTTCACCCGCGTGGAAAGCAAACTTGAAAGACGCTTGGCGATGGGCTTGACCGAGTAGGCGGCCACGCGCTTTCCATTGGGCCTGCCAAGATGCGTCATCACAATCACTCGCGCCCCACGCTGGACAAGCCAGTTGATCCCGACGGCGGAGCGAGCGATGCGCCCATGCGGTCCATCCACGACACGACCTTTCACAATCGGAACATTGCCGTCGATGCGAACCAAGACGCGTTTGCCCCGCAGGTTCATTGTGTTGGTGAGCCGGCGCAGCTTCATAGCTTGCCCACATGCTCGACCAAATCCAACAGGCGCTGGGTGTATCCCCATTCGTTGTCGTACCACGCGAGCACTTTCACAAAATCGCCATCCACGACGCGCGTCATTTCCAAATCTACGACCGTGCCGTAAGACGAGCCGATAAAGTCGGATGACACAAGTGGCTCATCT
>JACRJW010000003.1 GCA_016235605.1 Candidatus Uhrbacteria bacterium | reverse complement strand
ATACACCATAAACTCAATCCACTCCTTCTCAAGCGGGAAATTGACCGACGGCTGAAAGTGGTGTTTGCTATCCAAAAGCGATATGAGTCACCAGCTTCACGGGAAGCTCTACGGTAACCGTTTATTAGTATCTACTGCGGAACTCCACCAGGAAACTGCTACAAAACACGGCTTTCTGCTTATCGACAAACCTGCAGGCATAACCAGCCACGATGTGGTCGACCGAGTGCGGCGGCTGACGGGTGAGCGGCGCGTTGGCCATGCCGGGACGCTGGATCCGTTTGCAACGGGGTTGCTTATTGTTGGCGTTGGACGCGTTGCCACGCGGGAAATGGAAAAACTGGTTGGGCTCGATAAAACCTACGAGGCCGTGTTTGTGCTGGGAGCGTCGTCGGACACGGATGATCGAACCGGTGTGATCTCTCCGGCTCCTATTCGATCCGACCTACAACCTATCACCTATTACCTCCAACCTTTCCTCGGCGACATACAACAAATCCCTCCGACGTACTCGGCGATCAAAATCGGCGGCAAAAAAATGTACGAGCAAGCACGCAAGGGAAAACCAATGGAGGCGAAGCCGCGATTGGTCACAATCCACAGTTTTGAAATAAGCCCTATGGGACCAATAGGACCAATGATGAAGTTGGAAGCAAAAATTTCGTGCTCAAGCGGCACCTACATTCGTTCCATTGCTCGTGACCTAGGCAAGGCACTGGGCGGTGGCGGCTACGCCCTAGAACTCCGTCGTACCTCGATCGGACCGTTTTCGATTCAAGAGGCTCACCCTCTCACAACACTCCAAACGACAGATCTCATCCCTGTTTCTGAGCTTCTTTCACGTCTTTTGACAAATACACTTCCCGATGCTAACCTCCTGAGCGTGTAATTCATCAACTGAAATCTGGACGAAGCTCACCCGAGTATCACGTGGAAGGATCCTTATGCAACCATTTGCTTTCCTATCGCTTGCATATCAACCAATCACCCGCCAACCGGCAGGTTTGTTGTTGTAATCCGTTTTTCCACATCTTGGTCGTGTCGTGAGCTTCTCCATAAGTGAGAAGTTTTATGTTCACACCATTTACCCTGATCGCCTCCGCGCTGACCCTCATCGTGGGTTTAGCGATCGGCTATGCCCTGCGCAAAGCCATGGCCAAGCGCATGGCAGGCGACGCAGAATCAAAAGTTGAAAAGATGCTCGCCGACGCCCGCGAAAAACAGCAGGAGCTGTTGCAAGCGGCAAAAAATCAAGAGCAAGAACTCCTCATTCAGGCCAAAGAAAAATCCCTCAAGATCATCGAAGAAGCAAAACAAGAAGAGCAGTCCCGCCACCGCGACCTGCAAGACCAGCAACGTCGTCTGGAAAAACGCGAAACCCTGTTTGATGAGAAGCTCTTAGAGATCGAGGAGAAAAAATCTAAGCTCGAGGACCGAGCAAAAGAAATTGAGGTCGTAAAGGCTCAGATCACCGAACTAAAAAATGCTCAGGTCACAAAACTCCAGGAAGTCGCCGGTCTCACACGGCAGCAAGCCGAAGAAAAATTGTTGAAAGAAATCGAGACAGATGCGCAGGAAGCGCTCATGAGCCGCCTGCGCAAACTCGAACAGTTGAATGAAGAAGAACTCGAAGTGAAGGGACGAAAAATTTTGTCCCTTGCCATGACGCGTTTTGCCTCATCCGTCTGCACCGACACCACGACCTCTCAGGTCGAACTTCCCAACGACGAAATGAAAGGCCGCATCATCGGCAAAGAAGGCCGCAACATCAAGGCGATCGAACTGCAAACCGGAACGGAAATTATCGTGGACGACACGCCCAACATGATCACCATCTCGGGCTTCTCCCCCATCCGCCGACAGGTCGCCAAGCGCGCCTTGGAGGAACTCATCAAGGACGGTCGCATCCAGCCCGCCCGCATCGAAGAAGCCATCGGCAACGCCAAAAAAACGATCGCGGCTGATTTGCGCAAGGCCGGTGAGGACGCGCTCTATCAGCTGGGCATTCCTGTTTCCTCCATCGATCCAAAACTCACGTCCATTTTGGGACGCATGAAGTACCGCACAAGCTACGGCCAAAACGCGCTACAACATTCTATTGAAGTGGGAACCATCGCCGGCATGATCGCCGAGGAAGTCGGCGCGGATGTGTTCGTGTGTAAAAAAGGTGGACTGTTCCACGACATCGGCAAGGCCGTTGACCACGATATGCAAGGCGCGCATCCAGAAATCGGGTACAACATCATGAAAAAATTCGGGTTCAGCGAGGAGCTGTGCTATCAGTCGATCGCGCACCACGAGGATCGTCCACGCACCATCGAAGGCGCTGTGGTGAAAGCCGCTGACGCGATCTCAGGAGCTCGACCAGGAGCACGCAAAGCCTCACTGGAACAATTCATTCAGCGCATGGAAGACTTGGAACGCACAGCTGGAAGTTTCGATGGCGTGGAAAAAGTCTACGCGATCCAAGCAGGCCGCGAAGTGCGCGTGTTCGTCCAGCCAGAAAAAATTGACGATCTTACCGCCTACCGGCTTGCCAAGGACGTCGCCAACAAAATTGAAGCCGAACTCTCCTATCCAGGCGAAGTGAAAGTGACGGTCATCCGCGAGACACGTGTGATTGAATACGCGAAATAATATTGACGACCAAGGTGGAAAAGGTAGAATAGGTGGATAAGGTAGCTGAGGTAATCAGATTCCAAATCCGAATTAACCTTTATCTACCTCGGCCACCTGACCCACCTTTCCACCTTCCACTATGAACAAAGCCGACCTCGCCCAACGCATTGCCGAAAAAACCGACGTCTCGAAAAAACTCGGTGAGGATTTTATCGCCGCCTTTGAAGAAATTGTCACCAAGGCACTCGTGAACGGCGAAGAAGTCGTCATCGCCGGCTTCGGTACGTTCTCTTCTCGCACACGCAAAGGCCGCATCGGAGTAAACCCGCAAAAGCCATCAGAAAAAATCGAAATCCCCTCTGTGCGGGTTCCCAAGTTCAAGGCTGGAAAAGCGCTGAAAGATACGTTGAAAGGGAAACGACAAGTGTAGAAAAAAAGCAGGCTGCGAGGCCTGCTTTGCGTTTGTCGACCAAATCGACAACGGGTGGCATGGACACAAAAACGCGAAACTCGTATGGTGAATATGGAGGTAGAGATGTCGCAACCCGAACGTTCCGAACCGACCGAAGAGGAATTCATCGACCTGCACATGCGCTTCGCACGCTCCAGGGCGAAAACCGAGTACGACATACGCTATAGCGACCCGCGCCGGGCGCGGGAAACGGCACACGCGTGGGTCGGCATGATCGAGCTCATGGTGATGGGCTCGAGCCAGGGCTATACGCGCGCCTTCAGCACGCCGTACCAACCGCTCTTCGACGACGGGAGGTACCCGGTTCCGTTCAACGTGTTCCTGCTCCTGCCCGACGGGAATGAGCACGAGACCTCGCGCATCACCACGCGGATCGTCGCCGTCTTCCCTACCGAAGCGGCGGCCACGCAGTGGGTGCAGACCCTCGCGGCTGAACTCCAGGGGAAACACGACCGCAACCACGCGCGTCAGTGCAGGGACAAGGCCTGCGCCCGCCGCGGGCACACCTGGCAACCTCGCCTCGACGAGGACTAGCCTACTCCCCACCGATCACGCCGGTGGGATTTTCATGTCTACTAGTTGGGAGCTAAGCTCCCAACCGAGAGAAAACAACCCCGCGTGAGGGGTTGTTTCGTTTAGTCTGCGCGAGGACGACTGAACCACACGGCAACAGACCCTAAGATCAGGACAATCGCGCAGGCGATCCAGACGTACGTGATGGTTGAGGGCGTATTGGGTTCATCGGCAATGAACAACCAGATGACCAAGGGCACCGCAGCAAAGCCCATCTTCCCTAAGAAAGACTGGAGCGAGCCGAACGTCGCGCGATAGCTCGTATGGATGCGGTGTTGGACGAAGGAGTCCGTCAGCGGTTGGAAGAAACCGCGTCCCAGCTCGTGGACAACAATGGCCGGCATGGCAAACCACAGGCCCGGAGCCAGAGCGACACCCAAAAGGCCAACGCCTGAGAGGGCAACCGCAACCACGATCATCTTCCCCTCGCTCCCCAACGGGATCGTGAGCCGACGGACGAGCTGGGAAGCTCCAATGAGTCCCAAGTACATCACCGGCCAAATGAATGCGAGCCCGATCTGGCCGACGACCGGTTTGTAGTAGAGAGCCCAGTACTGATTGAACGAGACCACCGCGCCAAACACGATGAGTGAGGCGACCACCCAGATGAGCGCGCGACTGCGGCGAAGATGTGCGAGGGCGCGTTTGAATGCCTGGACTTCACTCGCGTACTCAAGCGACTCGCCCCGACCGTTCATCTTGCAATGGGCGACAGCGCTCGCCAAGAGTCCCGATACCACAAACGGAATCCAGATGAGATGGTAGTCGATGAGCGCGATCGCGGAGCCGACGAATCCACCCAAGAGCATCAACACCGACTTGATGAGATTCTCCGTCGCGTAGATGTGCCGCAGTTCACTTTCACGGCCTTCACGCGTGAGCGCGTCCGCGATCCAGGCCCCTCCTGCGCCTGAGATGAATGCGCCGCCGATGCCGATGAGTGACTCGCTCAACACCACTGACCAGAAACCCGAGGCGAACACGTAGCTCAAAGCGCCGGCGGAGTAGAAAAGGCCGCCGAACTTGAGTGAGAACGCGCGAGAGCGGCCGTCGGCGAACATGCCAGTTGGGAGTTCGGCGGCGATGATCACCGTCCAAAAGATGGCGTTCACCAGAGCGATCTGCCCGAGCGTGAGCCCGATCGACTGCAAAAACGGCGTGTAGGCCGTGACGGTCGAACCCATCCCGATATGAATGAGCGCGAAGAACAGGTAGTACGTACGAGCGGCGGACATAGAATTCCTCCTGTGAAAAATTAAACCACCCGGTTTCCCGGGTGGTCTTTATTCTTGTTTTGCGTGCAAATCACGAAACAAGGACATTGCTACCCGGGAAATAAAAATCGGCTGGAGAATCGAGATCTCCGAGCGTCCAAATTTTTTCCATTTGGTAGCAATAGGTTTGCATACGTTTTCAGGATAGCTGTTTTGGTTCATTTTGTCAATGACGTGAGCAAAGGTGAGTAAAATAAAAGCGGCGCCCGTCTGGCACCGCCGTGATCTTCTTGTTACTTCGAGACCGTTGCAAAACTCGATGAGATTGCGATGCGCGGGGAAGCCAACCTCTGAGACGTAGTGAAAACTACGTTGAGGAGGTGGCGGGGCCCCCGCAAGTCGCAAGATCGCGAGTTTTGCGACGGTCTCACTTCTCCGGCACTCCGCCGATCACCTGGATGGTCTGTGCCGCCAGCTGACAGCCAAGACGCGCGCAAGCTTCCAAGGGTTCACCTTGCGTGAGCGCCCAGAGGAACCCAGAAGCAAAGGCGTCGCCAGCGCCAGTAGTATCGCGCACAGCCACACTCACGGCTGGCACGTGGATGACCTCGTTGCCTCGGGCTACGAGTACGCCGCGTGCGCCTTGCGTCACCACGACGACCGCATCGCGCTTGTTGTGAGCCCAGCGAAGAAGCTCTGATGCTGCTGCCTCCGGGGACCCGAGTCCCAACTGGAACGCTTCTTCATCGTTGAGAAACAGGACCGTCGCACAGTGCCAGACGACATCCCGGATCACTTGTGCGTCTAGATAGGCGCCTGAACCGATGTCCATCGAGATCGGCACGTGTTGGTCCACCGCTGCATACATGATGTTCCAGGCGACACGATGGATGGGGAAGGCGTGATCCAGCAGGTAGCCCGTCAGATGGAGCCACGTCCCAGGCGCTATGGTGGCCTCGACCAAGTCCACGTCGTTGAAGTCCATACCGACCCCGACGTCAGAACGCATGACACGTTTTCCGTCTGGCCGTACGAAGACCAAACACCGTCCCGTGGCACCGCCCACCGTGCGCAGTTGGACATCACAGCCGTCGGTGAGAAGGTGTTCGATCACGCGACGTCCTGCGTCATCGTTTCCCACCTGGCCGTGGACCACCGCTTTACCGCCCAGCCGAGTAAATCCACGCGCGGTATTTGCTCCCGAACCGCCTACCAGCACCGTTGGCGTGAGGCCGATCTTGGCAACAGCTTGCACAAGCGCGTCCCACTCCCATGGATGCATTCCCAGGTACTCACACCCTGGATCCACCCCAAGCGTCGAAAAGACACTCTCGTCCGTGACCTGCACAAAGTGGTCCACCATGTGCCCATCAAGCACAATCAGGGTCGGCATCATTTTTTTCTCCTGTATGTATTCGCTGGTAAAAGGCACACACCCTGACCATCAGGATGATGCGCCACCATAAACCAAAAGACTCTCTGTGTCAATGAGACGTCAGTCTCTCTGGCGCTGACAGCCATTCTTTTGTTTGCTCTTGAACGTCCTTGAGCTTCACCAACCGCGCGTCGATTTCATGTCGTTCTTTCCACTCGCACGATCCTTCTGCGAGCGTCTTTTCTGAAACCACCAGACGAAGCGGGATACCGATCAAATCCGCGTCCGCAAATTTTTCTCCGGCGCGGACTTCCTCACGGTCGTCCCAGAGGACTTCTACGTCCGCAGCTTCAAGCTCGTCGTGCATGTCCTGCGCCGCCTCGTCGATCTGACGTTTCACGTCCTCATCTTTATGGCTGAGTGAAACCAGATGCACGTGATAGGGCGCGACGGATTTTGGCCACAGCATTCCCGCATCGTCGTGATGCACTTCCACGATCGATCCCATCACGCGCGATGGCCCGAAACCGTAGCAACCCATCCAGACCTTGCCGGCACTGCCGTCTTCCAGTGCCACACGGAATCCAAAGTCGTCCGCAAAACGCGTGGACAACTTAAAAATATTCCCGACTTCAATCGCTTTGATCTCTAAAACGATTCCTTTCCCGCACACAGGGCACGCGTCACCTTTTTTTACTTGCGCAATTTCGCGGTTCACGGCCCACTGGCACGCATCACATTGGTAGATGAGATCTTCCCCAGAAGGCGTCGCGACTTGATATTCATGGCTGTACTTGGAGAACACGCCGCCGGACGCCTCTGTGATGATCGCATCCAAACCACAACGGGAAAAGACAGTAAGATACTGCTGCTTCACGCGATCGTAATAATGTTCAAGATCGGCCAGCGACGTGTGGAAACTGTACATGTCTTTCATGGCGAACTCACGACCGCGGAGGAGTCCGGACTTCGCGCGCGGCTCGTTGCGAAATTTGTCTTGAATCTGATAGACGCTCACGGGCAAATCTTTGTACGACTTCACGTATTGTTGCACGAGCGGCGTCACGACTTCCTCATGCGTAGGACCCAAAGCGAATTCTTTGTCGCCCGCGCCTTTCAACTTGAACAAGACGTCGATCGCGTCCCAACGCTTCGTCGTCTCCCAAGGCGCTTTTGGAATGAGGGCCGGCATGAGCACTTCTTGGCCGTCCACCGCGTCCATCTCTTGCCGGACGATCGTCTTGATCTTCATGAGCACGCGCAGACCCAGCGGCAGGTAGGTATAAATGCCGGCGGCCAGCTGATTAATAAACCCAGCCTGCACGAGCAGACGCGCATTCACCGAGTCCGCATCGTGGGGAGCTTCTTTTGAGGTCCGACCAAAAAGTTTTGAGTAGCGCATAATGAGCAAATCCTACCAGACTCCCCTTTTTTCGCCAACAAAAAACTGAATACGTGTGACAAAAAAACAATTTTCCGTCAAACTACTTGTATGCGGCTCAAGATCCATCACGGCTACCAGCCAACCGATTACACGTGCGGGCCTAAAACGCTCTGGATGGTCCTGCGTTTTTTTGATAAAGGCGTCCCGTTGAAACACCTGATGAGACTCGCGCACACAACACCTGCGCAGGGCACCAGACGCCAGGAAATGGAAAAAACCATGAAGGCGCTCGGCTTCACCGTGCACAAAAAAAATAACGCAACGCTCAAGGACGTTGAGCGGTGGTTAGAAAAAGGCCTTCCAGCGATCATCAACTACCGAGAATGGGCGGATGTTGGACACTATGCACTCGTAAGCGGGATGGATAAAAAATACATCTATCTGCATGATCCGGCGTATGGACCAAATCTGAAAATACCTCGAAAAGAATTCCTCAAACGCTGGTACGGGAAATTTCGAACCAAACACACCCGATGGTTCATGGTTGCGTATCCGCTTCCACCCGCTTTGCCAGATAGCCCATGACCTTTCCTTCTTCTTTTGGAAAAACAAGCATGCCGTCATAGGAAACTTTTCTGGGTTGATCGCCGTCATAGCCGATCACGTCGCCGACATAAAACGGCTCCCACGAGTGATTGCCGTAGCCTTCGGCGAAACGAAAATTGGCCGTGGTTGGAAGGATGGACTCGACGAGTTCGTACGTCTCTCGTTCACACAACGGCACGGGCTTGTGCTTGTGAGCGATGATCTGGAGATCCTGCATCACTCCCAACACACCTTGTGCAACCGCAAGAACTCGACGTGTGTCGCTCGCCTGTCCTGTCTCGTAGCAAATGCCGATGCCGCCGTATGCTACCGTGTATTCGTCGGTGGTGACACTCTTTCCACCCAAGACAAAATTCGGATCCGCCAAAATCTTGTCACAGGCAAACCATTTGTACACCTCTTCATGGCGAGCCGAATGGAGACAGGCAAGAAACGGTTCAGACGGCTTATTGGTCGAGTGCAGGTCAATGACCACATCACTCTTTTGGAGCAGGGGTGCGATCAGTCGAGCACGCGCATTTTCGTAGGTCCCGTCCGGTTCGCGACGCAAAAGATCTGTAGGATAAGACCGATTGAGATCATGGAAGGGTTCACTGCCACGCGTGTTGATTTCAATCGCGCGTGGGTTGCCTAAAATTAAGTAAAGCGTGCCGCGTTTAATCTGGAGCGCGCCAGACTCGACCATCGCCTTCAACCGCAAGACGACTTCCACGCCCGTGCGCTCATTGCCGTGTGTACCGCCAACGATGGTGAGCGTCTTCCCCGCCTTATTTCCTTTGATCTCCCAGATGGATTCAGCTAACTCATTCATACACTGCCGAGGATACTCTGCCCTTGCGCTCTTTGCCAAGGTGTGGGAGAGTGTCTCTGGTATGAATTTCTGCTTTATCACAAAGCGCGCCAAGAAGACCCTCCCCGCAGGAGTGCTTTCTTAACGCTCGAGAAATTCGTGCTGAAAAGAGAACACCTCCTGCGAGGTGTTCTTCTTTTTGATTGTCCGTTCACGATCAGATTAACCTCAAAGGAGCAAACGTGTCTCTGCGCGTATTCCAAGCGTCAATGCCGACGGCGCATCACAAGTTCGGCCTCCCTCCGATCGACTTCGTCTGGGGGGAAGACCTCCTGCGCTTCGATCAAACCTGGTACGACCAGGTCGAAGAGACGACGCGTCATGAGAGGCATCTGCTCACCAAGACGCGTAAGGAACTGGAGCCGGCGGCGTTGGACGGCCGCGTGCTCCTGGCTGTCCATTTCAAGATGGACAAGTGTGGAGGCTCCGACATGATGAACGTCGCCGGTGGCATCGTCCTGTGGGACCTGGAACGTGATCCGCGCGGCGTGATGTGGTACGAACTGGGGACGTTCTTCGTCGAACCTTACTGGCGTTTTGAGCAGACGCATCTCGCGATCGGTGACACGCTCTACCAGACGCTCTTGGATCTGCACCGGGACAAGAACATCTTGGGCACGACCACCAACGTCTCGGCAATCAAGACCGGCATGCGCCACGGGATGCAGATGGTGAACTTCTCATCACTCCCTATCACGATCCATCGCGCGACGTGCATCTGTCCCATCGAGAAAACTGGCACGGACAACAACATGCACTGTCCGCTCAAAGACGCCCAATGCCGAGCGCGCGTCACGACCGAAACGTGGGAGCGCCTCGGACGGCCGGCGCGGATCACATACCCATGAACAAAGCGAGCTGACGCACAGCAGAAACGGGCACGCTTGACAGGACCCAAGAAAAGACATATCCTTTGTTCGCACAATTCCGTGCGAAGGATGGGAAGAAACATGTCTTGGGAAGACGATAGTTCGTTGTGGATGTTCGTTAGGTGCAAGAAGTGTGGGGCGACGAAGCAGCTGTGTAGGTGCTCGTACGAGGAACTGGTCGGAAAGAAGATCTGCCTCAAGCCGGAGCCCGCGTACATCATCGCACAGATCCTCGACCCCACGCCTGCCTATGAGCCGGAGATCGTGCGCGGCATGATCACGCGCGAGTCCGACTTCCGCTGTGGCGGCATCGGGCGTCAGCGTTCCCCGTCGGGCTACAACTGGGAAGAAGGGCGGGCGATCCTGAACCAGCAGGCGCTTGCCTGCCCCATGAACCTGCCGCCGGCTCCCGGCTTTCCGATCCCGCCCCTGATGCGCTGACGCGAAACGCGTCGCTGTCGCTCTCATCGAGCGACTTTTTTATTTTTCAGGTTCTCTCATGCGCTATTGACTTTTCCACCAAAATCGACTATCTTTTCCTCTCGTGTGTACAGGCAATATGACGCTGTACGCCGGGATTCACTTCTCAACCGGAGTTTAGGATGACCCTCATCCTTGCCCTTTTTGCCCTGCTGTGTGCATGCAGTCAGGATCCTGTCCCCGTGGCGCCACCGCCCGAACCCAAGCCGGCGTCTGTACCTGAGTACAACCTCACCCTGGACGAGACTGCCGAGGTTAACGCTTGGAAAGCGAAGACGCTCGCGCTGGCGAGCGCACTCGCCAACCCTCCGGACTCCAAGATCTTGGACGGATGGGAAGCCGCCTTCGCCGTGACCGATGAGTCGGTCAAGGCGTTCCTCGAGGATCCTCACGCTCAAGACTGGGGGAGCGATAGCTTCCGACTCGACTCCCATGATCGGACGGCTGGCACTCCACCATCCGTGGAACCCTTCGTCCCCAATGCCGCTCGCGCCAGTGAACTGGAAACCTTGCAGGAACACTACAAGGCAGGGCTCCACTACGCAGCGCTCGGCGACAAGGAAGGTGTGGCTCGGTGCATGAAGGCGCTCGAGCGCAAGCTCGAATGGAACGCGATCGCGATCCTCGCCTACCAGACGAACGACAACGAGAAGCTCTACGCGGCCATGGACAAAATGCGCGAGCTCTCGTGGGACGAGCGCATGAAGGGGATCGTCGGCCGTGCGATCGAAGATCACCAGATGGCACGCGCCGAAGAAATCGCCACGCACTATTCGGGGAACCTCTACGGAGGCGACTGGGACGCTTCGCTTGAAAAAGCCGGCGACCCAAACGTCATGGCCAAGCTCGTGAAGCGGCGCATCACACACTGGATCGAGTTGGCATCCAAATCTTGCCGTGATGAGAACAATGCCATCACCTGTGAAGGAATGGCGTACAACATCGAGCCCGACATCGACGACGACTGGCGCGTCAGCACCCCGGATCTCGCAGGCATCGTGAAGCTCGCACAGACGGACCGTGCCACGGCTCTCCAGATCGCCCGTCAGTTCCTGGAGTCGCGTTACGCCAATGTCGTGTCCGCCACAGACTCCTGCGGTGAGGGTTGTTCCTCCGCAATGGTGCCTGGCACTCTGGAGTTCTACACGCTCGTCAGCAGTGAGTCGGACTTGCGCGCCAAGTACCTCGGCAAGACCAGGGCCTGGGCAACCGGTGCGATCGGCTCCATGCGGGATGAACAGACTGGCACACAAGTGTACAGGTGGAAAAACGACTACGACTTTCCCATGCTCCCGAGCTTCCAGTTCTACGCCGCGGTGAAGGCCTTGGGTGACCAGGACATCATCCAAGCGTGGAGCGATAACCTCGCGCTCATCGCGCGGCTGGAACCCTACAACCGAATCGGGGAAGAAAACGCGGTCGCCTTGGATCGCTACCTGCTCGGCCTCCCTGGCGGAAGCATCAAGGCGGTCGATGCCTTCACGTACGGGAGAATCAGTCAGCAAGAACTCACCCGCATCTGGGGTGAGATGAATCTCCCGACGCCGCCCGCGGGTTCAACACTCACGATCGAGCAAATCGAGCAGGTGACGACAACGGCTCGCGATCTGACTATGAAAGGCTACGAAGACGAGGCGCTGAAGGTCATGCACTCGTTGCTTCCTACCGAGACGAACCTCAACAACATGATGACCCTACAACAGCTAGGACAGCTCAGGGTGTACCTGTCCCTCCAGCAAGGGAGGGTCGAGGAAGCGCAACGGTCAATCGCCGATGAGATCAGCCACCGACGCAAGGAAATCACGCGTTGGAACGAGACGAGCGAAGCGGATTTCAAGTCCGCGCTCACGCTGCCCTACAAGGTGGCGGCTGAGAACCTCGACCTCCGTGTCATGGAAACGAACGGCGATCGTTCTCCCGCGGTTGCTAAACCGATGGGAATGGCGGATGCCCACGCGATGCTCGTGCCAGTCATGGACGAAATCGCGAAGCTCCCGACCATCCACGACCGCGCGCTCATCTGGACCGCGCTGGAAGGAGACCGATCCTTCCTCGACCTGGAAGTCGCGCGGCGGACGGAAGAAGGCAGGCTGGCAGAAGTGCAGCAACTCCTTGCGGCTCTGCCCAACTCTATCCCGCAACCGCGCTAACAGCGCAACGACCCCGGCATCAGTCGGGGTTTTAGATTGTGACGATCGAAAACGAGACGGACTTTTTTTGACGATCCGAGACCGTTGAAAAACTCGATGAGATTGCGGCGCACGGGGAAGCCAGCCTCCGAGACGTAGTGGAAATTACGTTGAGGAGGTGGCGGGGCTCCCGCAAGTCGCAAGATCGCGAGTTTTTCAACGGTCTCGGTTGACCTATTTGGCTAACTATCGTAGGCTCAACGCGAGGCAATCCCGCCTTGCTGGTGGACGTCTAAAAACTTGGGTGAGTCCTAGACGGCCACCAGCGCAATTTCCAAAAAGGCGAGTTGAGCGATCCGCTCCTCGCCCCCGCGCTCGCAACGACACGTCACCCGCGTACGATGTGTCACGACCCCCGGCATCTTGTCGGGGTTTTATATTATATTGACAGCCTCGCGCCAATCCTCTACTGTCCCCTCGCCTCCCTGGAGCCATTCGTGCTTCCTCCCCTCTGCTCTGTTCCTTCCTCCTTTCAGATCATCCTTTCGTGCAAGGCAGAAACGCCCGACGCACAAGCCGACATGAGTGCAAGCACCCATCCGGTACACAACCGCATCGAGGTGTACCTCACGGCCTTCACGCCCCTGGCGCCGTTGCTCAAACTGCCCGAGGGTGAACTGCGCGTCGCCGTCCACACGGGTCGCGACTCGGTCGCGTTTTGGCCCAAACCATCCTCTGCTCCCCTGTCTGAATTTCTTGCACATCTTGCCCTGCTTGGAGCCGAAGACTTGGCAGAGATCCGCCGTCAGGTGGAAGGCTACCCCTACAGGCAGATCGCGGAGGAGTACAAACAACGCACGCTCGCTGCCCGACGGACGCGTCGCATCACTCCGCTCATCGAACTGGACTCCTCCCCCTTGCTCCCTCTCACGGTCTCATCTGTGTTGGGAGGTCCTTCAACGATGATCCGCACCTCATCGCGTCGGGACGTCATCCGACTGCGTGGTGTCCCGTTCAACCATGCATTCGCGCGACTGGCAAACGACTGCCTTGTCAAAAACATGCGTGCCGCCCTGAAGGCATACCTGCCGATCCTGGGTCGCTCTCGACACTCCACCCGCTCGTAAAGAGACGGGTGATTTTATTCTGTCCCGCAAACAAAAAACGTCCTCGTGAGAGAACGGTTTATGTGGTGCGTCGGGTGGGATTTGAACCCACGGCCAAGAGATTAAGAGTCTCCTGCTCTACCCCTGAGCTACCGACGCATGAACGGCAACAGTATGCCAAGCCGATTGACGTGCGTCAAGATTTCACATAGGATCTCGACGTAAGAAAGACATCCTTTGCAGGCGTAGCTCAGCTGGATAGAGCGCATGGCTTCGAACCATGAGGCCGGGGGTTCGAGTCCCTCCGCCTGCACCACGTAGAAAATTTCAAGGGGTTTTGGTTCGCCTCGCTTCGCTCGGCGACTAATTCGTATTCAATTTTGGGGGAAGAAAATTTTTTAATCCTATGAGTATTTCTGACCAAAAATTTTATGATAAAGTTGCTAAAAAATTCGGTGGATATAAGTCTGAAGCAATTCATGAAAACCATTTTCCCAGTGGGGATCCTGAAGAAATTTTTCTTGAGCAACTTTTTAAATATAGCGATAAAGTTAAAACAGTTCTTGACATTGGTTGTGCCGACGGAAGGTTTACGCTTAAGGTAGCAGAAAAATTTCATAAAATTTTTGCGATTGATATATCTTCTGAAATGCTCGCTAAGGCCAAGCAGTTCCAAGAAGAACAGAAAATTTCTAATGTTAATTTTCAAAAAGCCGAGGCAGAAAAACTCCCGTTTCAAGATAAGTATTTTGATTTGATTTACAGTCGTAGAGGCCCATCTCCTTATATTGAAATTAGTAGAGTAATAAAGTCGAGCGGGTATTATCTTGAAATTTGTATCGGCGAGAAAGACGGAAAAGAACTTAAAAAAGTTTTCGGGAGAGGCCAAGGATTCGGTGAATGGGATATTTCTGTCGCGAAAACAAAAACTAATAGTTTGGAAGCAGAGGGTTTTAAAATTGTATTTGTTCATGATTATTTTTATTCTGAAATTTATCCTGATATGGAAAACTTAAATCTTTTTCTGCAAAGCGTTCCTATATTTAAAGATTTTGATCAAGGAAAAGACAAAGAAAATCTTCGTTCCTATTCCGAAAAATTTAGCATACCGAACGGGATAGAATTGAAACGACATAGAATTGTGATTGTTGCAGAAAAATTATGATTTTAAAGAATTTGCCGCCAAAGAAAAACTTGAAATTGTCAGCGGTGCGGCTCCGCCGCGTCTTCAGAATTTCGCGGGGGGCTTTCCTCGCCGCCTGCGGCGGCGAAATGCGTTCGAACTATTTTAAGAATACAGCACCAGAAAATAGATCATCATGTGATGGTCTATCTTTTTCTCATTGATTTTTTCCACTCCATGAGCTCCCCCGCCTCGATTTCGATCTTGTCCGCCTTCCTCAGTCGATGCGCCTGGCCGGGCAAAAGAATCTGTGTGTGCGGCGCGTCGTCCAGGGCGTGCACGATGTACCAGAGGTCTTTCTCGTCCGTCATCCAACCTCGAGAATCAAAACGTGAGAGATCGACGGGCGCAGAGAAGGACCGCAAGGTTTTCTTCCCATCGTCTAAAAAGTACTCGTGAAAATACGAGAGAGCCAGTTCCCGAACCGTCGCATAGACAGGATCGCGGTAGCGCAACACGGCGTGGTTCGTTTTTGAAATCGCTCCCCAACGTCCAGACTCCTGAAACAGCGCAACCACATGATCTTGATCGCCGTGCGCTGAGGCAAGATCCATGAGAAGCGGCCGCGCTCCATGAAGCCGCAGGGCCAGCGCCGCGAGCATCGCGCCTTCGATGCAATGGGCATGGCGCTCTCTCAAAACCACACGCGGCGACAAACAGGTGTCTCCGTGCTTTTCAAAGTTTAACGAAAGCGCATCCAAAAAATCCTGGATGCGCTTGGGGGTCTTGAGTGGTCCAAGAATGCTCATCTCCTCTTTGGTGAGCGCGAACATACTTACCAACCTTTGGTTTCGATCCCCGCCTGAGCCGCGGCCACTTGCGCTTCTTGCTTGCTGGTCCCTACGCCAATCGCCACTTGTTCTTTCCCGAGGAATACTCCAACTTGAAATTCTTTCTCGTGATCAGGGCCAGTCTCCGACAAGACTTTATAGGACGGCGTGATGCCCATGTGTTCCTGCGAAGCCTCCTGGAACCGACTCTTGGGATCGACAAAGAGCCGATGCTCGAGCACCCGCGGAAGCTCGCATAACACGCGCTCAGTCACAAACGTCTTCGCTCCTTCCCACCCTTGATCAAGATAGATGGCGCCAATGAGCGCCTCAAACGCGTTGGCTAAAATATATTTGCGCGCCTTGGACGCTTTGTCTTTTGATTCGCCTTTTGAAAGATGAAGGTACGGCTCGATCTGAAGCTTTGCGCATAAGTCCGACAGCATGTCGGCGTTTACAAGCGCTGCGCGCCAGTTGGTGAGTTCCCCTTCGGGATTTTCGTAATTTTGATAGAGATGCTCCGTGACCACCAGCTCGAGCACGGCGTCTCCCAAAAACTCAAGACGCTCATTGTGGCCAAGGGGAAAATCAGGATGCTCGTTTAGGTAACTGCGATGAACAAGCGCCTGGCGTAGCGTGTCCTTGTTTTGAAACGTCACGCCAAGGGTTTGTTCGAGTTCTGTCAGGTCTTCTTTGGGCATAGGTTGTAGGTATTAGGTTGTAGGTTGTAGAGGTTGCTGATCAACCGGCTTCACCTCCCCCTTCACGACCATGTCTTTGTAGATCGCCCCCAAAACGCCATTCACAAATCGTCCCGAGGCTTGGCCGCCAAATCCTTTGGCGAGCTCAATGGCTTCGTTGATCGCGACCTTGGCGGGAATTCTATCCGCAATCTTGAGCTCATACACGCCAAGCCTCAGCACATTGCGATCCACAAGCGTGATCGACTCGATCGTATAGTCAGGGGCAAAGCGCTGGATGATTTCATCGAGCTGTTTGCGGTGCTTCACCACGCCATGGACGAGTTCCTCAACGAACCCTTCATCATCAAACTTGGGGGCAAACTCCGTGCGGTTAAACGCGATCATCTCGGGAAGCTTTTCATCATGCCCCCCTAAAAAATCCCACTGGTAGAGTGCTTGCAGGGCAATGGTGCGTGAGAGGTGGCGGTTGCTCATAGGGAAAAGAACGAAAAACCACTGAGACGCGGATAATCCAAAGGCGACCTATCACGCCTTCTTGGTCTGTTCATCGTGAGGATGTGCATGCCCGGTCTTCTTCAAAAGACGCGCAACCTTACGGCTGTGGTCAACGACCTGACGGCCTTTATAAAATCCGCAGGTCGGACAGGCGTGGTGTGCCATAGTCGACGCCCGACACTTTTCGCACGTTCCCACTTGGACGGGATTCATGTGATCGTGTGATCGGCGGCGGCGGCCCTTTGAACGTGAGAGTTTTCGCGCTGGAACTGGCATAATGGATGGCTATTTTTACGACTCCGAGACTCTATCAGATCAAGGCCACACTTGCAACCGTATCCTCATCTTTCTTAAATCGCATGACGCGCACGCCTTGGGTGGCGCGACCAAGGACGGAAACGGACTTGAGCGGCGAGCGTAGCACCTGGCCAGCCTCGGTCACCACAAACAGATCGCGCTCGTCGTCACTTTCAACCACATGGGCCGCCACAACCGGTCCGGTCTTCTTGGTCGTGTTGGCTGTTTTGATTCCTGAGCCTCCACGTCCTTGCACTTTGTATTCTTCCACCTCGCTTCGCTTGCCAAAACCGTTCTGCATCACAACGAGCAATTGTAACTGTCCCTTCTTCATGCCCGATGGAAGCACGCCCATGCCCACAATGCGGTCTTCGCCTTTGAGGCGCATGCCACGCACGCCACCGGCGTTGCGTCCCATCGCGCGGATCGCTTTTTCACTGAAACGGATCGCTTGGCCGCGGGCGCTGACGAGCATCACGTCATCTTTCCCCGACGTCGGCCACACCCATTGCAGGGCATCATTCTCTTTGAGCTTGATTGCGATGAGTCCTGAACGGCGGACGTTTTCAAACTGGTCGAGCTCCACTTTTTTCATGGTGCCGCGGCTGGTCACCATCACCAAAAACTTTTTATCCGCCATATCATCCATGGAGAAAGACGCAGAGACCAGCTCCCCAGGAGCCAACGATAAAAAGTTCACGATCGCCTGGCCCTTGGATGTTCGCGACGCCTCTGGCACATCGTAGGCTTTCAACTTGAACACGCGGCCACGGGTGGTAAAGAACAACAAATCTTTGTGGCTGGTCGTGGAGAACATCTGCTCAACCACGTCTTCTTCTTTTGTGGTGAGGCCGGCCACGCCTTTGCCGCCGCGCTTTTGTGTTTTGAACGTGTCTGGCGGGAGACGCTTGATGTATCCAGCCTTGGTGATCATGACCACCGTGTCGGTGTCAGGCACCACGTCTTCGATAGAAAATTCCTTGATGCCGGACTTCACAATTTGGGTGCGGCGCTCTTGTCCATATTGGTCGCGCAGCTCTTCGATCTCTTTGGCGATGACCGCCAGCATTTTTTTCTCAGACCCCAAAATGGCTTCAAGCTCACGGATCAAGTCTATTTTTTCTTTGTATTCGGTTTCCACGCGCAGAGTCTCGAGGTTCGCCAGCTGCTGCAGGCGCATATCCAAAATCGCCACGGCCTGGCGGTCAGAGAGCTTGAACTTGCCCATGAGATTCCCGCGTGCCTCGTCTTTGTCTTTTGATTTTTTGATCGTCTTGATCACTTCATCGATTTTCAAAATGGCGATGCGCAACCCTTCCAAAATATGCGCGCGGTCACGGGCTCGCGTCAAATCAAACTCCGTACGGCGGCGCACGACCTCACGGCGATGCTTCACGTGTTCTTCCAAAATCATTTTCAAATTCAAGACTCTTGGTTGAATGCCATCCACGAGCGCCAGCACATTGTAGTGGATTGTCTCCTGCAACTGGGTGGTTTGATACAACCGGTTCAACACTTTTTTTGCGTACGCGTCTTTCTTGAGATCCACGACAATTCGAACGCCTTCTCGGTTGGACTCGTCGCGCAAGTCCCGAATGCCTTCGATTTTTTTGTCCCGCACGTTCTCGGCGATCTTCACGATCAAATTTGCCTTGTTCACTTGGTAAGGAATTTCCGTGATGATGATTTGGTAGTTGCCCTTGTTGTCCTCGACAATTTCGGTCTTGCCGCGCACGACCACGCCACCACGGCCTGTGGCAAATGCCGTCTTGATATCCCGCGTGTTATACGCAATGCCTCCGGTGGGAAAATCCGGGCCTTGGACAATGTCGGAGAGCTCTTCAATGGTGATGGTGCGATTTTTGATGAGCGCGAGGGTCGCATTGCAGACCTCGGTGAGGTTGTGCGGAGGGATATTGGACGCCATACCCACGGCAATACCGACGGTCCCGTTCACCAAAAGATTTGGGAGTTTGGACGGGAGCACTTTTGGTTCCTTGTGCGTGCCGTCAAAGTTGGGCATGAAGTCCACCGTGTCTTTTTCAATGTCGGAAAGCAGCTCCTCACTGACCTGTTCAAGTTTGGCTTCCGTGTAGCGATAGGCCGCCGCAGAATCCCCGTCTAGAGAACCAAAGTTTCCCTGGCCGCGGATGAGCGGATAGCGCATGGAAAAATCTTGGACGAGACGCACGAGTGAATCGTACACGGCCGAGTCGCCGTGTGGGTGATATTTTGCCAGCACATCTCCTACTACGGCCGCACACTTTTTAAACTTCGCCCCTGAGCGCAGGCCGTTCTGCCACATCGAAAACAAAATGCGTCGATGCACGGGTTTGAGCCCATCACGGACGTCCGGAAGCGCACGGCCGACAATCACGCTCATCGCGTAATCCAAATACGACGTTTGCATTTCTTCCACCAGGCTCTGGGGCACGATCATGCCGGTGGAGGATGCAGGTTCAAGTGGCTCATGGTTGGGATTGGGTTTCTTCATACGATGTTTTTGCTTCTTCAAGGGAGGTGGAAAAATCTTGTGTGTAATCGCTTGCGCCATCTTCGAGCTTGCGGAATCCCGCGCCGGCTTTATCCAGTGTCACATCAAGCTTCTCACGGATCTGCGCGACGTCGCCTGAAATGGCTGAGTGGATACTGACGATCCACGCGACAAGGATGAGCGCGATGCTCGATCCAATGCACAAGAGGTACAGCCGACGCGTCCTTGCCTCCATGGGCCGCAGATGAACCGAGTGCTTCGCCATACGTTAGCGCGTCAATTTCACAATCAACATTTCTTCCTCAGGCAAGTCTTTGCGCGTGAACTTATACTTGTTCATTTCCTCGCGCCGACAGGCCCCGAAGGACTTACAAAAATCCTCCACGCTGCCGAACGGTTCTTTCAATCCTTCCACGGCGTGTGACATCGGGATCACCACGCGCGGTTCAATCTGCGAGATAACTTCGGCGGCGACACTCGCGCTCATCACACGTCCACCGCCAACCGGAATCATCAGCACGTCAACGTTTTCCAACTGTTGCAATTCTTCGTCTGTTAATTCTCGATCAAGCGCGCCCAAGTGCGCCAAGCGCATCCCTTCCGCTTCAATGCGGAAGATCAAATTTTTGACGTGCTTGCCTTTCTCCTCGCGCTTTAAAGGAGCTTGGATGCCAAACACAAAAACGTCCTTCACTTCAAATTCACCCGGCAGA
The DNA here is from genome assembly GCA_016235605.1 of Candidatus Uhrbacteria bacterium. GTDB lineage: Bacteria > Patescibacteriota > Patescibacteriia > UBA9934 > GWF2-40-263 > JACRJW01. The sequence goes on along the minus strand of JACRJW010000003.1, from coordinate 14,374 downwards.
TCGATAACGTATGGATTCCCCAAAACCGCCTCGCGATTATTCGCGTCATCCCCTTCGTGCGACTGAAGGAGCATCTCGGCCTGTAGGGTGCGCGGAAACCGGAGACCCGTCGCGTTCTGATACGGATCTGTCACGATACGCACGTCGTCCGTGCCTGTTTTTGTCTCGATTTCAAATGAGGAAATGCCGTTCCAAATGATATTCATAGTTCTATTCTTCTTCGGCAAACGTATCTCTCCAATACTCAATTTCTTTTCTGACTTCCTCCAAATCTGGATCTTTTTCTGTGACGAGGAATCCTTCACGGAAGCGCGCGGCCTTCCCTTTGATCTCCGCTTGCTGATTTTCATCCCCACCCTGCGCGAGCGCCTCCAGATCCTGGATCGCTTTCTCAATTTCCGCCGCATGCGCTTTCCATTTCTCCACGAGCTTGTGGTAGGTGCCTGCCTGTCCACCGACTTCTCCTTTGAGTCTTTCGGCAAGCTTGTTGGCAGAGACTAAAATCCCGTCTTCCACTTGATAGCGTTGTTTGGCATCAAGTGCGGACTGGAACATCTCACTTGAAAACAATTCGTCAAGCGATACGCCGGCGTCCAAGTGCGGCTTGATGACCGCGCGTACCGTCTCATCGACATGCTCGAGCACCATGGCTTTCATCTGCGCCTCAGCGCTCGAGTGCGTCAGCTCCTCATACGCCTTACGATGGGGATATTCTTTGACGCCGATTTTGTAGAATGCATCCCGAAGCATCGCCTCATCGGCCGTCTCATCTGCGAGCAACGAATCGTGAAGCTGCTGGGCTTCTGCCTTGATGTCTTTGGGAACCGTCGGCACAAAATGCCGAATCGCAAACTGGAACTCATCGAGCGCAGATTGATGTGGGTGAGGCATAGATAGGCGTTTGTCATCCCGAACGAATGTGAGGGATCTCATTCTTAAGTTTCTTTGCTGTGCATCTTAACCCATTTAGCAATAGTTGCAATGTCGAGCTTGTCGATAACAACCTGTAGAACAAACCTCTCGACTTCTTCATTTGCCACTGTAAGCCTGACTCCGTTGAGATACAAAAATCTTGCGGCCACGATAATCGATGTCCGTTTATTCCCGTCCATAAAAACATGGCTCATCGCAATCGAATGAAGATAGGCAGCTGCCTTCGTCCATACATCTGGAAACAGCTCCTTGCCAAAAACAGCCGTCTGAGGTCGATCGACGATGGATTGCAAAAGACCGACGTCGCGTATTCCGTGCAAACCGCCGGTCTCATCCACAACATTTTTATGAAGCATCAAAATAGCTTCCGCGGTCAGGTACTTCACACTATTGTTTGGCAAGAGCTTCTAGGGCTGGACGATATTCTTCAATGAAAGCTTTTGACCATTGCTGAAGTTCAGCGTCAGACTCGGATTTTTCAACCACGTCAGCTGCATAGGCTATCGCCTCGAGAATGAAGCCTTCGGTCAGTTCCGGATATTTTTGTCGAATTTCACCAACCGTAACTCCTGCTGATAATTCTTTCAGCAACGTGTTTACGGTAATATCTGTTCCTTGAATCGTCGCCCTTCCGTCAGCAACGGCTGGATCGCGAACGATGTGTTTGATCGTCATATAACCCAATTCTACCAGGATGATCGCGCCTAGACAAATCCTCGCCCACGTGCTAATTTCCTCTGTCGTGCGAAGTTGGAGCTGACTTCGATCGAAACTCCGACTGCACGACATCCGCTGCGCCGAGCTCAGCTGGGCGCGTCTGACGATTGTATCGATGTCTCCGGACGACGTGACCAATGTCATACCCATTTCGGGCGAAGAACGTACAGTCGAGAGACGACGAGGTGACTGCCCGATTCCTGCCTGCCGGCAGGCAGGCTGTCGTGCGATTCAGAGGATGACTTCGGTCGAGCAGATTCATGCACGACTCCTTGAGTGGCGAGCATGGGAATGTCGAAAGACGAACCAAGGGTTGCCACTCCCTTGCGCCGCGCTGAGCGCGACTGCGCCCAGCTCAGCTGGACTGCGCCCTGGATTCCCTCCACGGCGCTTTTTTCGTACACGACCACTTTTGCTCATATGAGCACTTGTGGTCGTTGGTTGATATCGACGAACATGTGTCTGTATGGTTACAAGTACGTCGTCCTAAAAGTGTCAGCCTTGAAGGTGTACCGTACAATTACTTGCCAAATCCAGGCGCGTTCGCTACACTCTGACCGTTCATTATTCTTAACGCCGTTTGGGCCCTCCCAGCTTGGGACTTGCCTGACGGACATCTCTGTTATGTCTCAAGCTCCTGTGACCGCTCCCGTACAGACCGAATTTGAAAAACTCTTAGAGGAAGGCGGGTACCTTCATTATCCAGCCGTGGGTGACGTCGTGAAAGGCAAAGTCATCGGCACGGGACGACGCGAGATCCGCGTGGACTTGGGCGGCATTGCCACAGGGGTCGTGCGTGGCAAGGAACTCTTTGCCGAGTCTTCTCAATTTGCCAACCTTCAACCCGGCTCTCCGATCGAAGCCACGGTGATTGAACTGGAAAACGAAAATGGCGAGATCGAACTCTCGTTCCGTTTTGCCGGCCAGCAAAAAGCCTGGGAAGAAATCCGACGTTTGTTTACCACCGGCGAAGTGATCACGACCACCATCATCGAAGCCAACAAGGGTGGGCTCCTCGTCTGTGTCAACCATGTGAACGGCTTCTTGCCCGTCTCCCAACTTTCCCCCGAGCACTATCCACGCGTGACCGGCGGCGACAAAAACAAAATCCTTGAAAAGTTGAAAAGCTACGTAGGCATCAAGATGAACGTGCGTGTCATCGATGCCAATGAGGCGGACGAAAAATTGATCGTCTCAGAAAAAGCCGTGTGGGAAGACGCACAGAAAAATGTCCTCTCACAATTCAAGATCGGGGACACGGTGGAAGGTGAAGTCACCGCGCTTGCGGACTTCGGCGCGTTCATCAAATTTTCCTCCGGAGGCGGATCCGCCTATGGCGGAGATTCGCTCGAAGGTCTCGTCCACATCTCTGAAATCGCCTGGCAACGTATTGATCACCCACGCGATATCCTCAAGATCGGCCAAACCGTGAAAGCAGAAATCATCGGCTTGGAAGGAAGCAAAATTTTCCTCTCGATGAAGAAGCTCGTGCGCGATCCATGGGAAAACGTCGGGGAGCGCTACCATGTCGGGGATAGGGTGCCTGGCAAAATTTTGAAGGTCAACCCATTTGGATTCTTTGTGGAACTCGATCCTGAAATCCACGGCCTGGCCCATGTCTCTGAACTCTCCGACAAACCCGTGACGGACGTGGATGAAATTGCCAAAGAAGGCGACACCATGGACTTCCGCATTGTCTCGATCGAACCCAAAGAACATCGTCTCGGGCTCTCCTTAAAAAAGGATGGAGAAAAGGTGGATGAGGTGGCAAAGGTGGACGAGACGGAAAAACCAAAAGACATCATAACCGAATAACCACATGAAACCTCTCTCAAAGAATATCATCTTCGCGCTTGTTACGATCCTGATTTTGGGAGCGATTTTTTCCAGCTACACATTGAATACCGAGAAGCCCGAGGAAGTAACCCTCGCCGCGCTGGTAAACGAAATCCAAAACCAGACGGTAGAAAAAATCGAAATCGAAAGCTCTGACGTGTCGATCACGCTCAAGGACGGGACAAAACAAACCAGCCGCAAAGAAGCGAGTGTCTCGCTCTCAGAATCTCTCATCGATTACGGCCTCACCGCAGAGCAATTGAAAGCAGCCGATATCACAGTCTTGGATCGTTCCACGCGTTCCTATTTCTTGGGCGTGATCCTGCCGTCCCTGCTCCCGCTCTTGCTGCTGATCATCATTTTCTTCTTCATGGTCCGCCAGATGCAAGGCGCCAACAACAAGGCGCTCTCCTTTGGGATGAGTAACGCCCGTGAGATCAAAGATACCAAACAAAAAATTACGTTTGAGGATGTCGCCGGCGCCAAGGAAGCAAAAGAAGAGCTCTTAGAAGTGGTGGAGTTCCTCAAGAACCCAAAAAAGTTTTCTGACCTTGGTGCAAAACTTCCCAAGGGCGTTTTGCTTATGGGTTCTCCTGGAACGGGCAAAACGCTCCTTGCCCGCGCCGTGGCTGGGGAAGCCGCTGTGCCGTTCTATCACTTGAGCGGTTCTGAATTCGTCGAAATGTTTGTGGGCGTCGGTGCCAGCCGTGTGCGCGACCTTTTCACCCGCGCCAAAAAATCTGCGCCATGCATCGTCTTCATCGACGAAATTGATGCGGTGGGTCGCCAGCGCGGATCGGGTTTGGGTGGAAGCCATGATGAACGCGAGCAGACCTTGAACCAAATCTTGGTGGAGATGGACGGCTTTGATCCAAACATCGGTGTCATCGTGATGGCCGCGACCAACCGCCCAGACGTGCTCGATCCTGCCCTCCTGCGCCCTGGCCGTTTTGACCGTCGTGTGATCCTCGATCTGCCCGACATCAACGACCGTGAGGCCATCCTGAAAATCCACGCAAAAAATAAACCACTCGCGCCTGACGTTCAACTGCGCCGTGTGGCAGAGCGCACGCCAGGATTTTCTGGAGCCGACCTCATGAACCTCATGAATGAAGCCGCTATCCGTACGGCACGCCGAAACGATAAGACCGTCTCCCAAGAAGACGTGCTCATCTCCATTGAAAAGGTGCTCCTGGGGCCTGAACGCAAGAGTTTCATCATGAACAAAGAAGAGAAAAATATCACCGCCTACCATGAAGCCGGCCATGCGCTTGTGGCGCACATGCTCCCCAATGCCGATCCTGTGCACAAGGTTTCCATCATCTCGCGCGGTTCCGCTGGCGGCTACACGCTCAAACTTCCCAGCGAGGACCGCCGTCTCCACAAGCGTTCAGAATTTTTGGATGACATGGCGGTGATGCTGGGCGGGTTTATCTCCGAGAAAGAAACCTTCAAAGATGTGACCACGGGGGCTTCAGACGATTTGCGTAAATGCACACAAGTCGCCCGAGAACTGGTCACGCGCTACGGCATGAGTGAAACGCTGGGCCCTCGCGTCTTTGGTGAGCATCAAGAAATGATCTTCTTGGGACGCGACATCCGTGAACAGCGCAACTATTCGGAGAAGACGGCCGAAGCGATCGATCTGGAAGTAGAAAAATTGGTGGATGGCGCCATGCAGGTTGCGCGTGATATCATACGAACACAAAAATCATCGCTCGATCTGATCTCCCATGAGTTACTGGAAAAAGAGACGATCGAAAAAGAAGCGTTTGAGGCATTATTTGTAAAAACATAAGTCCTCTTGGATCTATTGGACCTATGACACGGAGGAAACCCACGGCGCACTATCGCCCGATGTTGGCTGAGGCCTGGCGTCTCACCTGGGAGCGAAAAAGCTTGTTGGTTTTTGGTATTTTTGCGGCGCTCATTTCCACCGGCGGCGTGGTGGATGTCGTGGTCACGAGTTTCCAAAAAGTCCAGCAATGTGGAGCCTTCCTCACGCGACTGATGGATAGCTCGTTCATTGGCTACGATGTGGCCTCGCAGTACCTTGTAGAGCTCCAGCTTATGGGACAAAGCCGCGCCATGGGCATCATCACTTTTGCCACGCTTGTTGGCGTCCTTTTGGTCGTTATGGCCACACTCTCCCAAGGAGCCCTGATCTTGGGACTCAAGAAAAAAAAAACCGCAGGCCCGTACACGCTGAAAAAAGAATCTGCCGCACACTTCTGGTCGCTGTTTATCTTAGCGATCCTAAATAAACTCATGACGGGAATCCTGATCCTGCTCATGACGCTTCCTCTTTTCTTGTTGTACCTTCAATCAACCTCACAGGGCGCCACCCTGTTCTTTACCTTGATCTTGATCTTCATCACTCTGCTCATCATCGTGAACATCGTGTACATGTTCGCGCTCATGGATATCGTCGACGGCAACCGTCATCCGCTGGATGCCATCGCTACGGGATGGAAGCTGTTTGCCCGTCAGTGGCTGGCAACCCTTGAGTTCGGGATCCTGTTGTTCCTGCTCGTCGCCTTGGCGGGGCTGGTCCTCATCGGGCTTCTGTTCCTGCTCACGATCCCCTACGCATTTATCTTCACGACCACGCTCTTGACTGGTTCCTCCATGTTTTTTCTGGTTGCCAATACGTTGTTCGGACTTTTATTGATCGCGTTCATCTTGGCCTTTGGTGGAGCAGCGGTCACCTTCCAATATAGCGCCTGGCATCAATTCTACCTGCGCGGCCTCCATCGGACGCATGGCAAAAAAGTCTTCTCGAAAATCCTGCGCCTCGCGTACAGATAACTGAGACCGTTGAAAAACTCGATGAGATTGCGATGCGCGGGGAAGCCAGCCTCCTCAACGTCGAGCTGAGCTCGACGTTGAGGAGGTGGCGGGGCCCCGCAAGTCGCAAGATCGCGAGTTTTTCAACGGTCTCAAACTGGCAAATGACCGGCACACCGTGTAAACTAGGATCCGTATCCTAGTTTTTGTATGCCCAATGACATTCAATCCATTGAAGACCTTTTGAAGTACACAGGCGCCAACTCTGCTACAACCACCGCGCCCGCTGGTGAACGCAACGTGGTAGAAAAATTTGAGGAGAAAATGCACGCCGTGCGCTTGAAGGAAAAAGAGACGGAAGCAGAAGCTCTCGCAACATCTTCGAGCGTCCCGTACGTGAACCTCAAAGGGTTCCCCATTTCTCCGGAAGCGCTCCGTTTGATCCCTCAGGATCGTGCGCAGGCGCTCAAGACGGTTTGCTTTTTGTTCATGGGCTCTGAGGTGCGCCTGGCGTCCACCGACCCGGAGGCCCAGGCCGTGAAGGACCTGTTATTCGAATTGCAGGAACGGCTGAAGGCCAACGGCGGCCTGTACAAAATTTCCGAGGAAAGTTTCCGCGTGGCATTCAAGGCGTACGACTCCCTCCCGCAGGTTAAAGAAATCGTGAAAGGCGTGAAGGTCACGGACGAAGAACTTGAACGATTCACGTCCAAACTTACTTCCTACGCGGATATCCAAAAAGTCATGGATCGGGCGAGCGTCACGGATATCATCACCATCGTGATGGCCGCGGCGCTGCAATTTGGGACCTCAGACGTGCACGTGGAGGCCGAGGAGAAAAAAATCATTGTACGCTTCCGCATTGACGGCGTCCTGCAAGAAGTCGCCGCGCTCCCCCACGACTTTTGGAAAAAAATCGTCTCACGCATCAAGCTGATCTCCGGCCTCAAAATCAACGTGACCGACCGACCGCAAGATGGTCGCTTCACTATTTTCTTGAAGAGCGGCGACACGGATGTGCGCGTTTCCAACATCCCGACCACGTGGGGAGAATCGGTCGTCATGCGGATCTTGAAGCCGAGCGCCATCAATGTGGAGTTTAGTCAGCTTGGCTATCGCCCGCTCGCGGAAAAAAAGTTGTTGCGAGAAATCGAAAAGCCTCATGGCATGATTATCACCACCGGTCCCACGGGTTCTGGAAAAACCACGACCCTCTACGCGATCCTTCGCAGGCTCAACACGCCAGATGAAAAAATCATCACGCTGGAAGACCCGATCGAATACAAACTCGAGGGCATCAACCAATCACAAATCGATCACTCCCGCGATTACACGTTTGCCAATGGCCTTCGTTCGGTGCTCCGCCAGGATCCTGACATCGTCATGGTGGGAGAAATCCGGGACTTAGAAACAGCCGACGTCGCGATCAATGCCGCGCTCACCGGACATCTCATGCTCTCCACGCTCCATACCAACGACGCCGCCGGCGCCCTTCCCCGTTTCATCGCCATGGGCGTAAAGCCGTTTTTGTTGTCGCCTGCCTTGAACGCCATCATCGGCCAACGGCTCGTCCGAAAAATTTGTGAGAAGTGCAAAGAGGAAACGTCGCTTGGGGAACGCGAGATGGCCTTCGTCAAAAAAGTCGCTTCGGAAATTCCCCCAGCCTCGGGTGAAGTCGTAAAGCCAGAAGCTGAATGGAAATTTTATAAAGGCAAGGGCTGTCCGACCTGTAACAACTCCGGCTACAAAGGCCGCGTGGGCATTTACGAAATCCTGACCATGAGTGAACAAATCAAAGGCACGCTTTCGGATAAAATTTCTGAATACGACGTGCGCAACCTCGCCAAAGAACAGGGCATGGTCACCATGCAACAGGACGGCGTCTTAAAAGTCCTGGACGGTCTCACCACGGTCGATGAAATCCTCAGCGTGGCAGGAGAGGGAGAATAATTTGATGCTCAAGATCATGGACGGAAAAAATGATCGCGTAGGTTGGAGAGCCAAGCAATCCATCCGCATGATCAGCCCACTCGATGAACACCACCGTGTCGGGACGTCGCAGTTCCTCCTCCAGAGCGAGCGCGGTGAGTTCAGAAGGATCTTTGAGTCGATACAGGTCAACATGCAAAATCTGTCGGATCGCGCCTTGCGTTACCGGGTAACGATTGACGATCGTAAACGTGGGACTGCGGACGGGCTCGACAAAACCCAGCGCCTCTGCCACGCCGCGCACAAACGTCGTCTTGCCGCTCCCTAAATCCCCTTCTAAAAAAATAACCTCGCCGCCGTGAAGCGTACGCGCAAACTCGGCTGCGAGGTTTTTGGTTTCTTGTTCGGAGTGGGTGGTCGTAGACATAGAAATCTAGGCGAGTCGCAAATTTGGATCCGCCACAAGCGTAAGTGGATTGCAGAATTCTTCGCGCTTGGCTTTGAAAAGTCCCGCAAGCGCGATCATGACCGCGTTGTCGCCAGTGAGAGAAAGATCGGGCGCGTGGAAAGTGATCTCAGGCGACCGCTCGTGGAGTTTGCCCTTCAGTGTCTCTCGTAAAAGACGATTAGCAGACACACCGCCAGACAAAATCACGGAGCGCGGATGCACCTGCTCTACGGCCTGCAGCGTCTTGTGAACGAGCGTATCCACCACGGCTTGTTGAAACGAAGCGGCGATGTCATTGATCTTTTGTCCCGCTTCTTTTTGAGCAAGATAGACGCGTACCGCTGTTTTCAATCCGGCGAAACTAAAATCCAAGTCACCCGAGGTGAGCATCGGTCGCGGAAAATCAACTGCCTGAGGATTCCCTGTCATGGCCGCTTTGGAAATCTCAGGTCCACCTGGATACGGGAGCCCCAAGAGCTTTGCCACTTTATCAAACGCCTCGCCAGCGGCGTCATCGCGCGTCATGCCGAGGAGTTTGTACCTCCCATGATCCTTCATGAGAATGAGCTCGGTGTGGCCGCCGGAGACAAGAAGACAGAGAGTTGGAAACTGAGGAACAGAATCAAGCCACACGGAATACACGTGACCCTCAAGGTGATTCACAGCTACGAGAGGCTTGTGCCAAACCCACGCGAAAGTCTTCGCGAGTTCCACACCGATGCGCAGAGCCGGAACAAGTCCTGGTCCGGCTGTGACAGCTATCGCGTCGATTCCACTGCCGTCATGAGCGATCTCCATCTGATGCAACAGCGGAAACAACAGCGCCGCGTGCTCACGCGCAGCGACTTCAGGAACGACACCGCCGTACTTGGCATGCGTCTGAGCCTGCGAGGCAAGAACATTCTGCTCGATGACAAAGCGACCCTCGGCCGTAGCACGTCCACGGGCGAGGCCCTCTTGTTCACCCACAACGGCGAGGGCCGTTTCATCACAACTGGTTTCGATTCCCAAAATGCGCATGAAAGATTGTCACGAGTCTAGAAGTATGATACATCCTCTTAAGAAGGTCAATATGATCCCCCTCCATCAACCCATCGACTTCAACCGTCTAGGCAAACGCCTCAAGGCACTTTTCACTATTGAAGACATTCGTTCATTTTCCTTTGTGCACGGTGGATTCATGAGTCAGAATTTCCGATTGAAAACAGAACAGGGTGACTTCTTCCTTAAACAATATCGCAATCGCCTTAACCATCTTCTCTACGAAATTACAACGGCCGAAGAATTTTTTTCTGGACATGGACTTCCAATCATTACCCCTATCAAAGATCATCATGGACGCTCCGTGTTCTGGTTTGAAGGACATTGGCTTAGTTTGTTTCCGTTCGTGGATGGCCGGTCTCCTGCTTATGGAAAAATTGATGATCGAATCATTCAGTCTATGGGAGAATTGCTCGCACGTTTCCATCTTGCAGGAAAACAATTTCCGGAGAAACATTTCCAATGGCTCCGAGCCTGGGACAAACGAAAATTCTTTCTGGAAAAGGTCGAGCTGATTGATCTGCTCAAAAAGAAAAACCCTTTGTCTGAACTGGATGAACTGATGTTGACCGTTCTCGAAAAAAAAAGCACCTTTGTAGAAAAAAATACCCTACGGCCTTCTGACATTCCCCTGCCGTTTGATACTCTCCTTCATGGAGATTTTATTTATCAAAACGTCTTCGTCAATGAGCGCGGCTTGGTGACGCATGTCTATGATCTTGAAAAAACATGCATGGGTCCTCGAGCCTATGAAATCGGAAGGAGTCTCATGATTAACTGCTTTGATGACGGTTGGGAAGAAAAACAATATCGTCTCGGTAACCAATTCCTCCGTGCCTATCAAGAATTCTTTCCACTCACCTACGAAGAATTTGCCCTTGGCATCAGAATGTATGCGACCGATGTGGCCCACATGACCTGGATTGAAGCAAAGTATCTCATCTATCAAGAAAAAAAACTGCTTGAACTTTATACGCGCCATGCAAATCGAATTCAGCACACGGAGGAAGCCTTAGAAGAAATGGCCGAGTCTGTGTACTATGGTTCACGATCATAAAAGTCGGGAGCGTTCCCGACTTAGTAGACCGTCACCGGATTATGGAGGAGTCCGACTCGGGTCTTGAGGTACCACGCCAAGGAGGTGGTCGTGTGGTTGCAGATGAGGAAATCTTGACTCTCCGCAAATCGACCTAACACGACGTATTGAGCCGCAGTACGGATCGTTCGTCTCACTTTCTCCTCGTCCGTGAATTCTCCGATGCGACGATACAGAGCCACTCGCGCAAGGGTATCAGCGAGCACATGCCCTCGAAATGCGGCATGCCCAGCGATCCATTCCATCGTTTGTTTCTCTTGTCCAAGGAAGTTCGGAATGAACTCCGTCATGGCCGCAGCGTCCCAGCCCAGAGGACGAACCAGTCGTTGAGTCCGTTCTAAAGAGGTCAGGATGCGACGACGAAATTCCTCCTGATCGATGCCCGCCTTTGCACAGATCGCGAGATCTTCCGCTTCTTGATTGGCCACGAGAATCGTGACTTTGAGAGAAGGAAGGATCTCCAGTACCTTTCGGAGAAATTTAACGTGCAACATGGTCAGTAACGGAACGCCCATCCCAACACCCTGAAAGGTGTAGCGTCCGGATCGATAGGCATACGCCGGACAGGAAGGAACGAGAAAACGAGGTTTCCGATGCGCAAGAAGCGTCTCTCCAATACGTATGACCATGCTACGATTACAGGTGTAGTTTCCCGACAACTCCACGAGCTTTGGCAAGAGGTCGATGACCTCCTGAGTCCGGTTCTTGGGGAGGTTGTGATGACGGGCGTATTGCGTGAGGGCCTTCTGGACCCTCTTCCAAGGGAATGGGTCCATGGGTGTGCTCCACCAGGTTGAAGGATCTCACTAGAACTCCTGCGTGTGCGGATTGGAACTGCGTGAGCTGTCGGAACAGTAAACCAGATGACACGAAAATGTCAAGCTAGACTACGAGTTTTTTGTTTCCACAATCTGCGCTATACTTTGTCCATAAACTTACCTCCCTATGTTTCAACAAAAAGCGGCTTACCATGTGTTGCGTGTGACGCTGGGCATCACCTTCATTTGGGTCTCGGTCATGATTTTTCAAGAACCTGTCTTCTGGTCAGGGTTCATCGACCCCTGGGCGGCGAACCTCATTCCTATCGATCTTGAAACCATGATGAAAATTACGGCTGGACTCGACCTTCTGATTGGACTCTTGCTCATCGCAAACAAGTGGACTTGGATCGTTTCACTCGTCGCCTCTGTCCATCTTTTGACCATCCTCATCGGTTCGGGCATCGACACCATCACCGTGCGCGACATTGGACTGTTTGGAGCCACGGCCGCCTTGATGCTTGTGAGCGCACCGACAAAATTATTCAAAACGAAAAAGCCGGAAACATCTCCCCCTGACCTCCAATCATTCGCCAAGGCCGGACAGGACGAAAACGTGTAAACGTGTAACCTATGGCACGAAAAATTTTTCTTTTCATCGTCCTGGTCGCGTTCGTCCTTATCGGCATCTTGGTCGTAAGCACGCTTGTGTTGGATGACACAGACCAAGTCGTCGTGGGAGAAAAACAAACGAATGCGGAACCTCAGACAACGCCTGAGAAGACAAAGACGGACCTTTTTGCCAGCATGCTGGCGTTCAACTCCAACGATGGGCTCGAGGGCCGACCTGACAGGCAAGAACTTCTCCTGGATGGTTGGTCAGCGCTCAGGGCAGATGAGGACGCGGTCCGTGCCTACTTCACGACGCTTAAAAATGCGTTTGTCGTGAATGCCAAACTTGTGGAGGAAACCGGCTTCTCCTCAAACCGCGACGTGGTCGGTGCGTTTGTGTGGAACGTCATCGAACCCGAAAAAGGCGTCTACGATTGGAGTCTGCCAGATGCGACCATGCAGGCAGCCGGCGAGGCCAACATCGTTATGTCGGCCGTGATCCAACCGTTTGCCTCCTGGGACCAAGACGTGGATCCAGAGGCGTACAAAGAAAATTGCAAGGCGATCGATTTTGGCTATTACGATTTCCAGGCTGGAAACGGTGTGACGGATGTGGACGCGTACAAAACATTCCTCACGGCGGTCGTTGAACGCTATGACGGCGACGGGGTCGATGACATGCCTGGACTCACAACGCGTGTGGAGGCTTGGGAGATCGGCAATGAGGTTGAGGGAACGTGTGGCGGCTACGGCGGGAATCCTGAAGGCTATGGCGAACTCCTTAAACTTTCCTACGAGACGATCCATGCCGCTGATCCAGACGCGTTGGTCTTAAATGGAGGAGCGCTTGAAGTGGTTGGCAACGGCCCTGGACCGAAGGAGACAAAAAAATTCTGGGAAACGTTTTTTGAAAAAGGCTACGATGCGTATCTCGACGTCTTCAACTTCCACTACAACAGGGAACGCGCGGGCGCGCTGGAGTCACCCGAAGACTGGATCGCACACCTGAATTTTTTCAACACGCTCATGGAAGGCTCGCAGGGGACCAAACCGCTGTGGGTGACGGAGTTTGGCACATACTCGGGAACACCCAAGGAGTCCGCACTTCCTGGCGAGATTCCTTCTCAAGCCCGATCACTTCCAATGCAGTCGTCCGAGTTCCAAGCGTCTTGGTTTTTCCGCTATGGCGTGATCGGATTTGAGAACGGCCTTGGACGGATGTTCGTGGATTTGAAAGGGAGCGACCAAAGCGGCATCGGCGCGTCATCCCTATTCAATCAAGGACCAGGAAAAGACGGTGAGCCACGCGCATTCCTCACGACCTTGCAGGCAATGGCTCGGGTACTGGACGGATTTGATAGAGTTGAAGAAATGGGTGAAGGCCAGTACAAGTTCACGGTTGGGGAACAAACCGTCTACGCCTTGTGGTCAGGAAGCCTGCCATTGAATTTGGCAGATAAGACGCTCACGGTTGTGGGAATCGACGGAAAAAAAACGACGGTTTCGGCAGAGGATCTTGATCTGACTGAGGATGCACCAATCCTGGCTTGGGTCGAGTAAACCGTTGGGAACTAAGCTCCCAACTAAGCGCGGAAAACCAGTCAAAAACAGGCCGATTGCTTGACAAAAGGCCTGTTTTATGGTAGATTGATTCGTCCCATCAACCACGGAGGACACAATGAATCGCATTCTGTTGAGCGTCCTGGCTCCCCTGATCGCTCTGTTCGGCATCAAGATCCCGGTCTGGGGCGTTGTCGCGGTGGAGCACCACTTCAACTCCTATCCAGTCATCTCGCAGGAGACGGCCGACTCGATGACCGAGCTCACCGCGGCCTACAGCGAGTTCGACCGCGCCTGTTACTGCTACAAGAGCGGGACGGGAGCGAGTCTCGGCGGCGAGTCCTGCGAAGGGATCGCCAACGAGGCCTCGCTCGATCAGGCCAAGAGTCACCGCCAGATCGCGGCCACGAAGCTCGATCCGAGCCTCCTCACCGCCATCGTGCTGGGCGTGAACTACCACACCCACGCCACCTGGACGTGCTCGGGGTCCGCCAATGACCCGAAGGTCAACATCAACCCAAGCTTCACGGCCACCTACGACGTGCCCGCTGAGCCCACGCTCGGACGTGAGTACATCAACAGCTCGATCTAGATGAGCCACGCTCGCACTCGCGGGACAAGGACCATTCGTCCTCGCCTCACGGGTGCGTCTTTGTT
>JACRJW010000041.1 GCA_016235605.1 Candidatus Uhrbacteria bacterium | reverse complement strand
GTTGTAGTCGCGGACGTTCGTGTTGTAGAAACGGCGTGAGGCTTGGATTTTGTCTTCGGCATCGGTGAGTTCGTGCTGGAGTTGCAAAAAGTTTTGTGAGGCTTGGAGCGCTGGATAATTTTCTGAGACGGCAAAGAGCGACTTGAGTGTGTCGGTGAGCATGTTCTCAGCCGCGGCATGTTCCTTCATCGTGCGAGCTCCCATGGCAGCAGCGCGGGCCTCGGTGACCTTGGTAAAAACATTGTCTTCGTGTCCGGCATAGCCCTTCACCGTATTCACGAGGTTGGGAATAAGGTCGTAGCGGCGCTTCATCTGCACCTCGATGTCAGACCAGGCTTCCTCAACGCGGTTTCGAAAGGTGATGAGACCGTTGTATGTTAGAATGAGCCACAGGGCGAGAAGGACAACGACAATGACAAGAGCCCAAAGGAGTTCCATAGAAATTTGTGTTTAATTCCCTTTAATCGTACGTGAATAAGCCACAATCGTCAATTATGAATCCAGAGATTTCTCAAAAAGAACTATTCGTGTTTGATCTGGACGGAACACTAGCCAGAAGCAAGACGCCGATGGATGCAGAAATGGTCGAGCTTTTTTCGAGTTTGCTTCAAAAAAGAAACGTCGCCGTGATCGGTGGGGGATGGCTTCCGGTGTTTGAGATGCAGCTTCTCGTGAGTCTTAAAAGTCACGAATCGTTATTTGGAAGTTTACTGTTGTTTCCAACCTCGGGCGCGACATTTCTGCGATACGAAAAAGGAGAGTGGAAAACAATGTATGCCCATCAGCTTTCCCTCGATGAGCGTGACAAAATCAAGGCAGCCTTTGTGAAGGCGTTTCAAGATATCGACTACCACCATCCTGAAAAAACTTACGGCGAAGTCATCGAAGACCGTGGCACACAGATTACGTTTTCCGCTCTCGGTCAGCAGGCGCCCATTGAACTCAAGGATGCCTACAAAGGTTCCCCACAGGATCGTCGATGGGAAATCGTCTCCAGGCTCAAGGAATATCTGCCAGAGTTTGAGATCAAGGTTCCAGGAAAATCGTCTATTGATGTGACGATGAAGGGCATCGATAAAGGGTACGGCATTGGCGAGATGGAAAAGCATCTTGGGATTGATGTAGGCAAGATGATTTTTGTGGGCGACGCGCTGTACGAAGGCGGCAACGACGAGCCCGTGAAGCGCACGGGCATCGACACGATCGCCGTTGAAGGGCCAGAGGATACGAAACGGTTGATCGCCGAGTGGTTGCCGCAGTTGTAGCCTTTGCTTTTAACAGAGAAAATGCGTAAAGTTGTGTCGTATGCCCATCTCAACCGATTCGAAAAAAATTGAAGAGTTGCTGACGCGGGGAGTGGAGAAGGTGTATCCGTCGCCGGAGTTTTTGCAAGCGCGTTTGAAGGAAGGGAAGCAGCTTTCCCTGTATCTTGGTATTGATCCAACTGGACCTGACTTGCATATTGGCCACTCGATTCAGTTGCGCAAGCTGCGTCAGTTTCAAGATTTAGGTCACAAGGTGATTCTGTTGATCGGCGACTTCACCGGCATGATCGGAGATCCCACAGACAAGTCTGCGGCGCGTGTTCGATTGACTCGCGAGCAAGTTTTAAAAAACGCGGAGCACTACAAGGAACAAGCTAGCAAGATTTTAGATTTCGGTGGGAAGAATCCGGTTGAGCTCAAGTACAATAGTGAGTGGCTGAGCAAACTCGATTTTTCTCAAGTCATCGAAGCTGCCGCACATTTTACTGTGCAGCAGATGCTTGAACGTGACATGTTTGAAAAGCGCCTCAAAGAAGGCAAGCCGATTCATTTGCATGAGTTCCTCTATCCTTTGATGCAAGGTTACGACTGCGTGGCGATGAATGTGGACGGAGAAGTTGGCGGGAACGATCAGACGTTCAACATGCTTGCAGGACGTGATCTCATGAAGGCGATGCGAGGAAAAGAAAAGTTTGTGATCACCGATAAGCTTTTGGCTGATCCAACCGGCAAGAAGATGGGAAAGAGCGAAGGCAACATGATTACCCTTTCAGACTCAAGCGACGAGATGTTTGGGAAAGTCATGAGCTGGACCGATGGCATGATCGTCGGCGGGTTTGAGTTGTTGACAGACGTCTCGATGGAAGAAGTCGTTGCGATTTCCAAGTCGCTCATTCGCGAAGAAGTGAATCCGCGCGACGTTAAAGCACGTCTCGCTCGCGAGATCGTCGGGTTTTATCATGGCGAGAAAGAGGCAGCAGCAGCGTCCGAGCGATTTGATCAGCTGTTTCAAAAGAAAGAAACACCTAATGATATTCCAGAAGTTCAGATAAAAGGATCCATGAAGATCAGTGATGTTCTCGTCCAGGTCGGTTTTGCTTCATCCAAGTCTGACGCGCGGCGACTGATCGACGGCGGCGGCGTAAAAGTGAACGACGTGGTCGTCGAGGATGCCGAGTTGATGGTTCCCCCTGGCGCGCTCATCCAAAAAGGAAAGCGGCATTTTGTCCGCGTGACAAATTCATAATATGAAGACCGTCGGCGTGATTGGAGGACTTGGTCCAGAAACGACCGCTGAGTTTTATCTCGCGCTGGTTTTTTCCGCGTATAAGATTAACAAGACGCAACGTCCGCCCATTCTTATCTGGAACGTCCCGCTCCGATACAAGATCGAGCAGGACTTGCTCACAAAAGCCAGAGGTGAGGAGCGATACATCCCGTATCTCGTGGATGCAGCGAAACGTCTGGAGACGGCCGGAGCGGACTTCTTGGTGATGCCGTGTAACTCGCTGCACATTTTTATTGAACAGATTCGGCGTGCGGTAGAGATTCCTGTGTTGAGCATCGTGGAGGAGACTGCAAAGTTTTTAAAGTCCAAGCGTATCCATCGCGTCGGGATCCTTGCGACGACAACCACGGTACAGCGAAAGCTCTACGAACGTCCGTTAGCGATGCATGGGATTGAGGTCGTGTTGCCCGATGGATTTTCACAAGCCAAGATCGGCAAGATGGTCAACAACCTCGTGCGTGGAACGCACCAGAATGCCGATCGTGAACATCTTTTGTCGATCGTGGAATCGTTTTCCAAGCGAGGAGTGAAACACGCGATCCTTGCATGCACCGACCTCCAGCTCCTAATTCCAGAGCACCCCACGCTCCACATGTACGACACCATGAAACTGTTCGCCGACGCGACCGTCGGACACATGACGCGCACGCAATGAAAAAACCGACCTCACGCATGGGGTCGGCTTGCGTTTGTGCCGTCAGCTAGTAGGCGACTGTCGTCCAGGTCGTGACGGGCGCGGGCGTCCCGCGCTCGGTTGCGATCCGCGCGGCGATGGCCGAGCGTTCCTCGCGGGTGAGGGGTAAGCGGCCGTCGCAGACAAGGGAGGCATATTTCGGGTCATTCGGGATCGCGCCGCGGTCGACGAACGCCACGAGTGCGTCGTACAGGAGGCGGGGGATCGCAACGAGCGTGACCGACTGTTCGTCGGGGCTCGTCCAGGCGCGGATGCAGACCGTCGAGAGGTCATCGGACACGGCGTTCTCCTGTTGAGGGGACGATGGTGGGCAGGACGGGAATCGAACCCGCGACCCTCGGGGCCACAATCCGATGCTCTGCCACTGAGCTACCTACCCGTTCCATCGTTAGCAGACGATCC
Organism: Candidatus Uhrbacteria bacterium; assembly: GCA_016235605.1. Classification (GTDB taxonomy): domain Bacteria; phylum Patescibacteriota; class Patescibacteriia; order UBA9934; family GWF2-40-263; genus JACRJW01. The sequence continues at coordinate 28,124 of JACRJW010000041.1, read as the reverse complement.
TACGCCGACCGGCCGAGGATCGTCAAGACCTTCGGCACCAGCTGTGCGCGCGGAACCGATTCCTGCCCGCGCGTCACGGTGTTTTTTACCGCGACCATGCCCAGTGCTGCATCTCCGGATCCGTAGAACAACATGACTGGTGCCCGGCGCGACAGTCCGAAGCCCATCTGCGCCCGAGTGGAGGAATCCTGGTAGTTCATGTTGATCTCGACCGACACGCCGGCTTCGCGAAGTTCGCATGCCATGGCGAAATAGTCGGGCATGAAACTTGCGTCCATGCTGATGATGAACACGTCCACGTCCGGCTCGACCGTTCCGGTCATGCTGAGTGCCTCGAGCGCCGCAAACAGACGATCTACACCTACGGACGCACCGACGGCCGGAAGTGATTCTCCGGTAAACCGTGCAACGAGATCGTCGAAGCGGCCCCCGGAGTACACGCTACCGAACTCAGGCTTGTCGAGGAGCGTCGTCTCGAACACGGGGCCGGTATAGTATCCGAGCCCACGGGCGATTGACGGATCAACCGTCCAGAATTCCTTCGGCAGGCCGCCTGCAGCGACCAGTTTTGCGATGAGTCGCAGCTCGGCGACTCCTTCGGCTCCGATGCCGGTTTCGCCGAAGTAGCGCTCGAGCCGGTCTAGTCGTTCCTCGATGGAGTTGGCGCCGTCACACAGCGTGACGAATTCGGTCACCTTGACGAGGCGGGGTTGGTCGAAGGCGAAAGTTTCCTCCTCACCTTCGGGCGGCTGCGATGCGGTCAATTCTGCGAGCACGCCGTCGAGTCCGATCTTGTCCTGCTTGTCGAGCGTGCGCAACAGCGCCTTCGCGGACGCCGAGTTCGGCTCGAAACCGACACGCTCGGCAAGTCCGTTCAACACCTTGCGGTCGTTGACCTTGATGAGGAACCGGGTAATCCCGAGAGCCAACATCACGTTGGCCATGCACAAGACGATTTCCGCGTCCGCCGGTCCGGTCTGGGCACCGACGATGTCCGCGTCGAACTGCATGAATTCGCAGAAGCGTCCGGCCTGCGGCGACTCACCGCGGAATACATCGCCGTACTCGTAGCGACGGAACGGGAACACGATGGTCCCGACGTTTTCCGCAACGTAGCGGGCGAGCGGCACCGTGAGGTCGAAGCGCGCCGTGACCGTGAGCGCCGGATCCGTGCTGATCGCCGCCTTGTCGACACGCATGTCCCAAAGGCGGTTTTCGGACGGCTTCCCGCCGGTCAGTACCTGGCGGCGTTGGGCGATGGAAGTCTGCAAAGGCACAAACCCGAACCGGCGGTATACTGATTCGATGTTGCGCATCATGCGTTGCCTCGCGAGCACCTGCCGCGGGCTGTAATCCTTGAATCCGCCCGGAAGATCCGGTTTGATGAGGTCGCTCATATTTTCTCCTGATCCTTTGAAGGAGCCACAGGCATCATTCATCAGATGGCTCGTTTTGTCAAGAAAAACCCACCGATGATTCAGTGGGCTGATTGCCATTGGATGATGATATCCGCGAGTTCAGGAACAGCGTTTCGAACGATCAGTTCCACCTGTTGGCGAATGCGTTCCGCCTCGGCGATTGTGGCATGTTCCGAAATAGCCAAGGAGAGATCCGCATGGATCCTGTGCCCAGACCAGCGGGCACGAACACGTCCACAATGTCTCACACCAGCAACGGACACAGCAGCACTTGAGATTCTCTGGAGCATTTCTGGATCCATTCCATCGATCGTGCGAACGAGTACGTCGCGGCTCGCCTGCACGAGGATGCAAAAGATCGCGACAGAGATGAGCGCACCGATGATCGGGTCGGCGAGCGGGAAACCGAGCCAGACGCCCGCCGCGCCGAGCAACACGGCGAGGCTCGTATACGAGTCGGTCTGCGCATGGCGGCCGTCGGCGACGAGCGCGGCGCTGCCGATCTCGCGTCCAGCCTTGATACGCACGTGAGCTGCCAACATGTTTCCTCCAAAGCCCACCAGCGATGCGGCGGCGACGGCAACCACGTTCTGAATCGGTTCGGGATGGATGATCCTCATGACGGATTCGTACGCAGCGACGGCGGCGCTCGCCGCGATCAGCATGAGAACGATCATTCCGGCGATGTCTTCCACTCGACCGAATCCGTACGTGAAGCGTTCCGTCGGTTTGCGCGTCGCGTACCGAAAGGCGATCCACAGGGGAATTGCCGTTGCGGCGTCGCCAAAGTTGTGTACCGTGTCTGCGAGCAGGGCGACACTTTCAGAAAACACGACGACAACCGCTTGCAACGCTGCCGTTGCAGCTAGGCATAGCAACGACGTCTTCACGGCACGAATCCCGATGGACGTAGACCAGATTCCACGGTCCCGCGTGGTGTCCGAATGGTCATGTGAATGCTCGTGGCCGTGGTCATGGGTGTGATGCGCGTGATGGCCCATACGTTCCTCCAGATGAACCTTATTAGCTTATGCCATTGACGAAAAGCCCACAGGGGAGAAAGATGCCAGTAACCTAACCATATCTCCTATGTCTGTCATTCTTTCGGGGGAGACGTTAACGATTGAGGAAGTTGTCCGCGTCGCACGCGGCCGCGATTCGGTCGGGATCTCGGAGACGGCGCGCACAAACCTGGAAAAGTCACGTGCGTTCGTTGATCGGCTTGTGCGGGAAGGCCGTCCGACTTATGGAGTCACAACCGGGTTCGGACAATTTAAGAACGTTGCAATCTCGCCGGATCAGACTGAGACTTTGCAAGCAAACCTCATTCGTTCGCATGCGACAGGGGTCGGACAACCATTCTAGGAGGATGTCGTGCGCGCCATGATTCTTATTCGGGTGAATTCGCTTCTTCGTGGTCATTCGGGTGTTCGTGCAATAGTGGTTGACCGATTGGTGGAGCTGTTGAACAAGAGTGTCTATCCATTTGTGCCTTCACAAGGATCGGTCGGTTCATCTGGAGATCTCGCGCCGCTTTCGCATATGGTATTGGTTCTTATGGGAGAAGGGGAGGTGATTGAGTCGGGACGCCGTCGTATTGCGAGTGATGTTCTTCGAGAGAAAGGGATTATTCCTGTCGTGCTTCAGTCGAAAGAAGGACTCGCTCTCAACAATGGGACGAGCGTGCAAACAGCGGTTGGGGCGCTCGCGGTTCATGACGCGATGCAATTGCAAAAAGTGTTGGATATCTCCTACGCCATGTCGCTTGAGGCGATGATGGGTTCAATTGCGGCAAGCGATCCGCGCGTGCACGCACTGCGCCCGCATCCAGGACAGGTGACCGTTGCTTCCAACACACGTCGGATGTGCGCGGATTCGCAGATCATGGAGTCGCATAAGAATTGTGGCCGCGTGCAAGACGCGTACTCGCTCCGTTGTGCGCCGCAAGTGCATGGGGCAAGTCGTGACACCATTGCGTATGTCGCGAGTGTGATCGCGCGTGAGCTGAATTGCGTGACCGACAATCCGCTGTTGTTTCCGGATGATGGGGTAGCGATCAGTGCTGGACACTTTCATGGAGAGCCGATCGCGCAGGTGATGGATTTTTTGAAAATCGGCGTGTGCGAGCTTGCAAATATCTCCGAACGTCGCGTTGCACGCCTCACGGATCCGGCGCTCTCCGAAGGGTTGCCCGCGTTTCTTATTCCAAAAGATCAGGCCGGTCTCTCATCAGGTTTCATGATCGTACAGTACACGGCAGCTGCCTTGGTTTCTGAAAATAAAGTGCTCGCGCATCCGGCAAGCGTCGACTCCATTCCGACGAGCGCCAACCAGGAGGATCATGTGAGTATGGGTACGATCGCTGCACGACAGGCCGCTGAGATCGTTCGAAACGCAAAACATGTCGCCGCCATCGAACTTTTGTGTGCCGCACAGGCTTTGGATTTCCGCGCCCCGCTCTGCGCCGGTCGCGGCACGGATGCGGCATTGCGCTGTGTGCGTGCAAGCATTCCGTTCTTGAATCGTGATCGCATCTTGTACTTCGACCTCGAAGCAATAGAGCGACTCATTCCGGCGATCCTGATCGAATCGGTCGAAACCGCGGTCGGGAGGTTGGATTAGGGATCCATTATTTGTTACAGTGGTACCACCTATGAATCGCAAACTCCAAATCGGCGTGATGGGATCCGCCGCGGATTTGAACTACGGGGAAGAGGTTTCTCAGCTCGCGGAGCGCGTTGGGGAGCTTTTGGCTGAACGGGGGGCCATCGTCGTGTACGGTGCGGAAAAGGATTACGATTCGCTTTCGACCGCTGCCGCGCGCGGAGCGAAACGCAAAGGGGGCACCACCGTCGGCGTGACGTACGGAAAAGGAAAGTACGTTTGGGATAAAGAGGGAAACACGGACGTGATTATCGTCACCGGCCTTGAGCGCGGCGGCGGACGCGAATTCGTGCTTGTAAATTCTTGTGATGCGATTATTGCGATTTCCGGCGGTTCCGGAACGCTTACGGAACTCGCGATTGCCTACCAATCGGACATTCCTATGGTTGCGCTGACAGGTGTCGGCGGCTGGTCGCAAAAGCTTGCCGGAGAATTCATCGATGCGCGCGAACGCCGCCGCGTCCTCGCGGCATCGACGCCGGAAGAGGCGGTCGAACTCGCGATCACGGAGGCGACCCAGCATTAAATTGGTTGACAAAGGGCCGGGTGACCATTAGGCTTTGGTCTGGCTCTTTTTCTGGGGAGAATACCTATGCCTCACGAGATTTCTCTCGACGCGGCTCGCGGGGCCGCAGGTCTCGCGTTCGCGCGGGCGGAACGGATGAGCGGCACCGGCGCCTCGGCGACGGTTCGGCTCACCGGCATCCTGAAGTTCACCCCGGACCGTTCCGAGGCAGAGCTGCTCGCGTGGCTCGAGGAACGGCTCGGTTCCGACTACGCCGCGTGTCTTCCCCGATTTCGCGAGCTCGGCAAGGTTGAGGGTTCCTTCGCGACCGAGCTCGAGTACGTCGGCGACGCCACGCTCGAGGTCGTGCTCGCGAACCGCGAACGTTGTGACACCATTGATCCGTCGGTCGTCGTCGACCGCGTGGTGGAAATCCTTGCGTGTCTCGCCGCGGTGCCCGCTCCGTCCGACATTCGCTCGGCATCCGCGAACGCGACGCTCGACGAGGTCTTCGGCGCGCTCTCGCGCAACGTGATGGCCGCCGGCTCGTCGTTCCGTCCGAACGTCGAGACGTGCCGTTCGCGCGCGGCGTTCGTTCCCGGGCTGTGTCACCGCGACCTGTCCGCCGTGAACGTGGTGTGCGCGTCCGACGGGGGCGTCCGGCTCATCGATCCGCGCGCGTCCGTCCCGGGAGCGCCGGTCGGCATGCCGACCTTTGGCTCGTCCGCCATCGACGCGGCCGCGTTCCTCGTCAGCCTCGAGCGCAAGGAGCTCGAGCGCACGAGGCTTGACTTGCCCGCGCTCGGTCTTGCGGACCGGTTCCGCGGGATCGTCAGCGGTTGGATTGAGAATGGCGCGTTCAACGTGTTCATGCGCGACCTCTGCCTCGCGCACGCCTACTCCGTCTACGCCGCCTGCCGCTGCGACTACTGCCTGGCGCCCGAGCGCAAATGGCTGTACGATCTCATGCGAGAGCGGTTCGAGGAGGCTTCCCGTCGGATCGCCTAGAGCGGTCCGTTTTTCTTTCTATGCCTCAAACCAAATTCATCTTTGACCTGGACGGGACGTTGTACCGCTACAAGGGCGGGCCGACATTCGCGACGTCCGAATTTTACGCCGACATCAAGCGGAATATTTTTGCATTTTTGGAACGTGAGCTGGCCGTTCCCTCGGAGCAGGTCCCGGAAACGTATGATCACATGAAGCGCGAATACAACGGCCACGTCAGCCTTGCTGTAGAAAAGGAATTCGGCGTGGACCGGATGCGCTACTTTGCCGCGACCTGGAGGGTCCCGCCGGAGAAATACATCGAGCCGAACGACGACGCTCGAACGGTGCTTTCCGCGCTCGCGGGCCGTTGTGCTGTGCTCACGGAGGCACCGCGCGTGTGGGCCGAGGCGGCCCTGCGTTTCTTGAACGCGTACGAGTTTGTCGAGGATGTGCTGTTTACGGGAGAGCTGGACGTGCGCAAACCGTCGGTGGAGGCGTTTCGGCAGGTTGGCGGCGCGCTTGGCGTCCCGTTTGAGTCGATCTATTCCGTGGGCGATCAGGAGGAGAGTGACATTGTCCTTGCGCGCGCCGTCGGCATGAAAACGATCCGCGTGGGAGACGGAGAAACGTCTGCGGATTTTTCTGTCAACAATGTCAGGGCGGTTTTAAACCTATCGTTATGAGCAAACCATTTTTGTTTATTGCCTGTACGCACGGCGATGAGCCGATCGGCAAGGAGGTCGTAGAGCGGATGTCGCGAGATCATCGTTACGTGGAAGCCTTCGATCACATCATCGGTAATCCTCGTGCCTTGCGCGAGAAGAAGCGATTTACTGATGTCGACTTGAATCGCAGCGCTCCTGGGAAGCTGTTTTCTTTCGCGTACGAGGTTCGTCGCGCGCTTCAGATCATGCGCAAAGCGCGGTCGTACCCCTTTGTCGTTGATCTTCACCAAACGTTTGCAAACGATCGCGTGGTGGTGATTGTGACACGTGTGACGCGCGAGAACCTGGCGTTTGCGTTGGCATTTCCGATCGATACGATTCTCTTGTGGCCAACGTCGCAACCGGAGCGTCAAACTGGGTCGCTTGTGAGTTACGTTCCGTGCGGGGTTGAAATTGAGTCCGGCGTAAAGACGAATTTTTCAAAAACTCGTGATCGGCTACAGGCGATTCTCGAAATATTTTTATCAGAACACCGTTCACTGTATCCGGATGTTTCTGCGCTTGACCAGGACGAACTCGGTCGACGTTCTATCTATCTTGTACACAAGAGAATTCAAGAGTCAGACCTCACGCCAGAGCCATTGCAAGATTTTGAACCATATGAGGGAGCGCGCGACTCGTTCGTTCCTCTTCTATTCGGACGTCACGCCGGATTGCTGGGCTACAAGATGCGTCGTCTTGACGTATCCGAAGCTCTCACGCTACCGTCCCATTAGATCCACCTGGGAGGAGCATCGTGGACATCCGTTCTCTTACGCCCGGCGATGATGCTCACGTCATCTCTGTCTACCGTCGCGCTTTCGGCGGCGCACCCTGGCATCAGGAACTCGGCAAACAGGAGGTCAGCGACATCTGGCGCGATCACGTCTCTCGCCCTGGGTTCGGATGCCTGGTGGCAGTCGTCGATGCACGCGTGGTCGCGGCGACATGGTACGATGTGCCTACTCTCACAACACTCGCCAAGGAGCGAGGTGAAGAGCTCGCCCGCTTCGCAGGTGCCAGGAACCCGGTTGGTCTGCTGATCTGGATTCGAGAGACGGTCTGTGAGACCCGGACTTTCAGGGTCGTGGCATCGCTCGTAGCCTCAAGGTGGCTGTGCTCGCGCATCTGCGAGAGAAGCATCCCCACGGCCTCGCACTGACTCGTATGCGCGACGATAACGTTGGTATCGTCCGTATCAACGAGCAGCTCGGTTTCAGCAAGACAGGGATTCGTGTCGCGTCGCAGGCCTACCTGGGTCTCATGCATGACTACTGGTTCCTGTGTCTGTGACGTTGCGTTCTGCTAGGACTCCCCTTCTTTCCTCATCCTCACGCCGGTCAATGGCCGGCGGTTTTCTTTGTGTGGCCTGTCCACAGTGTTGGGTTGACGGTCAGGCTTCGGGCTGCCACACTGGATTTTGGTACCTTTCAGGAGGCAACCATGCCCCGTTCGGCCTATGTGGTCTCGCAGGATCTGCGGCTCCTTCTCGATCGCTGGACCCTCGCACGGTTCGGTCGCACCATCGCCCTGCCCTACGAGCAGATCCGTACGCGACTTGCGGAGATCCTCGCCTTCGCCGACCACGACGTCGTCATGATCACGGAGGAGGCGATGTCGGGGGCGATCGCGGATCGCCTGCGCGACGACCCGCGTCCGATCGTCTCCGTCGACCCCGTGTACCGTCCGGGTGACTTCATGGTTCACGTTACCCGCTGCGTGCGGGACGACCACACGGACGTGCCCGGGTTGCACCCGCGACCCGGTTACGCGGACCTCGAGGCGCAGTTCGGAACCCTCGCATCCGCACTCGGGGTCAACGGCATCGAGGTGCCCGTGACGCTCGTCGACGACGTGGTCTACAGCGGCGACGTCGTCAAGTTCCTAATCACGTCGCTTCGGCCTCACGGAATCCGTGTCGAACGCGTGGTCTGCGGCATCGCCGTCGTTCAGAACGAGGAGAAAGACCCGTTCAAGCTGTGCCGCGGTCTCGATGCCGAGCTCCTCGCCGGCTTCGTCTTCGGCACGTTCGACACGCCGAAGGCGGTGGACGAGATTTGCGAGCGGGACTTCTTCGTCTTCGTCCCCATGTGCGGCCGCAGTGCTGTTTCCAACGAGGTCAACCTCGGCTATCCGTACATCGAACCGTTCGGGGACGCCTACAATTGGGCGTCGTTCGAGGAGCACGCTCCCGCCGTGTCTCGTCAGCTCATTGAGCTCAACGTTCGCGTCCTCGAGATGATCGAGGCGCAGCTCGGCCGCGACCTTCTGTTTTCCGACCTCGACCGTTATCCCGTGCGCGTCCGCCACCCGGACGTTGCGGGCGACTCGGTGCGTCTTCATCTACTTGCTCATCTCGGATGAGTCACGCGGTTTCGGCCGCGTTTTTTGCTTGACAAATGTGCGTTGAAAGGTTGAAATACGGTCGGAGGAAAGAACATGCGGTTACTTCGACAGCATTGTGTGTATCGCCAAGTCGACGGTGTCGATGATCGAGATCGGTTGGACTTCGCGCGATTGTACGCCCTGGTCGGCAGTCAGGAGAATCTTGTCTGGGTCTACCGCAATGATGACGTGATGGATGTTTTGTGGCGTGAGAACGCCCCTCACTGCATACGGACGGTCCGGGATCCGGACGGATTGATGATCGGCATTGCGTGTTGTCACCCGTTCGTGGAGCCTCTCGAGCCGAAGGTACATGGTTGGGTTGAGGCACACGAGCTTCCGTTTCCCGCTAACAAGGCAGTGATCATTTCGTGCCTGATGGTGCATCCGAGCGCGCGCGGAAACGGCATCGCTATGTCGCTTGGGTACGAGTGTTTGCACTGGGCGGCGAGAGCGGAATTTGAGTACTTCATGCTTCAGGCAAGTGTCGCGATCGTACGGCGGCCGGCCGGGTTGTGTGAACGTCTAGACGCGCGCAGCGTCGCCAAGCTTCAGGGAGCACAGGAGGATCGAAACCACATCGTGCTCGCATACGGCCGCATGAAGGACGCACTCGCCGGCGCGGAATGCAACCACTGACTCTCGAATTCGTTCGAGAGTTTTTCATCGAAGACTGTCTCTTTTCTTTTATCAGAGTGCATGTTACGGTTTCTCGCGGAGAATGCCATGTCCTACAAACTCGGACCAGCTCATCCTGGATCGAAAGAACTCGAGCGGCTCGCGGTCATCTACGCTGAGACGTTTGCCGAATCACCGTGGGGGGAGCGACATGATCCAAGGCAGGTGCAAAAGACCCTCCAGCATATCCTCGACATGCCTGACGCAATCTTCCTCATGGCGCTCGATGCGGACAGTATTCCTGTCGGCGCTATGGTCGGCTTCTCGATGGATCGTAAGCCCGAGCTTTGCGCGCGCATGATGCTTCGCGGCAGGGTACTCTTCATCGATGAGCTATTCGTTGTAGCCTCCGCGCGTGGAAACGGGGTCGCCGCCATGCTCGTTGCTGGAATGATCTCGTCTGCAAAGATCCACGGGTTCCACCAGGCAGTCGTCAGTACCTCCATTCACGAACCTGTGGTTCGCCACCTGTTCTTAGATCATCACGGTTTCACCGTGGCCTTCGAGGAGGATTACATCGGTCGGCACCTACTGCCAGCTGCCGTCCTGCCTACCCGCCGCGTCGTCCTCGTCGGCTCCCTCTGACCCTTCTGCTTCGCACGGGGTCTTTTTTCTTGCCAACAGCCCGCCGTTGGGATAAGTTCTGTGTGCCTGAAGGAGGGCAACGACATGGGTCAGGATCCGGTTCTTTCGATTCTCGACGAGTTGTGTCAAAAGCGCGGGTTCCGTAAGGAAAAGGGCGGTCCCGGGGAGCTTGGGATCGCCGAGCTCCTCGCCGCGAAGCTGCGGGAGTTCCCGTGGCTTACCGTTTGGATCGAGGAGGTCCACGACGAGAAGGGCAACGTCTGCCCGGGCTTCTACAATGTGCTCGCGTTCGACGGTGATCCGTCGGAAACGCGCTTCCTCGTCGTGGGACACCTCGACACGGTCGCCCCGGCCACCGGATGGTCGCGCGACGAGTACACGGTGGACGACGGCAAGTACTTCGCGCTCGGCGCGGCCGACACCCGCAGTGGGATCGCCGCGTGCCTCAACGCCATAGGAAAGGCCGACGCGACCCGTGGGGTTGGCTACCTGTTCTACAGCGACGAGGAGGTCGGGTTCCTCGGGATGAAGGATTTCGTCCGTCGTCACAGGGAGGTTGCTCCCACGCACGGACTGTCCCTCTGCGGCGGGTACGGGATCGCGCAGACGGGGTGGCGCGGATGCTCGGAGATGGAGTTCCTCCTCGAGGGCGTCGCGGGACACGCGTCCCGCCCGTGGGAAGGCGCGAACGCCGCGAGCGCCGCGTCGGTGGTGATGGATGCCGTTCGCGCCGCGCTCATCTCGTTCGACGGGAAGGAAAAGACGGCAGCCAACGTGGCGGCCATTCACGCGGGGACCCTCTCGCCGCCGAAGTGGAAGAACAAGAAGCGGTACCGGTATCCTCGGGACTATCGCATGGGCGAACAGGTGCCGCCCCCGATCAAGAACGTGGCCAACAAGATCCCGAACGTCGCCTGGGCTCTGCTCGACTTTCGTCCCGGCGATTCCGCGGTGACCTGTGCGATGGTCGAGCGGGTGGCCCGCGAGGCTCTGGCCGCGTGGAACGATGGCCGGGCGCACCAGGTCTCGCTCGTCGTTCACACGAATTTCGAGATGCCGGCCTATCTCGCCGACCCGGAGAAGGTGCGCTGGCTCGTCGACGCGTTCGAGCCCGTGCACGGCGGTGTGTCCAGCGCCCCGGGCGCGACGGGGTTCATCGACGTCACGCTCATCGCCGCGCGTCACGGCACCCAGTTCCTGTGCCTGTCCCCGAAGGGCGGGCCGGCGCACGGTCCCGACGAGCACGTCGAGATCCTGAGCCTCGTGGCCTATCGCGACTGCGTGGTCGGCCTGCTACGCGGGTACGCGCGTCTCTGATCCCTTTCCCGGGGTCTTTTTTCTTGCTCCCGAGACGTGAAACCGTTATCATTGCTCCATCTATGGGCACACTCCTTTTGTTTATCATCGTTCTGTCTTTGCTCGTCTTCGTCCACGAGTTTGGGCATTTTATTGTGGCCAAGCGGATGGGGATGAAGGTGGATGAATTTGGGTTTGGATTTCCGCCACGACTGTGGGGCGTGAAGCGTGAGGAGACGACGTACTCGATCAACTGGATACCGTTGGGCGGCTTTGTAAAAATTAAAGGTGAGTCAGGAGAATACGCTCACGAGATGGACAGTTTTGCTTCCAAGAAAGCCTGGCAACGATTCTTGGTGCTCGTGGCAGGAGTTGGAATGAATCTTGTCTTGGCGGCGGTGTTGTTTTCGATCGGCTACCTGTCGGGTCTCCCGAGTGTCATCGACGAGACACTCCCAAGCAGCGCCCGCGTTGCCGATGAAGCGATCACGGTCATGCAAGTGGTTGAGGGATCGCCTGCGGCAGAGGCGGGAATTGTGGAGGGTGATGAGATTGTGTCTGTGGACGGCCAGGTGTTTGATAGTGATGCGGGTGCGCGTGAATATTTGCTCGCGCATTCCGCTTCTGGCGTTGCGATGGTCGTTCATAGGTCCAATGCGCTCGATAGGACCTATAACTTGGCCTCAGCCTATTTGCCTTCCGTCGACACCACCGGCGTTGGCATCGCGTTTGTTTCAACCGGTTTGGTTTCGTATCCGTTTTTTCAGGCGGTTGGTCAGGGTGTGTGGACGACCATTCAGCTCACAGCAGAAGTCGTCAAAGCCTTTTACGGGCTGATTCGAGATCTCATCGTCACTCAACATGTCGGTGTCGATCTCTCAGGTCCCGTTGGCATTGCGGTCATGACCGGACAGGTCGCGGCCATGGGCCTCATCTATCTGCTCCAGTTCACCGCGATCCTTTCCATTAATCTGGCGATCATTAACATCTTCCCGTTTCCAGCGCTCGATGGCGGTCGCGTGTTATTTTTATTGATTGAGAAATTCCGGGGTCGTCCTGTGAACCAACGCATCGAAATCGCCGCGCATAATCTTGGCTTCATGTTGCTCATGGCGCTGGTCGTGCTTGTGACGTATAAGGATTTGGTGACGTTTAGCGACGAGATCGTCGGCGCGATCAAAAATGTCATTTCGATTTAGGCTATGAAAAAACGTCTTGAACAATTGAAACAAGATTTTATCGACCTCGTCGGAAAAGTCACCGACCGTGACGCTCTTGAGGCACTCAAGTCGGAATTTTTAGGTCGCCATGGAAAATTAAGCGCAGCCATGAAAGAAATGGCGGGTCTTGTAGAGAGTGAACGCAAGGTGATCGGTGAGCTTGCAAACGACGTCAAAAAAACGATCGAGGAAGCGTATGGGGAAGCGGTGGGAAAGGCGTCGAAGGCTTCAAGGGCTTCAATGGCGCAGAGTGAATGGATCGATGTGACGCAGCCGGCGCTCGGTTCCATGCCGCGTGGCCACTTGCATCCAGTGACGCAGGTACGAGAAGACCTTGAGAATCTTTTTACCTCGATGGGTTTTGCTGTCTTGGACGGACCAGAGCTTGAGAGTGATTACTACAATTTTACCGCGCTCAACATTCCACCAACCCATCCAGCGCGCGACATACAGGATACGTTTTATGTCGCGGGTCATCCTGGAACCGTGATGCGCACCCACACCTCGCCGGTGCAGATTCGTGGGATGCGTGAGTTCGGGGTGCCACTGCGCATGATTGCTCCAGGCCGTTGCTTTCGTAATGAAGCCACAGACGTCCGCCATGAACACACGTTCCATCAGATCGAAGGCGTTGTCGTTGATCGCGGCATTTCTTTTGCCCACATGAAGGGCGTGCTCGAGGCCGTTGCGCACTCCCTCTACGGCAAAGATACGAAGATCCGTTTGCGTCCGAAGTTTTATCCGTTTGTTGAGCCGGGAGTGAACGGGGAAGTGACCTGCTACCTGTGCACAGGCAAAGGATGTCGTTTGTGTAAGAAGAGTGGATGGCTCGAAATTTTTGGCGCCGGCATGGTGCACCCCAATGTCCTCAAAGAGGGAGGCGTCGACCCTGACGTGTATTCAGGCTTCGCGTTCGGTTTCGGCCTCACGCGTCTGGTGATGCTCAAGTATGGCATCGACGACATTCGACACTTAGAGAGCGGGGATCTTCGTTTCCTCAAACAGTTTTAGTATGTTGATTTCAAAAAAATGGCTCTCAGAATTTGTGAAGCTCCCCAGAGGAGTCTCTGATTTGGATCTCGCAAAGACGATTACGCTCTCAACCGTCGAAGTCGAGAAGATCATCGATCAAGCTTCTGCCATGGAGAAGATGGTGGTTGGCTTGGTGAAAGCCGTCCTGCCGCATCCCAACGCCGATCGTCTGAAGGTGTGCCGAGTTGACGTTGGTGGTCGTGAGACACAAATTGTGTGCGGCGGGACCAATATCGCAGAAGGCATGAAGGTTGCGGTGGCGCTACCTGGCGCTTACGTGAAATGGCATGGCGAGGGCGAACGTGTCGAGCTTGCGAAGACCAAAATTCGTGGCGAGGAAAGCGAAGGAATGATCTGTTCGAGCAACGAGATCGGACTTTCGCAGACGGAGGGCGACCACGAGATTCTCGACTTGGGCGACATCGACGCCAAGGTCGGAACATCGCTTGCTGAAGCGCTGGGACTCGACGATGTCATCTTCGACATTGAACACAAGTCCCTCACCAACCGTCCCGACCTCATGGGTCACTACGGCATGGCGCGGGAAGTCGCGGCGTTGTATCGGGTTCCATTAGAAAATTATGTGTCAGCGTCTGGGAAGCTGACGAATGTTCGCCCCGGCGAAAAAAAGTCATCATGGAAAGGAATCGCACTCGCTGTTTCTGTTGATGACGCGGCGCTGTGTCCACGCTACATGGCTGTCGCGATGGAAGGCATTACCGTGGCTCCGTCACCTGCGTGGTTGCAATCACGGCTTTCATCGTGTGGTGTGCGCTCGATCAATAATGTCGTAGACGTCACTAACTATGTCATGCTTGAACTGGCTCAGCCGATGCATGCATTTGACGCCGACAAGATCGGCGGAGATCATGTCAACATTGTCGTGCGTACCGCGAAGAAAGGAGAGAAACTCGCTTGTCTGGACGAGGCTACGTACACGCTCGATCCAGAGAGGCTCCTCATCACTGACGGCAAACATCCAATCGCGATCGCGGGAGTCATGGGTGGCAAAGCATCTGCCGTTACCGAGGCAACAACCCGCATCGTCTTCGAGTCCGCGAATTTTTCGCCAGTCTCTGTCCGCAAGACGTCGACCAAGCTCGCCCTGCGCTCAGAGTCTTCCGCGCGTTTTGAAAAGTCGCTTGATCCAGAGCTGTGTGCTGCTGCCCTTCATCGTGCCGTCGCACTTCTCACACAGCTGTGTCCGCAGGCGCATGTGGCTTCAAAGGTCGTCGACGTCTATCCCCATCCTCCCAAGCCGCTCTCGCTCCAGATCGCTCCAAGCGAGGTCATGGCACATCTGGGAGCAGATATTCCTGTCTCTGACATGAAAGACATCTTGACGCGTCTTGGGTTCATCGTGAAAGGATGTGCGAAGATGCTATCCGTGACGATTCCTTCCTGGCGCGCCACTCGTGATATCTCGATCAAAGAAGACGTGATCGAAGAAATTGCGCGCATCTGGGGCTACGATCGCATTCCTTCTGCCTTGCCGGCTTTCTCGATCACGCCGCCCTCTCAAGACCCTGTCCGACTTCTCTGCCGTCGTCTGCGCCATACGCTTGTCCTCGAGCTCGCCGCAACCGAGACGTATCGATATGCGTTTGTGTCGCCTGAGACACTCATGGCACTCGGCTTTGATCCGAAGGAACATCTTAGACTCGCCAATCCTTTGGCCAGTGACCGACCCTATCTCGTACGTTCGCTCTTGCCGAATCTTCTCGAAGCTCTTGCGATGAACCAACATGTGTTCCCGAGTGTTTCGCTCTTTGAAATCGATCGCGTGTTTCTCGGTGAGTTGAAAGGGGACGAAGACGGACAGAAAGGGCGGCTTCCTTTTCAGCCCTATCATCTCTCAATGGTCTATTCTGCTGTAGGTGACGAGTCGCCGCTCACCCATGTGCGTTCCATGGTTGAAACGGCTCTTTCTCGTGAAGCATTTCCTGTTTCCTTTGGCTCTATGACACGTCCAGGAACCTGGATGCATTCTGGCCGTTCAGGAGATATTTTGGCGAATGGAAAAAAGATCGGGATCCTCACTGAGTTGAATCATGAGGCAGCCAAAGCGCTTGGCATCGATCGACGTGTCGCTGTTGCCGAGTTGAATGTGTCGGAGCTGACCCTGTGCCCTCGGGAAGAAGCGATATTCACATCGATCCCGTCCTATCCTGACGCCAAGCGCGATGTGGCATTTATTGTCGATACGCAGACGGCTTACGTGGACATTGAACGAGCGCTTCGCGGAGCTTCTTCCCTTCTCACGAGCGTTGAGCTCTTCGACGTGTTTCAAGGGCTAGGTATCGAGGCAGGAAAAAAATCTATGGCCGTGCATCTTTCTCTGCGATCGGGAGAGAAAACACTCACCTCGCAGGAGGCTGATTCAGAGATCGAAAAAATCCGCCGCGTGCTGTCAAAAGACCTTGGTGCTATAATGAGGTCGTAGTAGACCTCTCAAAACTCGCGATCTTTGCTTTTACGGGCACCCAGGCACCTCTTCAACGTACGTGTTTAGTACGTTTCAGAGGCTGCCAGCCCGTTCAAGCAAATCTCATCGAGTTTTGAGAGAGGTCTGGAATATATGATGACGCCACGAGATGCTGAATATAAACAAGCAGAAATTTTTCGCAAGATGACCGCGGATGAAAAAGTCGACGTCATGGTTGGGATGTGGAATCTTGCGCACGAGATTAACCAATCTGGTTGGTATGGATCTAAATCCAAGACAGATTCTCGACATAGTGATACATAAGCACATGTATGGCTCGAAAAAAATTTTGGGAAATTTTTAAGGAGAATCCAAACGGTTCTCTTACTCCACTCAAGACCATCAGTGTCAATGGGGTTGAATTTAATTCTCAGGTAAGTTTTGGTCCTGGGGTAAATTTTGGAGGGGTAAATTTTCATCTTTTCAAAAATCTCGATATTGCGGTTGAAGAAAAAGATCATGCGCTGGTCATCAAAGGCTTTTATAAATAGGAGATATGATGGAAAACAATCAGGTGCATACTTTTGCGAATCTGCAACCATCTGTAGACACTGAGCAAGCTTCGTTTGAATCTCTCTCACGTGATCTGATTACTTTGAAAGAAGAGTTCCAACATCAACGCAACGAAAGCCGTGGCATCATTCTTGGTGTTGTCGTGGCAGCATTGTTTGTCTTTATCACGATTGGAGTCGAGGTCATTATCTTTCACACTCGATAAGCTATGTTCACCCCACTTGAAATTCTCTACATCGTCCTGGCGTTCTGTGCGCTGTGGATTTCGGCGGTCGTGTTTTGGTTGCTCTGGCAGGTCGCGAGCATCTTGAAGCGCGCCAACGATACGGTTTCGCTTGTGCAAGAGACACTCGCCAAGATGGAAGCGGCGCTGGACGGCATCCGCAAGAAGTTCGACCACACCTCCACCGCACTGGGAGCCATCATGCACACAGGGACAAAAGCCGTGGAGTATCTTATCGACAAGAAGATGCAGAAGGAAACGAAGAAAAAAGTTAGAAAGGTAAATTTGTAAAAGGCCCTACCTGCCCGCCGTAGCATCCGCGAAGGCGGGTTTTGAATTTCACCTCTTGGGATGATAAGCTCATCTGGCTATGTCACGCTTTGTCCATCTGCACACCCATTCTCACTACTCCCTGCTTGAGGCTCTGCCAAAGGTGAAGGATCTTTTGAAACACACAAAAGAGGCTGGACAAAAGGCCGTGGCGCTCACGGACAACGGCGCGCTCTACGGTGCGATCGAGTTTTACCAAAAGGCGACGGACGCGGGCGTGAAGCCGATCATCGGCGTGGATTTTTACGTGGCCCACGAGAGTCGCCATTTAAAGCGGGCGCATATTGATGCCAAACCCCATCGTCTCGTCTGTTTGGCTGCGGACAACGAAGGCTATCTGAATCTCCTCAAACTCTCCTCGCTGGGATTCCTCGAAGGATTTTATTACAAACCGAGAATCGATAAAGAACTTCTCTCTGCGCATGCCTCTGGACTCATCGCATTGTCTGGTGGCCATCAGGGAGAGATCGACGAGCTTCTGCGCTCTGGAAAAGTGGCAGAGGCTGACCAAGCGGTGCAGTGGTATACAGAGGTTTTTGGCGAGGGGAATTTTTATCTGGAGCTTGTGGATCGTCCGGAAATCGCTGAACAAGAGGCCATGAACACCCAACTCATCGAGCTTGGAAGACGACTGAATGTCCCCATCGTCGCCACTAAGGATACGTTTTATTTGAAGCCACAGGATGTGGAGGCGTGGAAAATTTTGAATTGTATCAAGGGCGGGAAGACCCTCGAACATTTTGAGCGCATCAACCAGTTTGACTTTGACGCGTCGATGGTGGGCGGGGAGTACATGGAGGGACGTTTCGCGGACGTTCCTGAGGCGATCGAGAATACGGCGTTGATTGCAGAGCGTTGTCAGGTGAGTCTGGAATTGGGAAAGTGGAATTTTCCGCAGTTCGTGATTCCCGATGGCACGACGTTCCGCTCGGTGCTCACGGATCGTGCATTTGCGAACTTGAAAGAGAAACGCGGTCGAGAACTTACGAAGGAAGAAACCTGGCGCCTTGAATATGAACTGGAGATCGTCGACTCCAAAGGATTTTGTCCGTACTTTTTGATCGTATCTGATTTTCTGACGTGGTGTAGCGAGCATGGAATTGTCACAACCACGCGAGGATCTGCCGCGGGATCCCTTGTGGGATTTTCGATCGGCATCTCCAGCATCGATCCGCTCCTGTATCAACTCCCGTTTGAACGTTTCTTGAACCCCCAGCGACCCTCGGCTCCTGATATCGACGCAGATTTTGCCGATAACCGCCGAGATGAAGTGCTTGGCTACGTCCGCGAAAAATACGGCCATGATAAGGTCGCGCAAATTTGTACGTTTGGGACGATGATGGCTCGGGGATCCGTCCGTGATGTGGGCCGAGCGCTTGGGTTTCCCTACGGCATGGTGGACGTCATTGCCAAGCTCGTTCCCATGGGTGCGCAGGGGTTTCCCATGACGCTTGAGCGCGCGCTTCATGAATCGCCGGACCTCAAAAAAAAATACGACACGGACCCGCAAGTGCGGCGCATGATCGACCTGGCGCGGCGGATCGAAGGCTGTGCGCGCCACGTATCGATCCACGCCGCCGGTGTCGTGATCTCCCCCACGGCGCTCACTGACTTCACGCCGCTGCAAATCGATACGCGCGAAGGCAAAGTCATCACGCAGTACGAAATGAAATCCGTCGAAGCCGCGGGGCTCATCAAGATGGACTTTTTGGGCATCCGCAACTTGTCGATTTTGGGAGACGCGGTGGCGCTTGTGCGGGCCATTAAGGGAATTGAGGTGATGGTCGATCGACTTCCCGTTGATGATGTGAAGACCTTCCAGTTGCTTGCCGCAGGCCACACGATGGGCGTCTTCCAGTTGGGAGGTGAGGGAATGACCAAGTACCTCATGGATTTGAAACCGGAGCGTGTGGAAGACATCATGGCGATGGTGGCTTTGTATCGTCCCGGGCCGATCGAGTCGATCCCTGAGTACATCCGTCGCAAACACGATTCCGCCCTGGTGCAATTTTTGGATCCTCGGATGGAGGAATTTTTGCAGAAGTCCTATGGACTGTTGGTG
Source organism: Candidatus Uhrbacteria bacterium (assembly GCA_016235605.1). GTDB lineage: Bacteria > Patescibacteriota > Patescibacteriia > UBA9934 > GWF2-40-263 > JACRJW01. Next base: position 9,034 of record JACRJW010000041.1, on the reverse strand, counting down.
TATCAAGATGATGTCATGTTGACCGCGATCCATCTGGCTGGTTACACCTGGTTGGAAGCCGACAAGTTGCGCAAAGCCATGGGCAAGAAAATCCCTGAGGAGATGGCGCAACAGAAAGTGAAACTGATCGACGGTTTCGTGAAACACGGTCTGCCAAAAAACCAAGCAAAGGAATTATGGAAATTGATCGAACCGTTTGCCGCTTACGGTTTCAACAAAGCGCACGCCGCTTCCTATGGCATGATTGCCTATCAAACCGCGTATCTGAAGGCGAATTATCCAGCCGAGTACATGACGGCTCTCATGACCGCGGAATCGGGGGATTTGGAAAAAATTGCGGAGGCGGTGCATGAGTGTGAACGCCTCGGCATCGAAGTGGTCCCACCGGACCTGAACGAGTCGCGCAAGGATTTCACCTATGTGAGCGATCGGCAGATTCGATTTGGGTTGCTGGTCGTCAAAAATTTGGGAGAGGAAGTAGTGGAGCATATCATCGCCGAGCGTAAAGCCCACGGGCCGTTCCGGGATCTGAGCGATTTTGTGAGCCGCATCTCGCATCGGGCGTTCAATAGGAAGTCTCTGGAAGCGCTCGCAAAGGTCGGCGCGCTTGATCGGTTTGTTGAGCGCAAGCAGATTCTGGAAAATATGGACCGCATTTTGCTGTACCACAAACAAGTCCAGCAAGAGAAAGCCACGAACCAGCAAAGTCTGTTTGCCTCCTCACCTCAAGGATCGTCACACACGCTCATCCTTGCCGACGCAAAACCTGCCGTTATGCGTGAACTCCTCTCGTGGGAAAAAGAACTGCTCGGCTTGTATGTGTCGGCGCATCCCTGTGAGCCGATGCAAGAAGCCCTGAAGGAACATCTCACGTCTTGCAAACAGATTCCGACGACGAAGGATGGAATGTTTGTGCGCTCAGGAGGGATCGTGACTTCCGTAAAACAGATCGTCACAAAAAAGGGAGAGGCGATGGCGTTCGTGGGACTTGAGGACGTAAGCGGAAGGGTAGAGGTCGTGGTGTTTCCCCGCGTCTTCTCGGATGCGAGGTCTCTGCTGGTCGAGGATTCGATCGTGCTGGTTTCAGGAAAAGTGTCTGCGCGAGAGGGAGAGGAGACGAAGATTTTAGCGAATAGTTTTCTGCCCGTTCCAGCACAGGGGCTTGCGGATCTCGCACAGATGCTCAGGGACGGACAGTGGGTGACGCCCGCGCTTCGAGAAGAGTTGGCGCAGGAAGAGGCGCCGACGATCCTTCACCGCGGTTCCCTCTCGATCGCTCTCCAGGGGAAACCTACACAAGAGATGGTCGCGTCTCTTCGCGAAATTCTCACGTCTGCTCCTGGCACAAAACCTGTCTGTCTCATGGTCGAGTCAGGCGGACGCATGCGTAGAATCGAAACCGATTACGCTGTGTCCGTCACCGAGCCGATGATGTCCGCAATCGCGCAGCTCGTGGGAAGACAAAATGTTACGGTTGAGTAAAGAGTGCTATACTTAGCACATCTATGCCCACCAAAAAGACCACGACCAAGAAACGTGTTGCCGTGAAAAAACCTGGACCCACCATCGTGCCGATTGACATCCATGAACCCGGCGCCATGCCACTCATGATCTATCGACGCATCGCCGTGACGTTTGTGTTTGTGGTCTCCACGGTATTGGTCGCGGTCTTGTACCTGTCGACCATGCAAGCGGTGATTCATGTCACGTCTGTCCAGACACCAATCACGACGTCTTTTGTGGTCGCCGTGCGTGGAACGGGAGTTGAGAACGCCGCGATTGCAGGTCGTGTCGTGTCTGGGACTTTGGGGAAAACGCAAACCATCACTCCATCCACAGATGAGGCTTCCATGAAAGACGTTGAGGGCGTGGCGACTGGATCCGTAACGATTTATAACGGCCTGACGTTTGACCAGGGATTGGTGGCGACCACGCGACTGTTATCGTCCGAAGGCGTTTTATTCCGCCTGGAAGATGCCGTCACGGTCCCTTCGGGTGGATCTGTACAAGCAGAAGTCTACGCGGATGAACCCGGCGCAAGCGGGGATATCCTACCTACGAAGTTTACGATCCCAGGATTATCCGCGATCCGTCAAGCCAGTGTCTACGCAGAAAGTCTTGAGGCTTTCACGGGCGGCATCACAAAAGTCGCGATCGTCTCGCAGGAAGATATCGACGAAGCCGTCGCACAAGTTCAAGCCAGTCTTGAATCGGATGCGCAGTCCATGCTTGAGACAGAAGTTGGCGATGCATTTTCGTGGGCGGTGTATTCTACAGCCGTGCAAGAGCAGACGGTGAGTATCGAGCCAGGAAGTGAAGCGGCGAGTTTTGATGTGACGCTCGGGATCAAGGTGGTTGGTGTGTTCTACGATCGTCCTGCTCTTGAGTCGATCGCTGTGCATAAACTCTACGAAGGGCTTGGACAGGGCCAGGCGTTTGTCAGCGTGGATCCCTCGATGATTGAGCTGACGTTGGACACGATCCACGAACAAGACCAAGAGGCCAATGTCCACGTCAGTTTTTCGGCAAACGCCATTACTTCAACGACGAACAACGCCCTTGATGTCAGCCGGTTTGTTGGGATGAGTGAGCGTGGAGTGGTTGACCTGCTTGTGGGCGAAGGCGTGGCCACCGCCGTGGACGTCAAGTTTTTTCCGTTCTGGATTTCCCACGTCCCCAGGCTCAAGGACCACATCTATATTGAAATTCAATAGCAAGTATCGTACAGTGAGGCGGTCATAACTAGACCGCTTTTTGTATGAACCAAGAATCCCTTGAACACCTGCGCCATTCGCTTGCCCATTTGCTTGCAGCCGCTGTCATGGAGCTTTATCCAGACACGAAACGCACGATCGGGCCTGCCATTGAGGACGGTTTCTATTACGACTTCGCGTTTGACAAGCCCATCTCGGAAGAAGACCTGCCTAAGATCGAAGAGAAGATGCGTGAGCTACTCCCCACGTTCTCCTCGTTTGACCGCGAGGAAGTCTCGGCCAAACAGGCACGGACGACATTCAAGGGCAACAAATACAAGCTCGAGCTCATCGACGAGTTTTCTAAGGACGGACAGACGCTGACGTTGTATCGTTCCGGTTCCTACGTGGATCTGTGCCGTGGCGGCCACGCCGACTCGCTCTCACACATCGATCCACAGTCGTTCAAACTTACCAAGCTCGCTGGAGCCTATTGGCGAGGGAATGAACACAACGATCAGCTCACACGTATTTACGGTCTCGCGTTCCCGACGCGCGAGGAGCTCGAGAAGCATCTGGTCATGCTTGAGCAAGCCAAGAAGCGTGATCATCGCAAGCTTGGCGCGGAGCTTGGATTGTTTGCCTTCTCACCGTTGGTTGGCTCAGGTCTTCCGTTGTTCACGCCAAAAGGCACGACCATCCGTCGACTGCTGGATGAGTTCGTGTGGTCGCTGATGAAGCCGTATGGGTATGAGCGCGTGAGCATTCCGCATCTGGCGAAATCTGACCTCTACAAAACCAGCGGCCACTGGGATAAGTTTGCCGACGATATTTTTCATGTCTCCAGCAAAAAATCTGACGATGCGTTTGTCTTGAAGCCCATGAACTGCCCGCATCACACGCAGATTTTTGCGTCTGAGCCTCGATCGTATCGCGACCTGCCGCTCAGGTTCTCTGAGGTGACGGCTGTGTATCGCGATGAGAACACGGGACAGCTTGCAGGTCTGACCCGTGTGCGATCCATCACGCAAGATGACGCGCATATTTTTTGCGCGATTGAGTCGGTGAAGGACGAAGCGCGGGGCATCTATGAGATCATCACCACGTTCTACAAAGTGTTTGGCATGCCACTGTCAGTTCGTTTGAGCGTGAACGATCCAGCCACGCCGGAGAAGTATCTTGGTGGTACACAGGCATGGGAGAAAGCGGTCGGGACACTCAAGGAGTTGCTCGATGAGATGCATGTAGCCTATGAGCTGGGAGTAGGGGAAGCGGCATTTTATGGCCCCAAGATCGATTTCATGGCGACCGACGCGATTGGCCGCATCTGGCAATTGGCGACGATCCAACTTGACTTCAATCAGCCGGAGCGGTTTGAGCTGGAGTACACGGCGCAAGACGGGACAAAAAAGCGTCCCGTCATGATTCATCGTGCGATCTCGGGATCTCTGGAGCGATTTATGGCGGTCCTCATCGAACACTACGCCGGCGCCTTCCCCTTCTGGCTTGCTCCTGTGCAAATTCGTCTTTCGACGGTCAGTTCTGACTTTGTGCCGTTTGCCAAAAAGGTCATGGCCGATCTGTCGCAAGCAGGCGTCCGTGTGGATTTGGATGATTCTGATGAGAAAGTCGGTAAAAAGATTCGCGCCTCCGCGATGATGAAGATTCCCTGGACGATCGTGATCGGCGCCAAAGAAGTCGAGGGAGGGGATTTCAAGGTGAACGTGTTTGGGCAAGAAGAGGATCTCGTGATCGCGCAAGCCGATCTTCTTACACAAGCCAAACAACCGTCACAGTTTCCTGTCTCGTAAACAAAAAACCGCCCTTGGATATTCACAGGGCGGTTTTTTATTAAGCGATGCTACTCTTTACATTTTGAATCTTGATATCGTCCACGGCTTTTAGGGCATCTGCTTCTGCTTGTTTGACTTGTGAAGCAAGCCCTGCCATCTTTTGGTCGAAGCCCGCTTTTGCCGCCTCGACGTCTTTGACCATGGCGGCTTCCGCTGATTTGTATTCAGGCGTATCTGAGATGTCGATGCCGAGTTTTTCAAACCCTGCGTCGATTTCGACTTGGAAGGCACCTTTGAGATCGTCGACGAGTTCTTTGGTGAGACCCTCCTGCCGAATGCGGGAGATCCATGTGTTCTTGCCAGCCGCGCTCAGGTGAGAGTCCTGGACGAGCTTGATGACTTCCTCTCGTGTCATAGGGGTTTTGAGCAATAATGAAACACTCTTTTATTAACGGGTAGTCGTTTTTACGGTCTCCGCCTCTGCATCCACTGTTTCTTTTCCAATAACAATAGAAGACTCAGGAACAAGCGAAGAGACCTTGTCTTTGGCTTCGACCAAGTTGGTGAGGTAAGTCACCTGTTCGCGCAGGGCTCCGATTTCGCCTTTGAGTTCTGCCGTGCCGGTTACTTTGAGGCGAGCGTCATTGACCGAACCGATAAAACGATCCTTTGCCGCGTCAGCTTTCGCTTTCAGGATCCCATACTCTTTTTGGGCATCGCGCTTGACGTAGACGACGTTCTCAATAAATTTCCCAGCGGCAACAGCATAGGGTTCAATCTTGCCTGTGGCGCGATCGAGAACATCTTGGTGCACTCCACCACGCTTCTGGGCGAATTCTTTTTTCGCCGCGCTGGCCCATTCTTTGAAGGCCATAAATTGTTTCACACCCTCTGTAATCGCGGCGGCGATTTCGTTTCCAACATCCAGAGCCCCTTTTTCCATCCGTGCTTTGGCATCGGCATGGACGGCTGGGGTTTTTTCAGACAGTTCCTTCATGGCTCCCGATCCCCAGTCACCCAGCTTGTTGAGTGAATCAACTCCTGCAACCGCTTTGTCTTTCAAAAACGCTGCGACATCGCTGTCGAGTTTATTCCCAGCCTCAATACCTTTTCGTGCAAGCTCTCCGGCCTCCGCCTTGGTCTCTGACGCATACTGAGCCGTAGCCCTGCCAGCTTCAACCGCACCTTTTACGGTGGCCTTGCCGCCTTTTTCAGCTCCACCGATGGTGGCAAAAAACGCATCGCGGAGCGCTCCTCCGACTCGCGCAAGCGAAGAACCGGCTTTCTTCATGACTGCATCCTTTGCCTCACGTGAGGCCGCAACCATTTTATCCACGCGTTCTTTCCCTACTTCTTTTGCCACCTTGACCTCTGCTTTCTCGGCCACAGGAGCTTCTTGAGGTCGAGCATTTTCTCTGCCCAATAATTTACCAAATAATCCCATAGATTGTCTGTTGAGTTTGAATTAAATGTTCAGGTTATGGCTAAATCATAGGGCAAAAGCTGCTCGCTGTCAATAGACATATTGACAGATGTGCTGAAATCTGCGAAGATTTTGATATCCTTTCACATGAGGAGGATACAACGTGCTTCGAGTCGTCAGCAGAGAATACCCAAAGTTCGATTCATCCAAACCAAAGGAACCAGAGGACGATCCAAGGGTTTTGCAGCTCCTGAAACGTTACACCATCGGTTCAGCGGCAGTCGGGCATCTCATCTTTTCAAGCGGTGACACGGAACTTCTGAGGTTGGGGCTTCGTGGAATATCGTTTACGGATGAGGATCTCGCTGCGATCGGAGCGTGGCTGCAAGGACGCCAGCCGTTCGCTGGTAAACGGCCTGTTCACGAGGAGCTTCATGAACTTAACCTTTTTGTAGAGGAAGAACTCCGGAGGGTCTCAAGGCCGCAGTGGCTCGAAGAGCCACTGAACGCCTTCATGAGGATGATCGAGGACAGCAAGAAGAACTATTCTGTACTGTTTTTCAGTAGGGAGATTGTGCGTGCGGCTTTCACGGCTTTCCTTACCATCAGGGCATGAGCCCTACTATGCCGACCGATACGATGTCAGTCGGCTTTTCTTATACCATATTTTTTGTTACGCTGCCGCCTTTTTGCCCTATTACCATCTTATTACCTACGGTTGCAAAATGAACAAAAGCGACTCACAGCGCATGGAGACGATTTTGAGAGGCGTTGGTTTGGAGTCGACCATAGATCGAAAAAACGCCGACGTGATCCTCGTGAACACATGCTCTGTGCGGCAGAGCGCTGAAGATCGCGTCTTTAGTTTGATCCACTCTCTACAGCCTCTCAAGGAACGGCGTCCAGAGCTCGTGATCGGCGTGACAGGATGTATGCCGGGGCGTGACCGTGACGGCGCGATTCGCAAACGCTTGCCAATTGTGGACCTGTATTTTCCCGCCAAGGACATGGGACAGCTTCCAAGGTGGCTGGGAGAGCTTCGTCCGGAGCTCGTCAACAGCACGGACACACTCGATGACTATTTGAAAGTCCATCCTGAATATCACAGTCGCGTCCAAGCTTTTGTTTCGATCCAAACTGGGTGTAATAAGTTTTGTACGTACTGCGTCGTTCCGTTTTCGCGTGGGCTTGAGAAGAACCGTCCGTGTCAAGATATCTTGGACGAGATTCGTGGGCTTGCGCTTCACGGTTGTGTGGAGGTGACGCTGCTCGGCCAGACCGTGAACAGTTACCGCGCGCCGGATCCAGAGAATTTTTCAAAAGAGAATCCGTACAAGGATCACTTCGCGGCTCTCCTATGGGAAGTCAATCAGATCAACGGGATCAAGAGGTTGCACTTCACCGCGCCGCATCCGCTGCACATGACCGATGAGGTGATTGATGCGATGACGCTGCCTGCTCACCTCAATTTTATCCATCTGCCGGTTCAGTGCGGAGACGACGAGATCCTGCGCCGCATGAACCGACGCTACACCGTCGCACAGTATCTGGATATCGTTGATCGACTGCGTGCCAAGATTCCTGACATCGTGATGGGCACGGACATCATCGTCGGGTTTGCCGGTGAGACTCCAGAACAGTTTGAAAAGACCGTTGAGCTGTATGAGAAGGTTCGTTTCGACATTTCGTATACAGCTCGTTACTCCGTACGTTCAGGAACAGCAGCGGCTCGTGCGTTTAAAGACAACGTGAGTCTAGAGGAAAAGAAGCGTCGATGGAATGTGTTGCAAGCGATTCAAGAGAGAATCGTCATGCAGAAAAATCACGCGTATCTTGGAAAGACAGTTTCTGTTTTGGTCGATCGTCATGAGGCACCAAAAATCACAGAGGAGATGCTTGCGATGCCCGAGAAAATTCAGGAAACGATGGCCGCAATGTCAGGATTTTGTTACGGCAACTCTCGTGAGATGAAGTTGGTGCGATTTCCTGGGGCTCAAAATCTCGTCGGGAAAATCGTGGACGTAAAGATTGATAAGGCCGATATATGGATTTTGGACGGAGTAGTGGCATAAGGTCGATGAATCACTCTCGACACGCCTTGCCCGCTCCTGCGGCGGGCTGCGGCTCAAGATTTCGGCGATTCGCGCCGTTAGTCAAAAGGGCGTCCAAGCCGAATCGCCTCAACATGGTCTCAAGTTGATTCATCGACCTTATGCCACTCAAACAGAAAATGATTGCCATCGTCGGGCCGACCGCGTCAGGCAAAACGTCCCTCGCGCTCGCGCTCGCCAAACGTTTCAACGGCGAGTTGATTTCGGTTGACTCGCGTCAGGTGTATCGAGGGATGGATATTGGAACAGCCAAGTCGAAGGATGAACAGTGGGGGATTGATTTGGTGGATCCAGACGAACCATTTTCTGCAGCGGACTATAAGACCTACGCGACCAATAAGACGAATGAAATATTGGGTCGAGGGCATCTGCCGATTCTGGTTGGCGGAACGGGACTTTGGTTGCGAGCTGTCATTGATGATTTAGATTTGACGAAGACGGCGGGTGATCCAGTCTTGCGACAGGAACTTGAAGCCAGAGAGCTCGAGGATCTTTTTCGAGAGTATACGTCTCTCGATCCAGCTGGAGCGCAGGTCATCGATCGCAACAATAAACGTCGAGTCGTCCGGGCTTTGGAAGTCACCAGACTCACGGGACAACCATGGAGTCAGCAACAGACAAAAGGCGAGTCCACGTACGACGTGTTGCAGATCGGTTTGCTGGTTTTGCGTGGGGAGTTGGACGAGCTGATCAACAAGCGTGTGGACGAGATGGTCGTGAATGGACTCCTCGATGAGGTACGAGGACTGAAAGACCGCTACGGCTGTGAGATCGAGTCGATGACCGGCATCGGGTATCGACAGATCTGTGCCTATCTTGAAGGTCAGGCGACACTCGATCAAGCGATCGACGAAATAAAAAAAGCCACCCGTGCTTATGCCAAGCGACAGATGACGTGGTTCAAAAAGGATCAAAGAGTTGTGTGGGTGAACGAGGTTGCGCAAGCAGAAAAAATGGTGAGCGCCTTTATTCACCCTTGAGCTTCACGAGCAACAAATTTCTCGTCAGGGCGGC
>JACRJW010000038.1 GCA_016235605.1 Candidatus Uhrbacteria bacterium | reverse complement strand
GGAGCAGAACAAGGATTTTCACGCGCTGATATTGTTTGGCGCCGGATGGTTGACGAACCAAGCCAGAGAAACTAAGTTAGGGACGGATCGTTGAACAAAAGGAGTCACGATGTCCGCCACCAGAAAAGAAGTGAAAACGGTTTGGCTGGCGCTGGACTATGCCTGCAACAACCGTTGCCAAGGCTGTTACGCCGCCAACAGTTCATTCAAGAGCCAGCCCATGACTCTGGAATACGCGCTCCAGGTCCTGGGTTTCGCCAAGGCTCTCGGAGCCAGGGACTGCCTTATGATCGGCGGCGAGCCGACGCTCTACCGTAATCTGGGCGAGCTCATGCGCCAGGCTCGCCCGCTGGGCCTGGAGTTCAAACTGGTCACCAACGGCCGGAAGCTGGCCTCCCTGGACTACCTCACGGGACTCAGGGACGCGGGACTCAGCCACGCCTCCATTTCCGTAGAAGGTGCCAGCCAGGAAACACACAACCGGATCTCCAGCTCCTCAAGCTTCCACGAGGTCATGAAGGCCATCGAGAATTGCGTGAAGCTCAGGATGAACTTCAACACGCTCTTCACGATCGGACCGGACAACGCCGGTGAGATCGTGGAATCGGCGAAGGATCTGGCCAGGATGGGTGTTCAACACATCCTCTACAACGTCGGTCTGCCCTCACCTGGAAACCAGGACGTCGAGGGCGGAGCGGAGTCGATCCATCCTCAGACCGCGGCCGCCAAGATCGTCGAGGCGTACCTGGAACTCAAGAGGCTGGGGATCAAGGTCAAGTTCAACATGACCATCCCGCTTTGTCTGATCGACTCTCCGATGCTCGAGGCCATGCTCGAAGACGGGTACATCAGCAGTGGCGCGCATTGCCACATCTTCTACGGCAAGGGCGTGGTTTTTGAAGCCAACGGCAATGTCCTCCCCTGTACCCACTTCGTGGGGCATCCGCTTTTGAACCTCAAGACCCTGGAAATTCAGACGGCAGACGAATTTGTCGAGTTGTGGTATGGTGAATCAGGACTCCATGGGACCTTCCACGAAGCTCTGTGGAAATACCCACACCTCAAGTGCCAGCAGGACTGCAAGTACTGGGGTGAATGCGTGGGAGGATGTCCGTTCCTGTGGGTTCATTTCGATCCAAACCAAGTGTTTGGACAACAAGGAGAAGCACCGTCATGAACGCCGAACAACTCGTCCTGACCCTGAAGGGCGACCGGACGCCAGCACCGATCCAAGAACAGCCCCCGGAGATGAAGCAGAAGACCGAAGGGCCCCTCTCGACTGACGGTCAATGTTGTGACTGCTGCGACTGCGCCGACTGCAGTTGCGACTGCAAGTGCTGAAGACAGTCGCCAAAACACGTCGGTTGCGACCGACGTGTCACAGGCTGAGAGCTTCTTGAGGGCACGCACGATGGGAAGACCCTAGGTCAACCCATTTTTTATTTTATTTTTACGAAAGCCGCGCCAGGTTCAACGAACGGTTTTTTTAGATCTCTGCGTTTCGCGCGGCCGAATCGGTCGGTCAATTTCCCGAAAGTCAAATTGTGGTGGGCGTTGGAGGAATCGAACCTCCGACCTCTGTCGTGTGAGGACAGCGCTCTAACCAGCTGAGCTAAACGCCCCTCTTGCGCAAAGAAGATACCATGAGATTCTCTTGGGCGGCAAGGCTTGTGGAGGAGCGCTTGACAGCGGGAAACCCCATCCGTATAGTTCAACCAGTATGTTTCGGACATCAGACAGTTTGCCACAGCCTCAGCTTTCCATCGCGGTCAGATTTCTTTGGTGTTCGTAAATTCGTATCACACGAAAGCAAAAGAAACCTGGCCATGATGGTCAGGTTTTCTGTCCCACAGGAGAGATCATGTCTTCCCAGGTTTCTGTCCTTCTTGGTATTGATGGCGGTTCCACCAAGACCGCTGTGCGTGTGACGGCTCTGGACGGTTCGTGGTCAGTCGTGAGCGAGTATCGTGGAGCGGGGACGAACCTCCACAAGTACGAAGGAGGTACGTATACGTCCAAGGACCGCACGCAGCTGGGTCGTGATCATCTGGATCAGGCGATCGCAAACGCCCTCTCAGTGACGGCTGAAGATGGACGTGGATCGGTCGATGCCTTCGAGATCGTCGCCATCTGTATCGGGACGGCCGGAATCGATGTCGCGGGTGACCGTGTGGCATTCAAACAGGTCTTTCGCGGCTGTCGTCACCTGCGGCATCTGTCAGCAAAACAGATCGTCGTCAAGAGTGATGTCGAGATCATCGCCGAGTGTTCGGATGCGGCGATCCGTCTGTGCCTCATCGCCGGAACGGGAAGCAACTGCTACGGCGTACGTACGGATCATGGTCGTAAGGAGGAAGCCTTCGTGGGTGGACTCGATCTGCCTCTCACCGATGACGGCAGCGCGGCGTGGATCGCTACCCTGGCGTGCAAGGAAGCACGGCGCCTGGCGAACATCGAGCTCATCAACCACCCGCTTGTGCGGGGAATCTATGGAGCGCTCGGGATCGATCTCACCAAACGCGCTGCCTGGCGTCAGATCAAGACGGCCTTCGCACAACTCGGCAAGTCTCAGCTCGCCGCCCTGTGCGAAACGGTCGTCGCTCCTCTGGCCGAAAGCGACTGCCGGGAGGCAAAGGAGATTCTTCAGTCGGCCAGCGAGGAACTCGGTCTCATGGCCAAGTCGGCGCTGTCTTGTCTGGAAGTCGATACGCTGGACTCGATCGACGTCCTGCTTGTCGGAGGTGTGTGGAAGAACGAAACGGTCCTGGAGAACTTCCGTGGATACCTCACGCAGTTCATCCGTTCTGCCTACCCGCCCTGTCTTCGCAACGCATACAGGACGGCGTCCAAGACGATCCGCATCGTCGATCCGACCCTCGGCGCCGTGAAGATCGCGCGTTCGCTTGTCTGAAAAAGAAGGAGGTCATCATGGGGAAGTATGCCACTCAGACAGTGGCGCGACAGGACCAAACGTGGTGGCTCGTGAAGAGAATGGAGGTTGTCGGTAAACAGGCTGTCTCACAAGCAATGATGCGTGCTGAAGCCGTGCGAGAATACGTGCGGCAACTTCAGAAGGCTGGGGTTCATGTCCCATTCATGCAGATCACCACGGAGGGTTCGCAGATCCTGATCCGTTCGCAGATCGTGGGGACGAACAAGACGCCTGCGCACACTGAGGAGTTGTCAGACAATGTGTTCGTCGCTCTTTCAAAACGGGGAGACGATCCAGAGTTTGTGCGAGAGGTCACGCGGTGTGTGCTCATAGAGGTTTTACGGGTTCTCGCGACCCTGACAACGCATCATCCCATCGGGTACGACACGGGTCTTGATAACTTCGTGTTTGATCCTGATCGGAAGATCGCTTGGGCGGTAGACGTGTATCCGCCTCGACTGGGTTATCACATTCCTGATGGGACGATCATTCCGGTCGAAGATCGGTTGATCAACTATCCTGAGCTACGTGGAGAACAACTTGACGTTGAGAAAGAACGTCAGATGCGTCGGTACTACTACACGAAGCGCGGAACGCTGACGCATCTGCTTGGGTGGTTCATCGGATCAGTATTTTCTCGCAACAACAGATGTCCGAAACTCGACGAGATTCAATCTCATGCGTCAGTGCAAGCCATCTGGGGTGCATTTGAGGAAATTTTGTCAATCAACATGTTGCAGGATGATTACGATTGGTTGCGTGAGGATCCTGACACGCACCAATACCTGCATGATCGTCTGCAGCGGTGCTGGAACCTGGAGCACACATGATCCGCAACAAAACCTCTTACCCGCTTGTCATGATCGTCGCTGCCGCAGGATTGGGACGACGAATGGGAACCGCATTCGCGACAACTCCCAAGCCGATCATTCAAGATCCTGTCACTTCACGACCGCTTTTGCATCACATGATGGATCGCGTGTCGCGTGCTGGAAACCTTGACGAGGTGGTCATCGTCGGACGACGCGAAGCAGGCGCAGGCAAGAGAGTCGCTCAATGCGCAAAGAATAGACAGGCAGATAAACAGCCAGCCGTGAGGCTTTGTCTTCCTCAACTGCGTGGCCCCACGCATGCGCTCATGATAGGGCTGCAGTGTGGGTTCAGAAAAACCGAGGCGCACTACCTTCTCACCATGGGCGACACGCTTGCAGAGCGCTACCCATCATTCGAAGGCTTAGACTACGACGTCCTCATCGGCGTCAACGCGCGTCTTCAGACTCAATGGAAAAAATTTACGCCGCTGTGGGAAGTGGGCGGTGATGCGATCTTCACCGCAACACCGCAGGCCCGAGTGTGGGGCATTCGCGGCGTCTATCTTCTGCGCTCCCATGCCGCGCAAAGCGTCCTGACACTTCTGCGGCAGGAGTGGAGGAAATACAAGCAAGGATGTCCGTTGGAGTTCCGGGAGCGCTGGGATCGAAATGGAGAGATGCATCTTTCTTGGGTCTGGCCGGAGGTTGTGAAGCAGGGGATGCGAATTGGCGTCACAGATCTGGGTGAAGTTGCTGAAGTAAACACTCCTGAGGATCTTGTAGACCTTGGACGTCTGGTAGCCGGTGAATCCCTCCTGGAGTAGAGCAACAGATTTCGTCGACCGATCTTCTACGCAAGAAGGTCGGTTTTCATTTTCATGTCAGTTCCTTGCCCCTCGCGCAAAAACCTGATACGCTGGAGAGGATTTTTATGAATACGCGCTTTTCAGGGGTTGAGGACAGGCTCTACCAGCGGTTTGGGCCCACAGGAGGAGCCGTGGCTTCTTTTATTTTGGAGGTCATCCAGATCGTGGTGATCTCCAGCGCGATCATCATCCCGATCCGTTATTTTTTGATCCAGCCGTTTTATGTGAAGGGCGCATCGATGGAGCCAAACTTTTACGATTCCGAGTAT
>JACRJW010000039.1 GCA_016235605.1 Candidatus Uhrbacteria bacterium | reverse complement strand
GGGTGAGTCAATAAGAGTAAGCTGGGATGATCGTGAGGATATTTTTACCACGACAGTACTTTCTGTCATTCGTGACCTCGGACTGAATACGGAAGGAATTCATTACCAGATGGCATGCCAAATCCGCACCAGCATGATTCTCTCTCTTCCGTCACAAAAAACCGTCGAAAGAACAGAATTACAATCAGCACTCCAGACAATGATACGAAGGAAAATGCTCAAAGAAGGCACCATTAAAAAATTGACACAGAGAAAGACCGGGGAAACTCCGCATGAGGAGATGTCATGGGTCAATGCTCAGTGCATATCGGAAGATGAAATCATTGCTTCCATCGATACAGCATCGTATGAAGCACTCGATATTCCCGCAGAAAATAAACGTTCCATTGTTGTCCAATGTGTCCGCGCAACACTTCAAAAACATGGCTTTGAGTTGAGGAAAGTTACATTTGCTGATCTGAAACACGCGATTGCAGAATATCTGAGAAATCCATCTTCGATGGAAAGCCAGCCCCCGGATTATCGGACTGCTCTGGACAGCCAGGGGCAGCGAACGCCAAGACAAAAAACGGGGAGTGCCAAAACATTCAGCTAATCTCACGAAGCTATATTCTTCCACTCCTCCACCCACTGCCGCTCCGCCCTGCTCAATTTTTTCGGAATCTCAATAGTCACCTGCACGTAGTGATCGCCATGCCGGCCAGTACCGAGGACCGGAAGACCCTTGCCTTTAATACGAAGCGTGTCACCCGGCTGCGTGCCTTCAGTGATCTTCATAGTGACCGGCCCCTGCACCGTCTCGACGGATTGCTCACTCCCGAGAATCGCATCAGTGACAGGAATCGTAATCGCGGAGCGGATGTCAGCACCTTCGCGGACGAAGCGCGGATCGGGCGTGACGCGGATGCGGACGAATAAATCGCCCGCGGCCCCACCGCGCCGTCCCGCTTCGCCTTCGCCGCGCAGCCGCAGGGACTGTCCGTCTTCAATGCCTGCAGGAACGCGGATCGTGACGTCGCGTCGACCGGATGTTCGGCCTTCACCTGCACATGTTTTGCATTTTTCCGTCGGCACTTTGCCGGAACCGCCGCAGTTGCGACAGACTGTTCGCTGCTGCATGGAGCCAAAGAATGACTGCGTCGTCCGTGTCACCTGTCCCGTCCCGCCACACTCGTCGCAGCGCGCGAGGGTGGCGCCTTTTGCGGTTCCTTCACCGCCGCACGTTTCACATTTCTGAAATCCGCGCAACGGGAGAATCTTGTCGGCACCATTCAGCACATCCTGCAGATCGACAGTAATCTCCACCTGCTGATCGGCTCCGCTTTCATCCGCCGGTCGTCCGCGCCCGCCACCTCCGCCGAAAAAATTCTCGAAGAGATCCGCGAAGTCGCCGAGACCTGATGAAGAAAATGACGACGCATCGAACCCCGGAAATCCCTGCGCACCGTTGTAACCTTCGGTCGACCCGAACTGATCGAACATCTGCTTCTTCTTCGGGTCATTGAGTGTCTCATACGATTCATTAATTTCCTTGAATTTATCTTCCGCCGCCTTGTCACCCTTATGCTTATCGGGGTGCCATTCCTTGCTCATTTTTCGGTACGCTTTTTTGATGTCCTCGGGAGAAGCATCGCGGGAAACGCCGAGAGTGGAGTAGGGGTCTTTGACGATGGAGAGAGGATAACGAAGAAAGTTACGAGTTAAAAGTTATGAGTTACGCGTTACGAGTAAATCATCCCGTAACTCGTAACCCATAACCCATAACCGGCCATTTCCCAGCCCTAGTCCCCAACCCCCTTTTCTGCTATAATTATCCGATATGTCTCTCCGCGATTATCCGCTCGTTCAGGCAGTCTGCCGGTGGTCCACCGTCTCACTCGGGACCCTCTGTCTGGTCGTCATCGCCATCGCCTTTGCCGCCCCTGAGGGGGAGAGGATCGGCGGCATCATCGTGCGTGCACAGAAAAAACCCCTGCCATGGCGCGTGCTGGAAACGGAGGAAGTGCAGAACGGCGTGCTCATTCCGGAGAACGCCAACATCGTCTTCCATCTGCCGCTCAATCTGCCGGACACTCACCGCGAAGTACTGCTGGGACATCAGGGGAAAAAGGTCCGCTACTGGGGCTACTGCTTTCCGCAGAACTACGATCCGCAGGTTGCAAAGAAGCGGACAGGATTTCCGGGGCTCATTTTCCTCTCCGAGAAGGAACGCGAGATGCGCGATCCGCCGCATGCGGCCGCGGGCAAGCCGTCTTTTTCGATCTACGAATTGCCGACGAAGGAGGACATCGATAACCCCGACGGACCCAAAAGCTCTATCCGTAACCAGATTGAAATTTTCGGCGCCGGCATGATGTGCTACGTCATGACCGAGAAGCCGCTCGCCCTCGGACCCGATGAAGACGGGGACAGACTGAACGCCGAGCTGGAACATGAGATCGGCACCAATCGCCAGACACCCGACACGGACAGCGACGGCATCGATGACGGCACCGAATATCTCACCGGCACGAACCCGCTCCTGCGCGACACGGACAGCGACTCGCTCGTCGACGGACTGGAGGATAAGAACTGGAACGGGAAGCAGGACCGCGGCGAAACTGATCCGCGGGCGAGGGACAGCGACCGGGACGGACTCTGCGACGGCATCTGCCGCGTGAAACTTGGCAACGGCAAGGCCGTGTTTCTGGGTGAAGACCTCAACCTCAACGGCAGGCTGGATCAGGGGGAAACCGATCCGCTGAAATTCGCCACGCGCGGGAATTACAACGACTACTCGTGGCGCATTAACTGCATGAACAACAACAATCAGCCGGAAGGCTGCAAATGAATCCATTGGCACATACCATCAATTCCTGTATACTGTCATGATGACCCGAACACACATTCTCCTCGCTCTCAGTCTCCTCGCTCTGCCTACTACGGCAGCCGCCTATCTCTCGCCGGAAGAGGTGCTTTTCTCGGACTCGGGACAGATGTACGAGGCACCGCCGAATCACCGGACAACGGGCGACCGTATCGACAGCCAGATGCTCACAAGCGCCGAGCGCCGCAAGCAGGAACAGGCAATAAACTATGCAAATCAACATCCTGCTCTGCCCGAGGAACCGGTCCATGCCGCCCCGCCGGAGGAGCCGAAACCTGCAACTCTGGAGGATGTTCTTTCCGCGATGCAGCAGACACTGGAGAAACTCGGATCACCTGAAGCACAGAGCGACACCTCCGCGGAGGAGATGGATGCGGGGATGTCGATTGATTCCTGGGAAGATCCTTCAACCGTGCAGAGTGCAGGCGATTCCACGGAAGTACTCCACAGCGGCGCCCCGCTCAACGCCAGCGGCCCGGGCATGTGGGTAGCCGCAATCGCCGTTGCGGGAGCGGTCTGCTGGACGATGCTGCGGGCAAAGAAGGGGGCGTTCTACAGGGTGTAAGAACAGTCCGAAAGTTGCTCGTTGGCTCGTTTTTCGTTGCTCGTTTTCGTTCGCGCAACGCGTCAACCAGAAACGAGCAACGGAAGACAGACGATGATCTGCTAGTCTCATCGCATGCAATCACTTCTCTCTTTGACCGGCAAGCGCTGGCAGATGCATGATCATGCTCAGGGAGTGGGAGCAGATCTTGCTTCGCTGCTTGCGGAGAAGCGCGGCATCACGTCCGGAGGGGATTGCGAAGCACCTCTGGTTTTTTGTGACAGTGCGCGCGCATCGGAACGTCTGATGCGTGCCGTTGCGAAGCAGGAAAAAATCGGCATCTTCGGCGATTATGATTGCGACGGCATCACCGGGACGGCACTCCTGATGCGCATGCTCCGGCGACGCGGAATCGATCCCGCGGTTCGACTCCCGCATCGCGCGCACGACGGATACGGGTTGAAAACATCGCACATCGATGAGTTCGCGGCCGCAGGAATATCGCTTCTCCTTGCGGTGGACACGGGTATCACAGCGGGCACTGCTGTGGAGAGAGCGAATGAAACCGGCATCGATGTGATGATCTTCGATCATCATGCATTGCCTGAGAAGCTTCCGGACGCATGTGCAATTCTCCATCCGTCTCTCGCGGAAATCGTTCCTGCTTTTCCTCCGTGTGCCGCCGGCGTCGTGTTTGATTTTCTCTGCGCGTTTGAAAATGCTGCATGGCAGGGAATGGACGAAGACCGTGTGCTCTCAATGATCGGAACGGTTGCTGATGTGGTGTCGCTACGGGGAAGAAATCGCAGGCTGGTTCAGGAAGGCTTGCGTGCGCTGGAACAACTGAACATAGGTCCGCTCGCGGAGCTGGCTTCGCGCATCCGGACGGGGAGTGTGCCTCTCACCAGTCAGGACATCGCTTTCCGCATTGCACCGCGCATCAATGCCGCAGGACGCATGGCAGACCCGACGCTCGCACTGCGCGCAATTCTGGAGGGTGGCAGTGCTCTGGAGGAACTGGAAACACTGAACCGCAGCCGGCAGGACGAGACGCTGATCGCCATGAAGGATGTGTTTGTAAAACTGGATGCCCTGCCTGCTCTGCCTCCGTTTCTGTGCGCATCAGCGGCAACGTACTCTCCGGGCATCATCGGACTCATCGCAGGAAAGCTGACGGAACGCTTCGGGCGTCCTAGTATGGCAGTGTGCATCCGCGGCGACGAATGCACTGCGTCCCTGCGCAGTCCGCCTGCCTACAGCATCATCGACGGGCTGCGGCGCTGCTCTGAGCATCTGGGCTCCTTCGGCGGGCACCGTCAGGCTGCGGGGTGCACCTTTCCGACGGCATCACTCACGGTCCTCATACAGGCGCTGGAGAACGACGTCGCCACCCACGTGCCGGATGAAGCTCTCGTCCCTTCGCTCGCCATCGACTGCGCCCTCCCGTTACATTCGGTCTCTCTCCCGCTGATTCAGTCTCTTGCAGCGCTTGAACCCTTCGGTCATGACAATCCCGAGCCGCTCTTCCTCATCGAAAGCACAACTTTTTCCGCTGCGCGCACGGTCGGCGCAGAGGGGAAGCACCTGCAGGCAATGATCGGTTCCTGCAAAGCCATCGGCTTCGGCCTCGGTAACTTTTTGGCTCACGTCAGGGCTCCGCTGGATATCGTCTGTCGCCTCGGAATCGATGTGTGGAACGGAAGAATGCAGCCGCAGCTTATGATTGTTGATATGAAAGTGGCGTCATTAAAACCCACGTCCGCAGGCAGAATGCCTGCTCCTGCTTTAAAAAGAAGTTGATAAAAAACGAGCAACGAGCAACGATCAAACAGGCGCCAACCGTCCCTCCATATTGAACACATCCGTAATCGGCACTCCGAACGCGGCAGCGATTTTGTACGCGAGGAGAACTGAGGGATTCGTCTGCCCGCGCTCGATGCTCATAATGGTTTGCCTGCTGACCCCCGTACGCAGCGCCAGTTCCTCCTGCGTCATGCCATGATCAAAGCGGAGCCTCCGGATGGAATTGTTGAGTGTGATGTTCGCGGACATGAGGAGCGGGAGGGAAGTGGGAAATGTCGTGGGCGCCATTCTACTGTGGCATGTGAACTGCGCAAGACGATTTCTGATACCGGCGTAGAAGGGAAAGTATGGCTTAGGTATCGGACGGATTTTTCCTGCGGCGATGCATGAGGAAAATTTGTACAAGAATTGCCGCACCGATGAGGGCGTAGAGAAGCACGCCAAACTGCCTGAGAAATGTCAGGCCGAGGCCGATCTGGGTATGAAGCACTGCTCCTACGGAAAGATAGAATATTGCCCACACAATGCTGCTCGCGACCATCCATGGATAGTAGACATTCACGCTCATCCGCGTCGTTCCGGCGATGAAGGCAATACCGGGCCGCACGATGCCGACGAACTGACCGAGGAACACATCGAAACGCCCGAACCGCTTCATGAAAAGCTCCACTCTGTCCAGACGGGCATCGGTCAGATGAAAGAAATGGGCGATCCCCCTGCCGTACGTATGGCCGATGCGGAACAGAACCATATTCCCGAGCACGACTCCTGCGCTGGCCGCAGCGACAAAGAGGAGGAATATTTCCGGCGTGGGCGCGAGGGTCCCCGCGATCACCAGAACAAAAATCCCCGGCGACACGAAGCTGACGGGAGGGATGACTTCGATGAAAGAAATGATGAAAATCACGATGGCACCGTAGCGCGTGATCATGTGCGCGACGAAAACGAGGGCGGGGATGTGCTGGAAAAACTGCGTGCCTTCAACAATGGCGTGAGCGGAGTGCATGCTGGTAGCATACCTCCTGTCACTTCCCCCTGCTGATGGATCTGATCGCCTCCACCGTCTCGCTTTTCCTCCACCTCGACAGTCACCTTGCCGACGTCATTGCGCAGTACGGCCTGTGGACGTACCTCATCCTCTTCGTAATCATCTTCTGCGAGACGGGATTGGTGGTGACGCCGTTTCTCCCCGGCGACTCGCTGCTCTTCGCCGCAGGGACATTCGCAGCCGCGGGAGCACTGGACGTACGGATCCTGCTCTTCCTGCTTGCCATTGCAGCGATCCTCGGGGACACGTCAAACTACGCCATCGGTGGGTATGTCGGGCCGAAAATATTCCGCCAGCACCGCCGGTGGCTGAATCATGAACACCTCGAACGCACGAAAAAGTTCTATGACCGGTACGGCGCCAAGACCATCGTCCTCGCGCGCTTCCTCCCCATCATCCGCACCTTCGCCCCCTTCGTCGCGGGCATCGGGCATATGAAGTACGAAACTTTCGCGTTCTACAACGTCGCCGGCGGCATCATCTGGGTGCTGCTCTTCCTTCTCCTCGGCTACGGATTCGGAAACATTCCGATTGTCCGTGATCACTTCTCAGTGGTGATTCTTGCGATCATTGTGTTGTCTTTTGTCCCGGGGGTCATTGAGTATTTCAGGAAGAAACGGCCTGCGTAGACCATTCGTGTCCACGCCAACGGATCAAAGGATGATCGATGACAGAACCCATAATGGCCGCTTCATAGTCCATTTTTGCTGCAAGCCCGACAAATTCCGCCGCATGTTCATCGGACTCAACGACGCAAAGGACACCAACACCGCGGTTCCACTTTTCGCAAGCAGTGCGGTCGTCGATGAGTGTTTTTCCGGCAACTCCGTAATTCCGCGAAAGTTCCATAAGTTTCGGAATTCCGTCCGGGTCAGGAAATACCGTGTTCAGATCAACGCCAAGACCAGGATTATCCTTCAGCATCCGCTGGACTTTCAGCGGCACTCCGCCACCGGTGATGTGGGCGCAGGCAAGAAGCGGGATGTTCACCGGACCATCAACACCACCCTGAGCTTCATAAAAAAGAGGCGCGTAGATCTTTGAGGGGGTAAGAAGTTGCTCAGTCACTTCACGGAATTGTTCATGCCACGGTACATGCACATGATCCAAAAAAGCCGGCCCGCCGGGCATGGCATCGAAGATGTCACCAATCGCTTCTGCGCTCATCGTATGTCTCTGTTTTTTCTGTATGGCATGAATTGCCCATGCACGCTTGTTCTGAAAAGAGCGTTCCTGCAGCCATGCATTCTCAAGAATGTCGCGGGCCATCGTGAGACCATTGCTCCGTATGGAACGCTCCCGAAGTCCAATGATGATGTTGCCGGCTTTTAATTTCGAGCCGTCGATTATTTTTGCTTCGTTAACGAGCTGCAGGGCGACCGCATTCCAGTTTAGATGATTCTTTCCGACCCCAGGCGTGCGGTACCCCAATTCCGCTGTTTCACCATTCAGAAGAGGAAATCTCCCTTTGTCACATGCGCGATGCATGCCACGTGCAAGTGCCGCAACAAAATCTGAATCTTTTGCGGAATTAACATCAAGCGTGTTCACGATACCAACGACAAAGTACCCCAGAGGAGGGACATCATCGGCCACCATCGCGACAACATCGGAACCCAGTCCTTCATAATAGCATGGATCGTCGTGCAGAGTATCCATTCGCTCCGCAAGCTCCGGTTTGGTTCCGGTTCCGTCTGCACCGGCAAAGTAACGGTGCCTGCCCATTGTGCCGCTGACGCGGCCATTTCCATGAACGCGCAGTCTATAGGCAGATTCCGGAAAGTTATTCCGCGTCTTTTCTGCGACATCCGCGAAGGTGCGGGAGGCATTCTCTTTGTCGTCACGGATTATTTCATGCATAGAGGAGAATCACTGTATCCCTCATTCGGCCCGATCTACAACCTAAAAATATTTCTCCGCCATCCCTCCTTTTTGCCTTCCTCTACCCCTTTTCGATACGATAGCCTGAAATGGTCCCTTCTGCGTTCCCGTTCCACGGCATTTTTTCCTCCTTCGGACAAGAGGCGGGCGAAGTGAATGCCGGTCTGGAACCTTCCTCACTCCCTCCGCAGAATCAGCCGCAGGGGGGCAGCGCCAGCGGGGTCGGACGGATCGCCGTCG
Organism: Candidatus Uhrbacteria bacterium; assembly: GCA_016235605.1. GTDB lineage: Bacteria > Patescibacteriota > Patescibacteriia > UBA9934 > GWF2-40-263 > JACRJW01. The sequence goes on along the minus strand of JACRJW010000039.1, from coordinate 6,159 downwards.
ACATCTACGAGCAGGACAACTACTACATCATCAAGGCGCCGATCGCGGGCTTGCGGCTCAGTGATCTCGACATCGAAATTTCGGACAACGTCATCACCATCCGTGGGACACGCCAGCAGACGGACAGCGTTCCGAACGATCAATATTATTTGCAGGAATGTTTCTGGGGTGAGTTTAGCAGAAGCGTCACGCTCCCCTGCGTCATTGATCCGAAGAAAGTGAAAGCGACGTTCAACAAAGAATGTATCCTCAAGATCCTGATTCCAAAGGAAGAGAGGGTGAAGATTGTCCGGATTAACGAAGGTTAGGAAATCAAAGAAGACGATGAAAACGAAGAGTGCGACGAACAGATTTTACGCTCATCATCTTCCTCGACTTCTTTGTCTTCCTCGTCATCTTTGTCTTCTTTATCGTACGAACCGTCTCTTCAACTCCATCGACGCTTCAATCGGATCCACACCCCCGAGATACCGATTCCCTTCCTTCTGCACCTGACCGGCGAGGCGGACGAGCGTGCGGACTTTCTTTTCGAGTTCCTTGCGTGCTTTCGGACTGCGCAGTGACTTGGGGTCTGTCCGCAAAATTTCATTCTGCAAATCGTAGAGGTCGTAAATGCGCTGCAGCGCAACCATGTCTTTCCTGGGACTCATAGAGCGGAGAGGGTAATTTGTATTCGCCACCCATTGTATCGTTTTGCGGCCTCTTTGTCAAAAACGGACCATCCCTGTACACTCCCCGCCATGCAATTAAAACAAGCCATTTTGCCGATTGCAGGCCTTGGAACGCGTTTCCTGCCGTGGACGAAAGTCGTCCCGAAAGAACTGCTGCCGCTGGGAAATCAGCCGATCATCGCGCTGCTGGTGGACGAGTGCATGAGTGCGGGCATCACCGACATCTGCTTCGTTATCAGTCACGGAAAAGAATTAATTCCGCAATATTTTTACGAAAATCCGGCGCTGGAAGAAGAGTTAAAGAAGCGCGGGAAACTGGAAATGCTGAAGCAATTGCAGAAGTACGATGCCGTGAACTTTCATATCGTCTATCAGGAGGAACAGCTCGGCGACGGTCACGCCATCATGCAGGCAACCGATTGGGTGAGTAGCGACGCCGTCGCGATCCTCTTCGGCGACGATCTGATCATGGGGAAGAAAACGGGGCTGGAGCAGTTGGCTGACGCCTACGAAAAACTACCAAAAGAGAAAAATGGATCAGCCATTCTCTGTCTGGAGAACGTGCCGAAGGAACTCGTATCGAAGTATGGCATTGTCGATATCGAAAAAGATTCAGGCGACCGGCTGAAGCGTGTGAAGGGACTCGTGGAGAAGCCGAAGCCTGAACTGGCTCCAAGCACATTAGGAATTGTGGGTAAGTACATCATTCCAAAAAGCACTTTCGAAGTTTTCCCTCAGCTCAACGGCGACCATCACACCGAAATCCGTCTCATCGATGCGCTCATCAGACAGCTCCCGACTACTCCCATCTACGGCTACGAAGTGGAAGGCACCCGCGTCGATACCGGCACGCCGGAGGGCTACAAAAAGGCAGTGCAGATGATGGGGTGAAGCGAAATTTGACAGACGAGGTGGTGCGAGGGAAAGTACCCCTCCTATGGCGAGACGTTTTCCGGGTGACGGCTATGCAGATGTACTTATCGGTCTGCAGCACGGCGACGAAGGGAAAGGTCGTTTTGTTGATGGACTAGCTGATTTATATGATATCTTCGTTCGTTATAACGGTGGAGCAAATGCCGGACATACCGTTGTGGTACATGGAAAGTCTCTTGCCCTGCACCAAATTCCTTCGGGTGTGCATCAACTGAACAAAAAACTTTTTATTGCATCTCAGTGCGTCGTTAATCTTGAGAAACTTTGCGCGGAGATTGATGAAGTGGAAAAAGCAGGTCTTCCTGTTCTCGGGAGATTGCGTATTTCTTCTCAGGCATCAGTCATCCAGCCGGGGCACATTATTCAGGATCAGATAACAATGGGCGCTGTCGGGACGACAGGCAACGGCATCGGAGCAGCCTACGCCGCACAGGCGCTTCGTATGAATCTCGATCGTCGCCTCGACATCCGGCTTGGTGATTTGCTGCACGATACGGAACGTTCATTTGAAATGATTAAGCAAAACCTCGAAGCGGATATTCAACAGTACGGCATTCCGGGATTCGATGTTGAAGGAACGATGAATCGTCTGCGTCAATGTTTTGAGCGAGTTAGAGGATGCATCGATACTGACCCTCTGTATCTCATAAAAGAAATACGGGGTGGCATGCGTATTCTTCTTGAGGGGGCGCAGGCATTCGGACTCGATAAAACATCTGGCGTCACGCCCGACGTGACCTCCAGCAACACCGGCGTACAGGCTGCTTTCCTCAGTGCCGGCATACCCGTGGAGTTCAAGCGATACGCGTACGGCGTCGCAAAACTCATTCCGTCACGCGTCGGACACGGGCCGTTCGTTTCTGAATTTGGAGGGGGGCGCTCCGAGCGACATTGTATGGAAGATGCAGGAAAGAGGCATACGCGCGACGTGGAATCGCAGCTATTCGGAAACCGCATTCACGAGCTTCTGCAATCTGATGACCCACTTGAGGTTGGCATTGCACTGCGCATGATAGGAGGAGAATACGGCGCATCAACAGGACGTCCGCGGCGTATAGGGATGCTAGATCTTATGCAGCTGAAGTTTGCGATCGCACTCAATGGCATTGACGGCATCTTCCTGACAAAAGCCGACCAACTCGTCCACTTCAGTAAAACCCGCCCTAATCTGATTCCGACTGTTTATAGTTACAGCATGAACGGAGAAAGGATAGCGTCGATGCCGACGACAAAGTCGGCGCTTCAGCTGGCGACTCCCAATGTACGTTACTACCCGTCATTTCCACAGGATATTTCATTGATCCGGGACCCGGGAGATTTACCCAATGAATTACGTAATGTGTTAGCAGAAGTCGAGGACAGTGTTGAAGCCCGTATTCTTGCTGTCGGTGTCGGTCCCGGTCGCGATCAGGTGGTGCATCTTTCGAGTCTGTAAATCTATTTCTTATAAGCACTGCCGCAAAACGCTGCGTCCAGAAGAATATTTCTGCCATTATCTAAACGCTGGAACGTAATCCGGACGGAGCCAATGCGGCAACGGAATAACCGGTCGTATCCTTTCATGGGCTTAATATCCAGACGCTCCAGATTCCCCTGAATAATCTGCTCCGCAGCCTGTTCCACGCGCCTGCGCAGACGGGCATCCAGCATCCGCACGAATTTCTTCATACGGTCCATAGCTACTTTTTGCGGGATTTCTTCCGGACAGACTTGCGTTTGCTGCTCTCTTCTTCAGCCACCTCGCGTGAAGCCTTTTTAAACAAATCCAGAAAATCGTGCATCTCTATGCCGCCCGGGAAACGCAGACCCACGGTGCCGTCCTTCTGCTCGTAATATTCAATTTCCTCGATAGGCTTCACAAGGAGCCCTTCGGAAACCTCGATGAACATGAAATGCCGCGTCTTGAATTTCGTCCGCCACTTCTTCGGCAAGGTGATGGCGCCGTTGCCCCACATGGATCCTGTTTCGGAAATCATAGAAATGTTAGTAATACTAGAAATACTAGTAAATTATATATTACTAGTAATACTAGTGTCAAGAAAAGTATCCGCCCTGTAGAGACGTGCGACGCGCACGTCTCAGGCCCGCAGGCAGGTGTTCGCCGCTTGCGTGACGGGTGAGACGCGCGAATCGCGCGTCTCTACAGGATCATTTTATTGTCTCTCTGCGCAGCAACTCAATCTCATCCCGCAAATCCGCCGCTTTCTCGAACTCGAGATTTTCCGAAGCGATTTCCATCTGCTGATTCAGCTCGACCATCAGACGTTTCTTTTCATCCGCGGGAATTTTCGTGTGATCGTGCTTCGGGCGGCGCAGTTCCAGCTTGCGGCCTTCCTCTGCGATGTCGTGGACGGCCTTCTGGATGCTCTTTGGGGTGATGCCGTGCTTTTTATTGTAGGCCTCCTGAATTTCGCGGCGGCGGTTTGTTTCGCTGAGTGCACCGCGCATCGCGTCCGTCTCACGGTCGGCGTAGAGCGTCACATGACCGTTCAGGTTACGCGCTGCGCGTCCGATGGTCTGTATCAGTGCGTCGCGTGAGCGGAGGAAGCCCTGCTTGTCGGCGTCGAGAATCGCGATGAAGCTGACCTCCGGCAGGTCGAGTCCTTCGCGGAGCAGGTTGATGCCGACGAGAATGTCGATATCCCCAATACGCAACTGCCGCAGGATCTCGATGCGTTCGAGGGTTTCGACGTCGCTGTGGAGATAACGGACATTGTAGTCCGCTTCTTTGAGGTACGTCGTCAGTTCTTCGGCCATACGCTTCGTGAGCGTTGTGATCAGCACACGCTCTTTGCGCTTAATCGCTTCGTTCACTTCCTTCGTGATGTCATCGATCTGATGCTTCGTCGGCTTCACAGTCACCGGCGGGTCGAGGAGTCCCGTCGGGCGAATGATCTGCTCGACGATGTTTTCCTTCGTCGTGTGTTCATATTCGTACTTTGATGGAGTCGCGGAGACGTAGATACGCTGCTTACAGCGCTCCTCGAATTCCGCAAACTTGAGCGGGCGGTTGTCGTGCGCGGATGCTAGTCTGAAGCCATATTCGATGAGTGTGTTCTTCCGGCTGCGATTACCTTCCTCCATACCACCGACCTGCGGGATCGTGATATGGGACTCATCGACGATGAGAAGGAAGTCGTCGGGAAAGTAATCGATGAGCGTCGAAGGCGGTTGGTTAGCGCCGTTATTATTGAGGTACCGGACGTAGTTTTCGATGCCCGTGCAGTAGCCGGTTTCTTTGAGCATCTCGACATCGTACTCCGTGCGCATGCGGATGCGTTCGGCCTTCGCCAGTTCTCCGGACTTGATGAATTCCGCCTCGCGCACTTTCATCTCCGCGAGAATGCCCTCGACCGCGGCATCGATTTTTTCTTTGCTTGTGACGTTGTGGGCGGCGGGAAAGATCACCACTTCATTGAGATCCTGTAATACTTCACCGGTAAAGCTGTCGACCTCCTGAATCACCTCGATTTCATCGAAGGGTACCTCGATGCGAATGACGCTGTCGGCACTCGGCGGGAAGATTTCGACAGTGTCGCCGAGTGCGTGGAACATGCCCTGCTTGAATTCCAGATGCGATCTTCGGTACTGAATATCGGTGAGACGACGGAGGAGCGTGTCACGCTGCACCTTCTCGCCGCGCCTGAGTGTGAGGGCGAGGGCTTCGTAATCCTCCACATTACCGAGGCCGTAAATGCACGAAACGGAAGCGACGATCAGGGTATCGCGTCGGGTGAGAAGATTCATCGTCGCGGCGTGGCGGTATTTTTCGATTTCCTCATTGATCGATGCATCTTTCTCGATGTAGGTATCCGTATTCGGAATGTACGCCTCAGGCTGGTAATAGTCGTAATAGGAAACAAAGTAGCTGACCGCGTTATCGGGAAAGAAATTCTGGAACTCACTACAGAGCTGCGCTGCCAATGTTTTATTGTGCGCGAGAACGAGGGTCGGGCGCTGCACCTGCTGAACGATATTTGCCATGGTGAATGTTTTTCCCGTGCCCGTGGCACCGAGGAGTGTCTGATGTTTTTCACCTTTTTTGAGCCCCTTCACCAGTTTTTCAATAGCTCCGGGCTGATCGCCGGTCGGCTCCCACGGGGCCACGAGACGGAACGGTTTCTGCGACATAGTCGGGACATGGTACAGGAGGGGGGTGTTCCGGGGAAGGGCAGAACGGGAAAAAGGGCTTTTATTCAATAAAAAATCCCCGTCCGTTGTAGAGACGCAAAATCTTGCGTCTCCGCCGTGGCAAGAAAGACAGATAATAGGATTATGAATAACCCCCTCCTGTTCCAAAGTACCTTCCGTATTCCGACAACACGCCTCGAAGGGCGGGATTATTCAGAGGGCTCCTATTTTGTGACAATTTGCACACAGAGAAGAAAATGTTGGTTCGGGGAAATTAAGAAACAGGAAATGCATTTGTCTGAAATTGGAAAAATTGCCGAACGTTGCTGGAATCAAATACCATGCCATTTCCCGAATGTTACGCTGGATGCATTTGTTGTGATGCCGAATCACATACACGGGATTTTATTCCTGCAGAAAATGC
>JACRJW010000040.1 GCA_016235605.1 Candidatus Uhrbacteria bacterium | reverse complement strand
GATGCAGATCAGGCCGATGCAGATCAGGCCGATGCAGATCAGGCCGATGCAGATCAGGCCGATGCAGATCAGGCCGATGCAGATCAGGCCGATGCAGATCAGGCCGATGCAGATCCGGTAGTTGCATGTATTGAGAGGGAATGGGTTGTGTCGTGATGGGTGAGGGAACGTATCCAGAGCCTCCACAGGTGCGTTTGAATGATTGCGCTGAATAGCGCGATTTCACTCGAATCTCCCATTGTGCCTCTCCTATCTTGAGCGTGTATTTTCCTGGCGACATGGGACGCATCCACGGTTTTCCTGTTGGCAGCTGACGAACGTATCTTCCATCCACCCAAAGTCCCATTGGTTCATCGCAGGTATTTTCGATAATCACCTTCACTCCATGACCATCTGGGTCAAGATCAGCACTCTTACTCTGCCAGATGAGTGGCAAGTGGAGCATGGAACTGTGGGAAGCGCTGACCATATCCTGTGAAACCGGAAGCGCGAAGACGAGAAAGTTCTCGCCCTCATAGGTGAAGGACCAGATCGGATCGATTTGAGGGGGAAAGAAGCGTTCGATGCGCGTCGAGCCGAGTGCGTAGAAAGGAGCCAGTGCCATGAGGAAGATCAAAACCGATCCAATTTTGTCCTTCCGTTCATGCAACTTCGTTTTGTTCACGACACCCAGCGTGACGCCTGCCATGAGCAAGGACGCGAACAGGAGAATGGCGACTTGCGTATGAGCCCGCCATTGCGTCTTTGGGCGGGACTCCTTCGCTACTTGTGCAAAGGCGTCGGCCCAATACGAGTTTTTCTTTTTCGTTGCATCGTTGGTCAGTTCGACTCCCCCACGAATTGATGAGGTGTACACCCAAGGGGGGTGCGCCACAGGCTCGCCGAACACCTCGCGAGACGGTGTGGTGGTCGGCGTAAACGTTTTTCGTGGATCACGCGAGATGGCCGCCTCATCAATACCGGTCTTGGAAACCAGCCACCCGACAAGGTTGACGGTTTTCGCCATCTGTCGCAGCTCTTCAAGCAGGGGCCACTCCTGCGCAAGCACGTCGTAGTTCTCTGTGACCGCTTGCGCGAACTTATGGTTGCGTGCGACCTTTTGATCAATACATGCTCGGGTGTCTTCGTCTATCTTGTCTGGCTTGGGTGACGTGAGTTCGGTATTGACCCGCATGCTCGCCTTTTTGAATCGAACAGAGAGTTCATCCGGCGATTGACTAAGGCTCATTTCAGCAGGCGTAATCCAGAACCGTGAGTTCACTTCGCACGTCCCGGTCCAATCTGAAGGCGCCTCTTGTGCCAGAAGATCTGGGATCAGCCATAGATTCTTAAATGGCGTGTTTTTCTCATTATCCCATCGCATGGCCATAACCTTGAGCATCCGATCGGCCTCGAACATCACCTGTCCTACCGTCGTGTTTTCCGCTCCACCATAGTAGGAGACGTCCAACATATTTTTGGATTCGAGATCCGGACCCGGATCAATCGAAACCGCAAGCAATTCACCCGAGAGAGCCGCTCGAAGGGCAACCGTGACGTAGTCCGGATCAAGAGGCATGGACAGGACAGAAGTGCGTTGCTTGCCGATGAGAAGGACTTCACCATGTTCTGGATCCAAACTCGCCGCCACCATGTCGTCTGTTTCAAACAGAGCCGTCAGCACCCTGGAGATGAGCACTCCGCCGGGCTTAAGGGCGGGAGGCGGAGGAGTTTGAAGAAGAGGATTGTAAACGGTGTCAAGGTAATGGTTCCACACTTTGTACTTCGACCCTTCCATCGGAGCTTCAAACGCCGTTGGTGCGCGGATGATGACTTGCCTAGGATGTACAGGATCCTCACCAAAAAATTCTGGGTAGGAATACCTCCAAATTTCTTCTAGGTATTTTTGGTGGGCTGGATCGTCTGCAACTTTTTCAAAGCAGCAGAACGACGGCGCATGCGCACGACCTGTGCCGGAGGTGGTCTTCTTTTCAACCCAGTATTTGTATCCTGGTTCGCGAAGCTCGTTCTCCCAAGACGGATCATACGGAGTGATCTCGACCGGATCCCAAGGAAGGGAGCGTTCAGTGCGTTGAGGCAGCCGACGATAGAGCACATACGCGTTGACCTCATCCCCAAACGGAACGACATCACTGAACTGATCCATCAGTTTCCTCTCCCGCAGAACTTCTAGAGTCGTACGGAATGTCGTGATTGATGTCTCGACGGCAGAAGCCATACCCTTCGCGAGGGAATGGTCCGACGGAGGAACGAATAGAGGATCCGATGGAAAGCCAATTGTTTCGTTTGGCTCTGTCCCCCATGAGAAGAAAGGTACAGACAGAATGAGAAGGACGGTCAGAAAACGTTTCATGGTTTCCTCCAGTGTTTGAGTTGTGAAAGGGCGAGGAGTTCCCTTTTTTAGGGTAGCATAGGGGGATGGATGTCGAATAGTGCGGGCCAGCCGTAGTTTTATGGCGACATCATACAGACGAAAACGACGCCGTTATGGCGTCATCGTTTTCTGGCGGTGAGGGTGGGATTCGAACCCACGAAGGTTTTGAGCCTCACTAGTTTTCAAGACTAGCGCCATCAACCACTCGGCCACCTCACCATGGCGGAGAGAGAGGGATTCGAACCCTCGCGCCGGGTATAAAACCGACCTAACGGTTTAGCAAACCGTCCCCTTCAGCCTCTTGGGTACCTCTCCGTAACGGTCGGTACGTTACTTGATCCGGATCCAAAAATCAAGGACAGGGAGGCCGACAGACCATTGTGTAAGCACATTGTGCACCGCAATCTCATCGACTTTAGCAGAGGTATCTTTGGTGTTATACTTTAGGCAATGGGCCGATTAGGCCTCTGAATCATTTTTCTATGGCGACTCCATCTACGTCACACGCCGTCCGTGTTGGCGGTTTTATTGTGCTTCTGTATGTGCTGTGCTTAATTTGGCCAGTGGTTTATCCCTACGGCGCCGACGTGCTCGCCTATCATCTCCTTACCTTAAAATTTGTCTTTCCAGGCTTTCAAGGGTTCGAGGTCGGAAGCATGGTGTGGGGCGGTGTCTTGAGCTTTGTTTACGGCTTTGTCGGTTCAATCGTTTTTCACGCGTTCCACAAGAATTGTTGCGGTGGAAAATAATCGAGATGACATTCGCCACCTTCAACCACTGGTCATCACGCTCACCCGCGCAAGCAGAATGAACGCAACAGTGAAGACCGTGGTCATCACCACAGGAGCGAATGTTGAGATCCAATTGCGATGGTTGGGGCGGAATCGTCTCAGCAGAAGCGAGTTGGAGACCACGGATACTGAACTGAGGGCCATCGCGAGTCCAGCAAGTTCCGGCCGTAGGACGATGCCCAGGCCAATAAAGACACGTGCCGCGATCGGGATGCCGATGACATTATAGAAAAGTGAGAAGAAAAGATTCTGTTTGATTTTTCCAAGCGTCTCGCGGCTGAGCTGGACCGCGGAGACAACGTCCTGCAAGTCGCTCTTCATGAGCACGATCCCTCCAGCCTCCATCGCCACGTCCGTGCCACTGCCCATGGCGATACCGACGTCAGATTGTGCCAGCGCCGGTGCGTCGTTGAGACCGTCGCCGACCATGGCGACGTTTATTCCTGTCGCCTGGATTTTTTTGACTTCGTTCGCCTTGTCTTCTGGGAGCACTTCGGCGCGGACGTATTGTTCTTCAATCCCTGCCTGACGCGCGATCGCACAAGCCGTGCGCATGTTGTCGCCGGTAATCATGTAGACCGTGAGTCCCATGTGCTTGAGGGCGGCAACGGCCATCGGCGTGGTTGTCTTGATCGCGTCGGCAACCGCGATGATTCCAAGGACTTCTTTTGCGTCCGTCAGGATCATGGCGGTTTTTCCTTCCTCTTCGAGCTTTCGCATTTTTCGCTCCATACGTCCGGCATCGATGCTCTGCGTGGCCATAAGTTTCCGATTGCCGAAATAGTAGGTGACTCCATCCACGTCCCCACGCACACCCTGGCCTGGGACGGCTTGGAAGTCCGTCACCTGTACCGAGTTGAGGGATTCTTCCTGCGCATACCGACAGATCGCTTCGGCAAGCGGGTGTTCGGATTTTGCTTCAAGACCGGCCGCGATTTCCATCACGTCGTCCTCGTCATGCGACCCGATGGTTAATACGTCCGTTACTTCCGGTTTCCCTTTGGTCAGGGTTCCTGTCTTATCAAAGATCATCGCGCGTACCTTACAGGCCGCTTCGAGCGGCTCGCCGCCCTTGATGAGGATGCCGTTTTGCGCGCCTTTCCCTGTTGCCACCATGATCGCTGTGGGCGTCGCCAATCCAAGGGCGCACGGACACGCGATGACGAGCACGGCTGTAAAGGCCATGAGCGCAAAACTAAGCGTCGAGCCAAGCAGGAAGAACCAGATCAAAAACGTCGCGATCGCGAGGAAGATGACGGTTGGGACAAACCTGGCGCTGATGCGATCCGCGAACGCTTGGATCGGCGCACGCGATCCCTGCGCCTCCTCGACCAGTCGAATGATCTGCGAGAGCACCGTTTCTGAACCGATGTTGGTAGCGCGGAAGTCGAAGCTGCCGTTTTTGTTGACGGTCGCGCCGATGACTTTGTCGCCCTCGTGCTTCTCGACCGGAATGCTTTCACCTGTGAGCATCGACTCGTCCACGGATGATCCGCCATTCACGATCACCCCATCAACCGGGATTTTTTCCCCGGGACGGACAACAACAATGTCGCCTTCCACGACATCTCCAACCGGGATGTCGAACGGCTTGCCGTCGCGCAGGACTCGGGCGGTCTTTGCTTGCAAATCCATCAGCTTGCGCACGGCGTCAGACGTCTGTCCCTTCGCCTTGCTCTCAAGCCATTTGCCCATCAGCACGAAGGTGATGAGGAACGCCGCCGTCTCAAAGTACAACTCCGGGATTTTCTCGCCGCCTAGGCCAAGGACGGAGTTGTTCGCTATGGCGTACAGGAGGAAGTTCACGACGCTATAGATGAACGCCGCGCTCGTGCCAATCGCGATCAAGCTGTCCATGTTGAACGTCTTCATGCGCAGGCTCGACCAAAACCCTTTGTAGAATCCGGCGCCAAGGAAGATTTGTACTGGAGTCGCGAGCACAAAGGAGACGATGCCTACCCAAGGGAGAAGGAATACCCGGCCGGGGAGGAACGAGAAGAAATCCAGAAACATGAAGGAGAGCATTGGCACGGACAAGACGAAGCCGATGAGGAATTTGCGCCAGTACGATTGGATCTCTTGATGTCGGCGGGCACGTTCCTCGTCTGGATTCGCGCTCCCGGCGATTTCTGCTCGATATCCTGCCTTTTTTACTTGCGCAATAATTGCCGATTCACTTATCTGTCGAGGATCAAAAGTGACGCGGGCTTTTTCTGCGGCGAAACTCACTTGCGCGTCGGCCACGCCCGGCAATTTTTTTAGGCTTTTTGCAATTACGCCTGCACAGGACGTGCAGTGCATGCCACTCAACAGGAATGTCGTTTTTTTTTCGTCTTGAGGTCCAACGGCTGCGGGCTCCACGGCAGAGGTCCCTTTCACTTTCTCATGGACGAGGGACTCAAAAAATTGGGCGATTTCTTTTGCATGCTGTTTGGTGTTCGCTGGAAATTCCAATGTACCGCTTTTCTGTCTCACAACCGGACCGTGGAATTTTGGGCGGCCGTCACTCTGGATATCAATCGTCCCTTCACCGCGCGTCTCGGTAAGATACTTGAAACTGACGCGGTCGCCTTCGTGTTCTATAAGGGCAATGGGATCTTCGGATGGTGCCGCTTGGGCTGGGGATGATGGCAGTGTTTCTCTCAGGGCATCGTATCCGGCGGTCTTGATGGCCGCGATAATGGTCTCGTCGGCGATGTCTTCGCTTGCCGATACTCGGCAGACGCCGTTTTTGGCATTCGTCGAAACCTCGGTCACACCTGGAATACCTTTGACCTCCTCGTTAATGAGCGTTTCGCATGATGCGCAATGCATGCCGGAGATGAGGAATGTTTTATTCATATTATCGACGCTTGAGTTTGTAAACTTTAATAATTTCTACGACAGCTTTTTGCTCGTGTCCTTTCTTGATTTGATTGACCGCGCAGGTGCTGAGGTGCTTTTCAAGGAGGATATCCTCAACACGTGAGAGCGCTTGCCGGACGGCAGACGTCTGCGTGATCACGTCAATGCAATAGGCGCCGCTGGCAATGAGTTTTTGTAAGCCGCGGATCTGTCCCTCGATGATGCGAAGGCGGCGGAGTAGGCTTTTGGTGTTTTGGTGGTTCATAGGTAAACCGAGCATATACCCCCCTGGGGTATTACGCAAGTGGCTCATGCCTTTGTTGTCCACTCCTCCATTTTTTATGTTTTTCCCTTTTCTTTGTTCCGTGCTAACATGATCCTGTATGGAAGAGGCAAAATTGCCGATAGAAATTGGGACTCCCCAGCTCCAATGGGAAGTGGACGAGTATCCACGGCATGAACGGTCCAAACGATGGTATCTCGTTGCGGCCGTGTTGGGTGTGGCGCTCATCATCTACGCGGTCGCGACGGCGAACTTTTTGTTTGCGGTGATTGTGCTTATGATCGGGGTCATCACATTGCTTTCAACGTTTGCCTCTCCAGAGAGAGTGCCTGTGGTGATTACCAACACAGGCCTCGTTGTCGCTGATATGTACTATGACTTTGAGGCGATCAAGGATTTTGCCCTTGCCTACGATCCACCAGAGGTCAAAATTCTCTATCTCGATTTCCACTCTCCTTGGCAGCCGCTCCTTTCCATTCCACTGGAAGACATCGATCCAAATCAGGTGCGGGAGCTGTTACTGCCGTATTGTGTGGAGAACATCCATCGCTCTGAAGAGCGTTTGACAGACATGGTCCGCAGGCTGTATAAGTTGTGACGTTTGGCGCCTGTAGCTCAGTTGGATAGAGCATCAGCTTGCGGAGCTGAGGGTCGTAGGTTCGAGTCCTGCCAGGCGCACCATAAAACACCCAAACTTGGCGCCTCACTTGTGCTTCGGAAAGAAATCACCTCACTGTAGGATTTACCTACAGCTCGGCGACTTCTTTCCTCCAGCACGGCGTGATGCATCCAAGTTTGGGTGTTTTAATTTGGGAGGTGCTAAGATTCCATTGGTATGGCGATTCACTTAAGTTCATCTGTTTGCGAACTCCCAGGTATTGGCGGGAAGGCTGCTTCGGATCTTAAAACCCTCGGTGTTTCATCTGTGGGCGATCTCTTGTGGTACTTGCCGTTTCGCTATGACGACTACTCAAAGATCGTCGGGGCGGGGAAGGTGCGTTCAGGCGAGTTAGTCACCGTCGTTGGAACCATCCAGTCTCTTGCGAGCCGTCCGGCAAAGAATCGGCGTGTGAAGCTCGTGGAAGGAGTCATTGCGGATGAGACAGGTGAGCTCAAGGTCGTCTGGTTCAATCAGGAGTATCTTGAGCGGACAATGCCTGTTGGGAGTAAGGTTTCTTTGGCGGGACGAATCGATGGTCGTTTTGGAACGTGTCTTGTGAATCCGATTATCGAGAAAACAGACATGCATGTTCACACTGGTCGCATCGTTCCAGTCTATGGCCTCACTGGTTCTCTGACGATGCGCCGCCTGCGCGAGGCAATCAAGATCGCCCTTCCGGCTGCGCAAGAAATGGAAGACTGGTTGCCACAGACCGTCATTGAACACGAATCGTATTCATCACTCTGCGAGGCTCTGCGCGGTGTGCACTTTCCTGATTCGCAACTGGAGCTTCAGTCCGCCGTCGCACGTCTCAAATTTGATGAGCTGTTTTTGCACCAGCTGATGTTTGCCCACGTCCGTGCACAGCGAGCCCGTCACGCCGTGCACTCGATTCCCATCAACGGAACGCTGCTGAAGGATTTCGTCCGTGCCCTTCCATTTGAACTGACGACCGCTCAGCGCAAAGCGATTTGGGAAATCGTCCAAGATCTTGCAGGCGTGCAGTCCATGAACCGTTTACTTGAGGGAGATGTGGGCTCAGGAAAAACCGTAGTGGCGGCTGCGGCCTGCGCATCAGTTTTAGAAGCTGGCCAATCGGTTGTCTATCTTGCTCCCACGGAGATTCTTGCCGCCCAGCAGCATGAAGCATTTTGTCGATTATTGAGAACTCCCGTCGCGCTCCTCACACGGACACAGCAAAAAATTGGGAATCAGGAAGTTACAAGGAGTCAGCTCCTCGACGCTCTTAAAGCTATAACCCCCCTTGATCCCCACTTGAAAAGGGGGGAAAGAATCCGTTGCGTGATCGGCACGCATGCTGTTCTTGAAGATTATGTCGAGCTGGAGCCAGCGCTGGTAATCGTTGATGAACAGCATCGTTTTGGCGTGGAACAGCGCCACGCCCTGCTTGCGCGCGAAGGAAAAACGGCTCCGCACTTGCTCTCGATGACCGCCACGCCGATTCCACGATCCTTGGCGCTCACGATCTACGGCGACCTCGAGCTTTCGATTTTGAACGAGATGCCTGCGGGGAGAAAACCTGTGGCGACCGCGCTGGTTCCAGAGACGCAACATAAAGGTATGTGGAATCATGTCCGCGAACTGATCGGTCATGGGAACCAAGTGTTCGTTGTCTGTCCGCTGATTGATCCATCCGACAAGTTGGGCGCGCGCTCAGTGACAGAGGTCGCAGGCGATCTCAAAAAAGGTCCTTTGTCAGACACGCGGATTGGAACATTGCATGGACGGATGAAGCCTGATGAAAAAGAGGAGGCCATCCGTCAGTTTCGTGACGGCAAGATTGACGTGCTCGTCTCGACCACGGTCGTGGAGGTCGGCGTGGATATTCCAAACGCGAGTGTGATGGTAATTGTGGGAGCTGAGCGGTTTGGACTCTCGCAGCTACATCAGTTGCGCGGTCGTGTCGGACGATCAGACATCCAATCGTATTGTTATTTGTTGCCTGAACAACTTTCGGATTCAAGTGAAAAACGTCTTCGAGCTGTTGAGACGATTCATGACGGATTTCTGCTCGCGGAAAAAGATCTTGAACTGCGAGGCCCAGGAAACGTGTTTGGCAATGCCCAGTCAGGATTCCCAGATTTTCAACTTGCGACTCCGGCAGATACAGAGATCATGAAAAAAGCTCGTGACTATGCCACAGAGCTTCTTCAACAGGATCCTGAACTTGAGAGGTATCCGTTCATTCGTGCTCGCATAAAGCAGTCGTTTGAGAGGGTGCATTTGGAGTGAGACTGACCCCTGTACCGTTTCAAAACACGGGGTCGCCCATCGTCTATGACTCCCAACCGTTGAGGCCGGCGCCCCTCGTCACTCAGGCCGCAAGTGGCCTGCCCGCGGTGAGCTTGTCGAATCCGTCGAAGGGTGAGTGCGGCCTTCCGTGACGGTTTTTCAACGGTACGGGGGTCAGTCTCATAGGTCTTTGACATTTTCGATTCTTCGTATCTCAATCGGACTAACCTTTGTTTTACTTTTTGAAGGGATGGCGGCGCTTACGATCCCCAGTCTGGCAGCCTCCTGCAGCCGTTTGTCGATCATGGGTACAGAGCGCACTTCGCCGCCTAATCCTACTTCGCCCATGTAGACCGTGGAAGAAGCGTCAGCCCTATTTTTGAAGGCGCTCACGACCGCGGCACAAACAGCTAAATCTGCCGACGGCTCGCGGAGTTCCATTCCACCGATGACGTTCACGTACACATCTTTTTCGCCGAGTTTTAGTCCTGCGCGTTTGGACAGGATAGCGAGCAGCATCTGCAAACGATTGGGATCAAATCCAGAAGCACGGCGCACAGGCGTGCCGTAAAAACTTTGTTCCACCAGCGCCTGCACTTCCACCAGGAACACACGAGAGCCTTCCACCGTGGCGGCGATGACCGATCCTGGCGTTACTGTGCGCTCAGCGAGAAATCGCTCAGACGGATTTGCGACCGCTGTCAGTCCTTTCTCCGTCATTTCAAACACACCGATCTCGTCGGTGGCACCAAACCGATTCTTGGTCGCGCGCAGCATCCGGTAACTGTGCACGGGATCGCCCTCGAGATTCACAACCACGTCGACCAAGTGCTCCAGCGTTTTGGGCCCCGCTATCGATCCGTCCTTGGTGACTTGGCCAACGAGCAAGACAGACACGTTCGTGCGTTTAGCAAGCTCGAGCAAGAGGGAAGTGGCGTAGCGGACGAGTGTCGGCGATCCTGCAGTGGCGTCCAGGGATGAAGAGGTGAGCGTCTGGACGGAATCGATCACGGCGAGGGCCGGCTTTTCTTTTTCGATCGTCGCGACCAGCGTCTCGACAGGGAATGGTTCAAGTACACGCACGCGATCAGCGGTGAGTGAGAGGCGTTTGAAACGCGCGGCGAGTTGTGTGGCAGACTCTTCGCCGGAGATATACAAGACATCGCCAGCAACGGATCCAGCGATCGCCGCGACCAGTGTGGACTTCCCGATGCCTGGCTCGCCTGAGAGAAGCACCACAGATCCTGCGACAATCCCGCCACCCAGGACGCGATCGACTTCAGGATCCGCTGTGCTCAGCCGGTCCTGTTCGTTTTGTTTTGCAACCTCAGAAAGTTGAGTGCTCTGCGCCGCTTTTGTTTTTCCGATGGTAGCCCCAGGCTTCAGCCTGGGTTGATCCTGCGCGTCTTCAACAAGCGTTCCCCATTTTTCACAGGTCACGCATCTCCCAGACCACTTGAGCGACTGCGCGTCGCAATGGGAACAAACGTACATAGTTACGATTTTGGATGGATGTAGACAGCAAACTTGATGATCCCCCAAAGTTCGTCTTGTGTTGCACTGTTGATAGGAGAGTTTGGATCGTTAATAGAAATGGTTCCATCGCTGTTGACGCCCGTTAGGACAATGAAGTGTCCACTTTTCGTAAATCGGCTATTACCGACAGAGACAATGATCGGCTCGTTGTTCCTCAAATAAGTTAGTATTTTTTCGTGGTCGTTAATCGGGATGATTTGACCTTCGAGGTTGTTATTCTTTATTGCACTCGATGAAACAAAAGCATCATAGGATGTACCTGACCCACAGATGCGATATCCGTCACTCTCAAAGGCCTTTGCTACTTGTTTTGGATCCAAGCTGACGTGGTAGTAGTTCAAGACCATCGCCGCAGACGTTGGTCCACATCCTGAGGATTTAATCGTTGGTCCTCCGTCGCAACTTGTTCCGTATGGATCGGTATAATTGCGTTGCGAGTAATAAGGCACATTATTGGTTCCGGTTGTCGGTGGCGTGCCGAGTCCAAGGGCGCTCACATCAGATGCTGTATCCTCTGTGGAGAGGAATACATACTGGACAACCTCGATTTCAAGCTGTTTGGAAACGACCAAGTTAGGGTTAACCGTCGAGAGGATCAGATAGGTGGAAAGAAGCAGCGCCAGTCCTGTGACGGCGTTCTTGATGCGTTCCTTCGCTTTGGCTTCTTGAAAAATGGTGTACTGCAGTCCACCAATCATGAGCATCACAATCGCGATGAGTGTAGCAGAGCCAAGAAGCCACTTGTAGATGCCCGCAATGTAGTCGCCCAAGTAGTTGATTGTGATCGTGTTTCCATCGATGGTTGCATCAGAGAATGTGACGGTTGGAATATCGATCGAGAGAGTGGGTTTGATCAGGGTAGAGGAATCTGTGCTCGCTGCGTTTACGCCATGAGGAACCAACCCGATCGAGAGGATGATCGGCAAAAAGACAAAGAGGAAAAAAAGTTTTTGTTTCATATTAGAAATCGACGCAGGCGAGCAAGTCGCCTCCACGATGCCATTGCATGTGGATGTGCGCAGCTTTTGAAAGGCCAGCCTGCAGCACGGTTTGACAGTCGCAGTTTTCTGCGGTTGTGGGATCCGTGCACGCGGTTCCGTCAACATACGTAGCGCTTCCATCTGGATCCCAGTCTGCCGGCGGTTCCTCGCCTGTACACCAGACACCGCCAGAATGTCCGATTGTGTCTCCTTGTGATACGGCCGTGTTGTCATGGTATTCTCCAACATCATCCACAAAGTCTGCCACATGACAGAAACTGATCTGCGCCCCTTCTGCTTTTCCAGAACCCGTGAGAGTGATCCAGTTTCCACACTTGGTGTCCTCGCCCACCACGTAGGAAACTGTTCCGTCCATAGGAGCCATGATGGCCACGCCAAATCCAGCGCCAAAATCTAATTCAGTCACCTCGCTATATTCTTTGTACGTGCCCGTCTCATCTGTCCAGTGACTGTTGCTGTCACAGATAGGAGCTTCACTGGTCGGAGAAATAACAGTTTGTTCGATGTCGCACGTGCCGTCTGTTTGAGCCTCTTCGATGATTTTCTCACAGGGGCTCTTGCTTGCGCTAGTGCTTGAGCCAGTACTTGAGGAAGAACTACTCGAGGATGAGCGTGTGAGACCTTCGTCGTTGTTAATGCCTTTCTCCAGAGCGAGACCCTCAACGTTGAGAATGCGCAGAGGACGGAAGATGATGAGATTTGGATTCACGGCGGCCAAGAGAAGATACACACTGATGAGCAGAGCCAACCCTGTTACGGCGTTTCGGATTCTCTCCTGTGCTTTTTTAACGTCGCCTGTTTGAGCCGCGAGGGCATATTGCAATCCGCCGATCATGATGAGCACGATCGCGATCAGGGTCCCGATGCCGATCAAGTATTTATACACGCCGGCGATGTAGTCTTGGAGGAAATTGATGGACAGGACGCCACCCTTTGAAAGGATCGCAGAAAAGCTGATGCCAGGAATATCGATACTGAGATTTGGAACGAGATCGTTTGTGGTCGGCGTCTGGGCCACGGCCGGGCTCACCAAAGAAAAAAAACCGAGCCACGTGAGAGCCAGGAGTGTGGTGAAGAGTCGGCGCACCATAGTTATGGAAGGCTCAGCTGTTCTTCTATGACACTCAGCAATTCTTGGACATCAATCGCGCCGATCAAAAGTTGATCCCCAACATAGAGGGAAGGAGTAGAAGTCAGGCCGAGGGCTAAGCCTTCTTCGTAATCTTTGGTGACGATGGGAAGGGTGTCGCGCTTGTCGTAGCAGGATTGGAATTTGTCGACGTTGAGTCCAATCGAGCTTGCGATTTGGGTGAAGAGAGACTCGGAAAGATAGGCTTGTTTGGCGAACAGCTCATCGTGGAATTCCCAGAATGTGTTTTGGTCAGCGGCGCAGTGGGCGGCGATGGCAGCAGGTGTGGCGAGAGGGTGCAAGGATTCATTGGGGAGATTTTTCCAGACAAGTCGGACGTCGTCGGGATAGGTTTTGAGAGCGACGTCCAGCGATGTGGCGAGTGTGGCGCAGGCATCACATTGAAAATCAGAAAAGACGACCATAGTCACCTTTGCGTCCTCAGCGCCCTTCCAAGGATTCACAAAAGTGATCGTGGGTTGTGCCTGCGAGCCAGCTTCACTCACCGATTCGATTTTTGGGATTTCAATCGGTCGCAAACGAAGTCCAAAAAAAATAAACACGATGATGCTCAACACGCCGATCGTAAGGAAGGTGAGCCAGCGGTGGGACATAGGGGGTGTTCAGCCAGCACGGCAAACTTTGTCTTAAAACACGGGGTCGCCACCTTTGTGGATCACACCAACCGTCCTCTCGGCGCCCCTCGTCACTCAGGCCGCAAGGAGATACCTCCTGAGCCCGTCGAAGGAAGAGTGCGGCCTTCCGTGACGGTTTTTCGACAAAGTTTGCCGTGCTGGCTTCTCTCATTTCAATTTGAGAAGTTCGAGTTGTCCGCTTGAATTCATGAAATACAGCATCGATTCATCGTCAGAGACCCACAGGTCGTTCATGGATGTTGCTTCTTCTGGTATGGCTACCAGACTCGCTTTGTTGCTCGTGAGGTCAAGCTTATACAAGGCATCAGGTTTATCTTGGTAGAGAGAGCGCTGGAGGCCGGCGTTGGCAGGCAGGTCGATGGGAACTCCACAGTAGACACTCGACGCAGAGGACCAAGTACATTTGTCCACCCACGTGTTAAGCCCAAGGCTCGTTCGATTTTCTCCCATGGTTGAGGCTGTCGCATCTACCACCCACAGCAGTGGCTTGTTGTTGCTGTAATCGCCTGTGACGGAATAGAGAAGTTGTTTGCCCGTTGGTGACCAGAGTGAATCGAAGTTCAGTCCTTCGACGACCAGTCCCTTGAAGTTTTCTTGGTTCTTCCCAACAGGATAGATGATGTGGCGATCCAGACTGCTAGAGCTCGATTTCGCCGTGTTGGCAAACGCAACCACTTGATCATTCGGCGACCAGTTGACGTCGACCTTATCTTCGTTTTCTCCGAGCTCGGCGATGGCTTGCACTTGTGATCCGTCGTCGCTGGCGATCACGAGATAGCGATTGCTTTCATCCAGTGCGATACTCTTGCCGATGATTTCGTCTGACGTGGGAGAGAAATCAAAGTCCTCCCAGTGCTCTGGAAGCGTGACTTGTTTTTCCGCGCTGAAGTCGTAGATGATATTGGTCCCGTCTGGAAATTCAATTAAGGCTTTTTCTGAGTCCTTGTTCCACTCGACGTTCTCGGCCTCAGGAAATTGTTTGTCGGAAAGCGCTACCACCTCGCCGTCCGCGTTGATCGTATAAAATCGTCCATCCACAGCGTTGTAGTAGTTGATACTTGCCCCATCACCGCTCAAGACCGCGTTGTAGACCGCGCCGGTGGTGAGTTCAGTGGTTTGTGTAAGCCCGCCGTGGGCGACTTCTTCTGCTTCTTGCAGGCCTGTTGTCCCAGATGGCCCTTCGGGGGCGACACCTGGAGCGCCTTCACCAGATGTTGGAAGTTCGCCTGTCCCTTCCACGGTTGGTTCTACCGTTGGCGCTGGTGCAATGGCTCCTTTAAAAAAAAGCCAGTAGAGCAAAAAGGCAATCGCAAAAACGGAGAGGACAAAACCTCCGACCAGTAAAAGTTTTTTTGTGCGATCACTCATAGACCGTTTATGACCATGGACATTATACCACCCAAACACAAATCTCCCGTTGTTCCTCCTGCAAGGGCGGCGCCAACGCTGATGGGATCTGACACGAGTTTTACATAATCGTGCAAGATACACATGCCGCCGCCTCCCATGATAACGATCGCCACACCAAGAGCGATATTTCCTGCCACGACGAATCCTTGCAGCCAAATGGCATTTTGATCGATGATGAAGAGGGGAATCGGGAACCAGG
>JACRJW010000037.1 GCA_016235605.1 Candidatus Uhrbacteria bacterium | reverse complement strand
CGGCTCATCTGCCAGTACGGATCCATCACGAGGATCAGGATCGTTCGAGCGTCGGATGGATGTTGCTGGAGCCGCTGGAGTTCTTCACGCATGGCAGGATCGGCTTCACAAAAACGATCCCAGTCATGGAGAAGATCCCGAAAACGCAACACAGGTGGGATGTGGTAGTGAAGCCACAGGTAGGCGATCCTCGCGAGTTCTCTCACGCGGGAGCTCATAGGCTATGTGACTTGATTTCGTAAGACCCATTCTCCATTCTCCTGCTTCCAAAGGTGTGGGGATCGCCAACGGTCGACCACGTTCCAAAATTGTTCCGGCGTAATACCGAGGTAGTTCAAAAAATCTTGAAAGTACTTTTGAGGAAACTCCGCGTCAAAACGTCTTACCAACGCCACGCCTTCCTCGCGCGTAATTTTTCCATTACGAATTTCCTGCGCGGCATCATAGGTGGCGCGACCGATCCCGAACTTGATGAGGGTTGTGTAATAATGGAACGGATCAATCTTGTCATCGATGCTACTGTACTTGGAATAGCTCCCTTCGGTGCGTTCCTGGTTTGGCTGGAATCCGGTGTTGGTGCTCGCATAGTAAAAACATTCCTGTGGATCCCACTTCACGTAGTATCCAAGATAGTGCACTTCCACTCCCGTGCGTTCGACGTCTCCTTTTTTTGGTGGAAGATACGGATTGAGGTCGCTCACCGAAACCTGTTTGGTGTCTACCAGTTCCTGTGCAGACACGCCGCCTAAAAAAAGTTCATCGAGTGTTTGATCGAACGCGTAAAACTCTCGCTTCATGACCGGAGAAAAATTCTCTTCAATGTTGTTCCCATACTCCGCTTGATTTTCGCCGTAAAATACGAGAGGAATATTCCACTTTACGGCCACACGTGGACCCACATGTCGCTGTCCGATGATGAATGGTTGAAATGGATGAAGAAGATTTTCAAACGCGAGTCGAGTTAGGAGCGCATGCACACGTCCGTTGGGAGTAAAGAGAAGATTGTCGAAACCCCCCGTGTGGATCCAGCTTTGCATGTTCTTCCAACCGATGTCTGTATAGAGATGCGGCGCCCAGGTGATGGTCAGTGGATTCATCCCATACTTGTACTTCAAGAGATGTGAGGTGAAGGCAGAGTCCTTTCCACCGCTTCCAGGCACAACACAATCGTACGATCCATCACGAGATCGGTGACGAACTAACAATGTGAGAAGTTCCTCTTCTCTCTGTTTCCAGTTGATTTCTTTCTCTTTCATCTCCTGATACCGACAGGCGGAACATACTCCTCCTTCGTCAAAACCGATTGTCTGTTTTTTTGATTGCGCTGTGTGCTTAAACTCAACGGCAGAGCTTGGCCGCTGATTGGAGATCACACATTTTTTGCAAAAGACTACTTCCTGCGGGAGACCCATCATAGAAGATCAAGAAACGTCTTAAGAAACTGTAGCCCGACCTCCCCGCTCTTCTCTGGATGGAATTGACTGCCAACCATATTCCCTCGTCGGTAGACACAACAGAACGAAAATCCTCCATAGGTCGTCTGAGCGAGAACATCCTGCGAATTGTCAGGCTCACAAACGAACGAATGCACAAAGTAGAAGTGACTCCCGGGGAGCGTATGTGCTAAGGGCGTTCCTTGCCAGGAGTCTGTGTTGGCATGCTCGGGTAACTCCACGGGATTCCAGTTGATGTTGGGAACACGATAGCCCGGAGCAAGATTAGGAAACTTTATCACGCGTCCCGGAACGCATCCCAATCCTTGTGTATAGCCAAATTCGTACCCACCACTCATAAGGAGCTGTGCTCCCAAGCAGATTCCCAAGAGATGTTTCCCAGATTGGGCGGATGCCTGAATAGCAGAAACGAGTCCACGCTCTTGAAGTGCCTTCATACCTGCTGGAAAAGCTCCGACGCCAGGAATAATGAGGGCGTCCGAGCCCTCAACCGCCTCAGGCGTCTCAACAAGCGTCGGCGAGGCTCCAAGAAAGCGTAACGCCTTCACGAGACTAAAGAGATTCCCTGCCCCGTAATCGACAATGGCGACTGTTTTCATACACGAACGTTGATGCCGGCTTCATGGAGAACCGCCTTTACCTCGCGTGAAGTGTACTGCCCGTAGTGGAAAATAGAGGCGGCAGAAACCGCATCCACACCTGCTTCTACAATCACCTGCTGGATCGATGCGGGCGAAGCGGCTCCTCCGTGGGCAATGACCGGAACTGGAGAAAAGGCCGTGATCGCTTTCATAAGTTCCACATCAAACCCGGCTCCGATCCCTTCCGCGTCAATTGAGGTAATGAGGAGCTCCCCCACGCCTAATTCAATCCCGCGCTTGGCCCAGGCAACCGCGTCCAAGCCTGTTTTCTGACGGCCGCTCTCAGTATACGCCTCCCATTGTCCGTCTGTCTTTTTCTTGGCTTCAATCGAAAGCACGATGCATTGCGCCCCAAACGCCTCCACCGCAGACGCGAGAACAGAAGGGTTCGCGATCGCTCCGGTATTGAGCGCGACCTTGTCCGCGCCCGAGCGTAACGCTTCACGGATCTGTTCAACCGAACGGATGCGGCCACCAACGGTGATCGGAATAAAAACGCGTTCGGAGATCCGCTTCACAAGTTCAAGATCCAAATCACGCTCATACAGGCTCGCGACGACATCCAACAAAAACAATTCATCTGCGCCATCGTGGTAATACCGAGACGCCATCTCGCAAGGATCCCCTACCACTCGGATACCTTCAAGCTGAATCCCCTTCACGGCATTCTTTCCTTTCAAATCAATGCGAGAAATGAGACGAATGGGTTTCATTGTTCTTAGTAGGTAATTGTTTTCTGAACAGGTGGAAGTGGATGCTGTGCGAGGATCTCGGCCATGCTCTGAGCGGCGTGTCCATGACCATAGAGTTCTTCAACGGGGTACGCTCCGTGTTGAACTTGCGCGAGGATCGCCTGAGCAATCTGGTCAACGTCATGCGCGACGTCTTTCACGTTTGCCCCTCGCAATCTTCCACTCTGGCGCGAACCAATATTGACACACGGGGTTCCAAAATAGCAGGCCTCCCGAATACCGGAACTCGAATTTCCAACAATACACGACGCGTATTTGAGGAGCACAAGAAAATCATGCGAGGAGATATGCTTGAACATGTCGATCTGTCCGAAATCAGCTGCGGTCGACATCTTCCGTAGCGTTGAGGCCATCTGTTTGGATCCCGCATCGATGTTTGGATAGATGAGAATCGTTGGGATACCGGCTCGTGCGATGGCATGGATCGTCTGCTCCATTTGGTCTGAAGCCTGGTCAAACTCCGTGGTCACGGGATGTTGGATCAGGATCACGTAGGGCGCTGCGGGATTTACCAAACCTCCATAGGTAGAAGTAAACTGCTGTGCAAATTCATCGCGTGTGGGATAGACGATGAATTTCATGGCATCAACCGATGGACAACCAACATTGAACACCGCATCCGGATCCTCACCCAGCTTTCTGACCCGCGTCGCTGCCTCTTCGTTAGAAACAAAATGGAGATGTGAAAGTTTTGTGATGCAATGACGTAAACTTTCATCAATGGTTCCGGTTACTTCCCCGCCTTGAATGTGCGCGATGCGAATATTGGACATGGCCGCGGCGATGGCGGCAGGAAAAAGGTCAAATCGATCCCCATGCAACACGACGACATCGGGAGACAATCTCTCAAAGATGGAGGAAAATTCGATGCACCCGAGTCCGATAGATTTGGACATCGTGGCAAGCGTTTCTCCTTCCACGACCGTGTAGGCCTTCGCGTCGATGGTATGCCCAAGTGAGCAAATATCGTTGACCGTCTCTCCCGAATCTGGGAGCAAATGACTTCCGGCCGCAACAAGAGTCACGTCCATATCTCCTCGCGTACGAGCCGCTCGAATAACCGGCTCCACACGGCTGAAGTCTGATCGGTGGGTTGTGACAAAACAAATCTTTCTCATACGAGATCGGAACGTCGCAACTGCACATCGGCGGGGAGATCACGGGAGATCGTGCGCCCGAGTAATGACTCATACTCGACCGCCAAAATTTCTCCCGTCCCTGGCCGCTTCACCCACAGGTTTTCTCGGGTCAAGAGCCCGCCAGCGGAAATGGGCTTAATCGTAACCACGGACGCATACGCAAAATCAATGGTTGGTTGCTCCTCAGGCAAAATCGTCTTCTCTCCTCCCAAAGCGGCATGAATCGCGGCGGAACCGACAATCATCTCCTTGAGTTCTTGAGGATCAATCGAGATCGGAACGTCTGGACCCGGCCACGTCTTATCGGACGTAAAATGTTTTTCCAAAATACTCGCCCCCAAGGCAACGGCTCCTAAGCACGTGTAGATGCCAAGCGAGTGATCGCTCAGACCCAAGACCGCATGGGGGAATGCCTCTCGCAACTGTGCGATTCCACCAAGACGCACCTTCTCATAGGGCGTCGGGTACATCGACGTGCAGTGCAAAAGCGCATACGGCACCTGATGGCGCTCCAAAATCTCCACCGTCTTTGCGACACTCGCCAAATCATTCATGCCGGTACTCACGATGATCG
>JACRJW010000035.1 GCA_016235605.1 Candidatus Uhrbacteria bacterium | reverse complement strand
TGTCTCCATTGGCACTCAGCCAATCTTTTAGATGCTCACGGAGCACTTCATGTCTTGTCACCATAGTCATATGGCGACACGGTAACCGAATTAGTATCTACCCGGAGAGTTTCGGTAACCTTTATTTGTATCTACAACGCTTCTATTGACAGGATTAAGGAATATCGATAGGTTAAGAAGACCGCAGGCATATCGCATGCGGCAGATAAAAGGAGGTTGCCGTGAATACAGCAACAACTCCCAGGACAGAAAAAAGCGTCGTGCGTCTCACAGAGCCAACCTTCACGGGTGAGATGCATACGCTCTGCCAGTTCCCTGTGGCCCCTACATGTCAGACGCTCCGACGGTTGATCGCCGGGGACCAACTGGTTGTCACAGTGTGTGGGTCACACGTTGCCATGGTGCTCACACGCGATGGCAATGAGGAATTGTTCCATACGGGTTTTGATGCGCACATGGTCTTCCAGCGAGGGTCAAAGCAGGTAGGTGGAACGCGGATTCTCCGTGTCCATCACAACCATGTCCTTCTCTGGGGCCAGGTGCAAGGATACGCACCCGGCGTCTGGCTCGTGGCTCCGGGCCTGCGCCAGCATCTTTTTCCCCTGGATCGCATCACCGGTTCCTACGCAAATGGGACCGTGCGTATGCCCGTTGGAGAGAGTCCGGCTTTTCCAGGGGAGAACGTCATCATCACGCCCTGGGGGCTTTTCCCGGTGAAGCCTGGGTCAAAGGTCGAGCTGTATCACGACGGCACGTTGTGCATCGTGGAGGAGCTTGATGGTCGAGCGTACGCCTACCAGATATCAGCAGAGGGAACCGCACCCTTTTCCCCTTGCACGCTCGACCCGACGCTGCGTCTCGTGCGCTTCCAAGGACGGCATCTCTTGGCGACACGGACGCCCCACCGGTCATTGCTTATCCATCTGGGGAACCACTCGGGCTCGACTGCTCGCGTGTGGCCCATCGACGGACAGCTCGAGGACGTGTGGACGTCACCCACTGCTCGTGCGATGCTCACGCTTGTGCGTCCGCGAGACAGTGGAGATGACATCCGTCGGCTCTTTTTTAACAACGACCACCTTGTCTTTGAAGGACGCTTTACCCTCACCCGCCAGGATGTTGTCTGGTCTGCCCTGGGAGAGTCATTCGCCGCTCGTCTGCAGGTGACAGAAGACGGAAAAATGCAGGAGCATCTGGTCACTCCAACCGAGAGTCGTGTGTTCTCAGGGGTGTCTGTCCACGAGGCGCTTGTCAATAACGCCGGAGGCCTTCAAGCGATGATCGTGAACGATGGGATGTGGGATACGCCCGTTGTCCGCACACGACGGCTCACAGCCGTCCCGCTGGCCTGGAACCTTCACGTAGATCCAGATGGTTCACTCGTCTGGAACACGGTTCACGACGATCTGATCCTCCGCTGGGTCGATCGCACGCATCTTGTTCCACGCACGGTAAGAGTGTAAACGCAGCGCTAGGGAAACCTGGCGCTTTTTGTAGGTCTTATTCGTCTTATTGGACCTATGCTAAACTATCGTCGTTATGTTTAAACAGTACAAGCACGTCCACTTTGTCGGCATCGGTGGCATCGGCATGTCCGCACTGGCAAAATGGTTTTTGCATGAAGGCGTAAGCGTCACTGGATCTGATGTCCATGCAAGTGAGATTACGCGTGATCTTCATGAGCGTGGGGTGAAGGTGTACCTCGGCCACGCTGCCGACCATCTTGCGAGAGACGTTGATCTGCTCATCTACACGCCCGCGGCTCCTGAGTCCAATGTGGAGCGGCAGGCCGCACGAGAGCGGGGGATCCGTGAGCTCTCGAATTTTGAATTTCTTGGCAGAATCTCGCGCGAGTTTTCGACGATCGTTGTGTCCGGCACAAACGGGAAGTCGACGGTGACGGCGATGCTCGGGCTCATCTTGGAAGCGGCCGGTTATGATCCGACGGTGTTGGTCGGTTCGCTTGTCCCGAGTTTTATGGATGGCAACCTCCGTGTTGGAAAAGGACGCTTCTTTGTTGTCGAAGGATGCGAGTATCGCGCCAACATGTTGCATCTTGTTCCCGAGATGATCGTCCTTACCAACATCGAAGAAGACCACTTGGATTACTACCGTGATATCGACCACATCCAGGCGACGTTTCAGGAGTTTGTCGGCAAGCTCGCGAGCAAAGGGTTGGTGGTGTTAAACGGCGATGACGCGGTGAGTGCAAAACTTTCGGTCAATAGGTCGGTGAAGTATGGGACCAATTCGACCGATACGACCTATACGCTCATGTGCCGATCAACGCAGCCAGGCCAACAAACCGTCACGACAAACTACGGCGAATTGCGTTTGCAAATTCCAGGCGCATTTAACGCGATGAACGCGCTCGCTGCAACGGCTGCGGCGATGGAACTCGGTGTGCCGTTTTCAACGTGTCGCCGAGTGCTCTCTGACTTCAAGGGAATTTGGCGTCGGTTTGAGCGAGCGGGAGTCTACAATGGCGCCGATGTCATTTCTGACTATGGCCATCACCCAACGGCGGTGAGACAGACGATCGAAGCCACGCGGGAGTTCTTCCCTGGCCGGAGGGTCGTCATGTGTTATCAACCGCATCAGCATGACCGAACAAAAAAGTTGTTCAATGAGTTTGTTGAAGTCCTGGCGTTGGCTGACCAGCTTATTCTGGCGGAGATCTACGACGTGGCTGGCAGGAATGAAGAAGCCGGCGTGAGCTCACGCGATCTTGTTGAAGCAATCAATAGGTCCCTCGGCCGTGCCCGTCCGACGGGCGAGGCCAATATGACCTATGCGTCCAATTTGAGCGATGCAGAGTCTCAGCTGCGCAAGATCGTCCAGCCTGGCGACGTGATCCTCGTCATGGGTGCTGGCGACATCGATGAGGTCGCGAGAAAACTCGTATGACCGAAGCGCTTAAACACATTGTCGGTTCACGTGTCCTTCAGGATGAACCTTTGAGTAAGCATACGAATTTTCGTATCGGCGGACCAGCCAAATGGCTTGTCGAGGTACGAACGGTTGATGAACTGAAGAGCGTCATCGCGCTTGCAAATGAGCACCAAGTCCCGTTCGTCGTCTTCGGCGGGGGATCGAACACCCTTGCCAGCGATAAAGGCTATGACGGCATCGTGATCAAGATCGCGATGCGGACGTATGAGATCCATGGCACCACCGTTGTCGCACAGGCTGGCGTCCTCTCGTCGGCGCTTGCCAGAGCGACGGCCAATGCCGGACTCAGCGGGCTTACGTGGGCGATTTCGTTGCCTGGAACCGTTGGTGGCGCCGTGCGCGGGAATGCTGGCTGTTTTGGTGGTGAGATGAAGGATCGGTTGGTGAGCATAGTGGTGTTGAGAGGTGGGAAGGTGGATAAGGTGGCCAAGGTGGATCTGGTATTCGGGTATCGTGAATCAAAGCTCAAGCATACAAACGACATTGTCTTGTCTGCCACGTTTGAACTCGAACAAGGCGACACACAGGAGTTGAAGGCTGAACTTGATGACAAACTCATGAAACGAAAATCCTCCCAACCGCTCGATGCGGGTTCAGCCGGTTGCCTTTTTAAAAATTACGAAATTCAGGACGAGAGTGAACTGCAACGTCTTTTTCAAAAACTCGATATACCTCACGAGATGATGTCAGCCCGTCGCCTCTCGGCGGGCTGGCTCATCGACCAGTTGGATTTAAAGGGAACACAAATCGGCCAAGCGAAGATCAGTGACAAGCATGGGAATTTCGTGGTGAATCTCGGCGGCGCCACGGCTGACCACGTTGTCCAGCTCATCGCTCTCATCAAAACTCGCGTTCGTAATGGACTTGGGATACAGTTAGAAGAAGAAGTTGCTTATTTAGGCTTTAACTAATTTTTGTTTTCCAACCTCCAACCCTCCAACCTCCAATTTCCAATTTTATGCACATCGTCTCCATCAAAGGCACCAACCTTCCACTCACAGACGCCATTAAGGCACGCGTTGGATCCAAAGCTGTAGTGCTTGAGAAGCTCACCGCGGGTTTTGAACCAGCTGCGGAGCTCAGAGTCGAAGTGGGAAAATCAACGAAGCATCATGCAAAAGGTCCGTTTTTTACTGCGGAGTTTCAACTGTCCGTTCCCGGCTCGGTCATTCGCTCGGTGACGCTCGAAGAAGATCTCTATCATGCCATTGGTCAGGCGTGCGATCAGACGCGCCGCCAGCTCAAAGAATACAAGGACAAGCTCCAGGATCGATCTCAGAAGGGAACACGACTAGGGAAACAATGAACTGATTCAAAGGCGAGGCGCAGGCCCCGCCGTTTGATTTTTTATGAAGAAAGGACGATAATCTTCGCCGTACAAAGTAGTGAGTCTATCGAACTATGCAAAAGTTTCTGAAACTCCTGTTTGGCGATCCCAATAAAAAAATGCTTGCGGCGCTGGATCGGGAGGTGGCGAGCATTAACGCGCTTGAGTCTTCGGTTGTCTCACTTACAGATGACGAGCTTCGCGCCAAGACATCTGAATTCAAAACGCGACTTGAGCAAGAGACTGCTTTGGATGATCTGTTGTATGAAGCGTTTGCCGTGGTGCGTGAGGCGGCCAAGCGGACCCTCGGCCAGCGCCATTTTGATGTGCAGTTGGTCGGTGGACTTACGCTCCACCGAGGACAGATCGCCGAGATGAAAACCGGCGAAGGGAAAACGCTCACCTCAACGCTCGCACTCTACGTCAATGCCCTCCGTGGGCAAGGATGTCACCTCGTGACCGTGAACGACTATCTCGCCCGTCGCGATGCCGCGTGGATGGGAGTCGTGTTTCACTCGCTTGGAATGAGCGTGGGTGTGATCCAGCAGGAAGGCGGTTTGCTCTTTGACCCAGCGGCAGAGCAGAAATTGCGACCATGTTCTCGCTCTGAAGCCTACCAGGCGGACATCACCTATGGCACCAACAACCAGTTTGGGTTTGATTATTTGCGCGACAACATGGCGCCCAACATCGAGGCTTGCGTGATGCGTGAACTGCACTACGCGATCGTGGATGAAATCGACTCGATTTTGATCGACGAAGCGCGCACGCCGCTCATCATTTCGGCGCCAGCGGAAAAATCGAACGATCTCTACTATCGCTTCGCGCAGATCGTCGCGGGGTTGAAGGAGAATGAAGATTTTAACGTAGATGAAAAAATGCGCGCGGCCACCCTCAGCGAGACTGGCATCGAGCACATCGAGAAAGCCCTCGGTATCGAAAATCTCTACGCGGTCGATCAGGGACACTATCAACGTTATGCTGATTCGGCGCTGCGAGCTCGCGCCAATTATCAGAAAGACGTGCACTATGTCGTGAAGGAAGGAGAGGTGATTATCGTGGATGAATTTACCGGACGTCTCATGCAAGGCCGTCGGTTTTCAGAAGGCATCCATCAAGCGATCGAGGCCAAGGAAGGCGTGCAGATCCAACGTGAGAGCCAGACACTCGCGACGATTACGTTCCAAAATTTGTTCCGCATGTACCACAAACTCTCGGGGATGACCGGCACGGCCGCGACCGAGGCTGAGGAGTTTTCCAAAATTTATCATCTGGAAGTCGTTGAGATTCCGACGAACCAACCTGTGGTGCGTAAAGATTTTGGGGACAAAATTTTCAAGAGCGAGAAAGGGAAATTCGAGGCGGTCGTGAAAGAAATCCAGACACTGCAAGAGAATGGCCAGCCCGTGTTGGTAGGGACCGTGAGCGTTGAAAAGAATGAAGTGCTGTCGATGCTCCTCACAAGCGCTGGGGTGCAGCATGAAGTATTGAACGCGAAAAACCACGACCGCGAGGCGGACATCATTGCCCAAGCTGGACGGGTGGGCGCGGTCACGATCGCGACCAACATGGCAGGACGCGGTGTGGACATTAAGCTGGGCGGAAATCCAGCGACCCCCGAGGAGGAAGCGCGCGTGAAGGAACTCGGCGGACTGCATGTGATCGGCACCGAGCGCCATGACGCGCGACGCATCGATAATCAGTTGCGCGGACGCTCAGGCCGCCAGGGCGATCCAGGCTCCACCCAGTTTTATCTTTCGATGGAAGATGGGCTCATGCGTATCTTCGGCTCAGACCGCGCGCGCTCAATGATGGATCGCCTGGGCATTCCCGACGACATGCCGATTGAGAATAAATTGATCACCGGTTCGATCGAGAAAGCCCAGACACGCGTGGAAGGCTATCACTTCGATTCGCGCAAACATCTTCTTGAGTACGATGACGTCTTGAACAAGCATCGTGAGGTGATCTATACACGTCGTCGTGAGATTCTTGAGTTGTTTGCGCGTGAACCCGAGGCGCTCCGTTCCCGTGTTTTGGATGTGATCGAGGGTGAGGTTGAACAGG
Source organism: Candidatus Uhrbacteria bacterium (assembly GCA_016235605.1). Taxonomy (GTDB): domain Bacteria; phylum Patescibacteriota; class Patescibacteriia; order UBA9934; family GWF2-40-263; genus JACRJW01. The sequence continues at coordinate 626 of JACRJW010000035.1, read as the reverse complement.
TTGTGTTGTTTCACAGCAGTGAAGGGGGAGCAAGTGAATGGAACATGAAAGAAATCGTCGAGACGGTATCAACGATCGTGGAGCTCACCGACGCGGACAGAGCAGGACTCACAGTTCTCAACCACGCCTCTTCAAAAGACCGAGAACGGCTGGCTCAGGACCGCACGCAAGTTATTGTGAAGATCATGGAGATCGTGCGAGGCGCCTACGAAAAACTCTACGACGTCTTCGAGGAAAAAAAGAGCATATACAACATCGAACGCGGCGTGATCCTGCGATCGATCGACACGCTGTGGATCGATCACTTGGCCGCGATGAGCGCTCTGCGAACCGGCATCGGCTTGCAGGGCTATGGACAGCGCGATCCACTCGTTGAGTACAAGCGCGAAGGGTTTGGCATGTTTCAGAACCTGCTTGGATCGATCAACCATGAGATCACCTACACGTTTTTCAAATACGCCAAACACGCCGTTGACATGAAGGTGCAGATGGAACTTGGGCGCTCGGTTTTTCAAAAAGCGGGCGTGACTCTCCAAGGCGCGACAAAGACGAGCAATGGTTCTTCCGAGCGTCTCCCTTCTCAAGGGGGACAACCCACCTACGCCGAGGCTTCGGCGGGCGGGCAG
>JACRJW010000036.1 GCA_016235605.1 Candidatus Uhrbacteria bacterium | reverse complement strand
TCGTTTTCAATGCCCGTCTGATCCTGACGGATTCCGGAGGCTATCAGGTTTTCAGTTTAGCTCGTCTCAACAAGACAACCGAGGACGGCGTGACCTTCCAATCCCACATCGACGGCACTCGCATCACCCTCACGCCAGAGCTCTCCATGGAAATGCAGTCCGCGATCGGTTCAGACATCGCGATGCAGTTTGATGATGTGGCCGCAGGTGATTCCAGTTACGAGCGTTACGAAGAAGCCATGGAGCGATCACTGCGCTGGGCGAGACAATGCAATGACTATTTTAACAGGAGCGGTGAGATCATGTCTCCGGGCCGCCGGACTGTCGCCGTCGTTCCCTCCGACATAATCTCACCGCTCCTGTTTGGGATCGTTCAGGGCGGGATATATGAAGATCTTCGTGAGCGATCTGTGGAAGGCTTGCTCGACATCGGGTTTGACGGCTACGCGATCGGTGGATTGTCCGTTGGTGAGTCTCGTGAGGATGCCTACAGGATCACATCAAAAGTTTGTGAGCTGCTACCGCAGGACAAGCCGCGCTACTTCATGGGCGGCGGCATGCCAGAGGAAATTGTTGAGTACGTGAAAATGGGTGTGGACATGTTTGATTGTGTGTTGCCCACGCGCAATGCCAGGCACGGGACGCTGTTCACTTGGACTCAACCACCCGCGACGATCGAATGGGGTCAGGTCGGGCTACGGGCTTTTTATGATAAACTTCACATCACAAACGAAACATATCAACTTAATCAGTCGCCGATTGATCCTCATTGTTCCTGCGAAACCTGTGCGACGACCTCCCGCGCTTATCTCCGCCATCTTTTTTCTGTGAACGAAATGCTTGCCCTGCGCCTTGCGACCATTCACAACCTCCATTTTTACCTGACGCTCATGAAGAATCTTCGTCAGTGGATCGAATCCACCTCATCCACCTGATCTCCCTCACCACCTGTGCTACAATTGAAGACATGATCACGCCTTCAAGACAACTTGTTTTTCGCACGCTCTTGGCTGAGGGGATTCGCGAAGGGTTGTTTTGGCCGCTGTGGTGGTACTCGCGCGGGCTTTCAGAAACGACGTCTTGGCTCTTGGAATCCGTCAAAGGCAGTATCAAATTTTTCGGCGTTGACGTCTGGATCAAAAATTTATTTGTGCCCATGTATGGTGATGCTTCCATCGCTGGTTCACTCATCAGCTTTGGAGTGCGAGCGGTCATGATCCTCATCCGCAGCCTGGGAGTGATGGTGTGGGTCGTTGCCGCGATCCTGCTTTTTTTCCTGTACCTTTTGGCCTTTCCTCTCGCCCTGTTTGGTTTTTTTGGATCCTTGATCGGCGTTCTCGTTTGATATGTCCCAGCTTGCGGTACAACTTGACGGCAAGACGTATGTGTGGTCTGCGGTGATGGATGAAGCAAAGGTGATGGAGCACGCGGCCCATGGCAAAGCCATACACCTGTTGTTTATCTTGGAAGTGGTGGAGGCGTGCGTGTTTGCGACCCTCGCGGTCCTGTTTCTTTTGTTTACGGATGTGACGCGCATGTTCACATCAACTTTTTGGTTTGAACCGTCTTGGACAAGTGTCTTTACCTATGGAGCTCTGTTGGCCTTGTTGTTTGTGTGGTACCACAGACGCCTGACAACACATCGTGACATTGGGATGCCGTCTATCGAAGGCGTCATTTCGCAGGTGGAAGAGGTGGAAAAGGTGGATAAGGTTGTGAACATTGAGACGCTTCTTTCACCGGACGCGACACGCGCGGTTGAAGCCGCGTTTGAGCTCGCCAATTCCTACGGCCACGCGACGGTCGATCCACTGCATCTTTTTGTCGGAGCCCTTGATGACGCGAACGTCCATGTGGTGTTCAACCGTCTTGGCTTGACACTGGATGCACTGAAGAATCCTGTGACCCGCCGCCTTTCCACTCGAGTGCTCGGGAAGCCCACGCAGTTTTCTCCTGAGGCACAGCGCGTGATCCTCGAAGCGTTTCGCGAGGCCCTGGCAGAAAAACGTGACAGCGTGAGTGCGCTCGAGCTCTTTGCGGCGAGCTATCAAGCCGAGCCATTTTTGCAGGAGCTTCTTTTGGATGAGCGCGTAGACGAGCATCAGTTTTGGAACATGGTTGCGTGGTTGCGTATCCATGAAAAAATGCGTGAGCGCTACGAGCGTTTCAAAAAAGCGGCGCTGTACAAACCCACGGGCGCCATGAATCGTTCGATGACGAGCGTTGTCACGCCGATGCTTGATGCGGTCTCTGAGGATCTCACCACCGCGGCCGTGTCAGGAAGATTGCCGATGTTGATTGAACGCGAGGACGCGATCGAAGAATTATTCCGCGTGATCGAAGGTGGCCGTCAGAGTGTCGTGTTGGTGGGACCTGTTGGGGTTGGAAAGACTTCGATCCTTGCCGGCGTGGCGGAGTTGATGGTGGAGGAGCGTGTGCCAAAAATTTTGCAGGACCGCCGGCTTGTCCGCATCTCTATCCCGCATCTTGTTTCAGGCGCCACAGAGGCACAGGTCCAAGAAAGGCTCCTGCTTGTCCTCTCTGAAGTCGCCAAGTCCCGCAATATCATCTTGGCGATTACGGACATCGACCAACTGGTTTCCTCCAGTGGAGCAAACGATCTTGCTTCTACGCTTGTGGATTTTCTCTCTCGCAGCGGGACGTTTGCCGTTGCGACGACGACCCCACAGGCGTACAGCGAAGTGGTGGAGCGCTCTGTGCTCGGCCGTGCGTTCCAGAAGGTGGATATTTTGGAGCCCGACCACGCCTCGGCGATCCACATGCTCGAGTCCAAGATCGGTGGAATGGAATACGAGCACAACGTGGTGTTCAGCTACGAAGCCGTGGAGAAAGCCGTGACGCTCACGGATCGCTACATGCACGAAACGTACTTGCCAAAGAAAGCGATCGAGGTTGCCTCAGAGACTGCGCTCCAGGTCTCCAAAACAAAAGGAAAGGATGCTTTGGTGACAGGGGAAGATGTAAGCGCGATTGTGGCGGGGAAGACGGGCATTCCCACGACAGCGGTCGCATCTGATGAAACAGAAAAATTGTTGACGCTTGAGAGCCGCATGCATGGCCGTGTCATCGGACAAGACGAGGCGGTGAGCGCCGTGTCTGCGGCGCTGCGTCGAGCACGCACCGAACTGCGTTCACAAACGCGGCCGATTGCGACGTTTTTGTTTCTGGGTCCAACGGGCGTGGGGAAAACAGAACTGGCAAAGACGGTGGCACAGACGTATTTCGGGAGTGAGGACATGATGATCCGTCTAGACATGTCCGAATATCAGGATGCCTCGAGCATCCATCGGATGATTGGGATCCCTGGATCCGGGCAGGGCGGACTGCTCACCGAAGCCGTGCGAAAAAATCCCTTCTCGATTGTCCTGTTGGATGAACTCGAAAAAGCCGAGCCAGATATTTTAAATGTTTTTTTACAAGTCTTCGATGACGGACGGCTCACGGATGCCTTGGGACGCACCATTGATTTTACCAACACGATCATCATCGCGACGTCCAACGCCGGCACGCAGGAGATTCAAGATGCGGTGGGTCGTGGAGAAGAACTTGCCACGATCAAGACGAGGCTACTTGAGGAAACACTGCGCGGGATTTATCGTCCTGAATTTTTGAATCGTTTTGACGGCGTGATCCTCTTCAAGCCGCTCTCACAGGCCGATGTCCTTTCGATCACCGAGCTGTTTATGCAGCAAGTCTCTCAACGACTGGAGCCTAAAGGCATTGGATTCCGCGCACAGCCCGAGGCGATTGCCGAGCTCGCGCAAAAAGGATTTGATCCAAAGTTTGGTGCGCGCCCGCTTCGCCGTCTTGTGCAGGAGGAAGTGGACAACGCGATCGCAAATGCGCTCTTGCAAGGGAACGTCAAGCGACGTGACACGATCGTCCTGCAACCCGGAGGGTCGATCCGCATTGAAGAAGCACACGCCCTATGACGCTCTTGATCTCTTGGGGATTGCTCGCATTCATCTTATCCTTTCTCTTGACGATTTTGGTGCGACGACTTGCCCTCATGGTGGGCCTCGTGGACAAGCCAACGTCGCAGAGGAAAATTCATTCACGTCCAGTGGCACAACTTGGAGGGCTGGCGATCTATCTATCCGTGAGTGCGGTTGTGATTGGCATTCTCTCAACGGGCACGGCGCTCACCTCAGGCGAGATTGTGTCCACACACTACATCGGCGTCCTGTTGGGCGGACTCATTCTTATGATCGGCGGCGCCCTCGATGATCGGTTTGATCTTCCTGCGCACGCCACGATCATCGCTCCCATCCTTGCCGCGCTCACCGCGATCGCTTTTGGCATCGAAGTGGATAAACTCACAAATCCTTTTGGTGGCGCGATCATCCTCTTGCCGTGGCAGTCAGACATTCTCGTGTTTGTTTGGCTGATGCTCGTCATGTACACCACGAAATTTTTGGATGGACTCGATGGACTGGCAACCTCTGTCACAAGCGTGGGAGCGATCATGATCATGCTTCTTTCACTCACGGCCGTCTATTTCCAACCGGACGTTGCGCTCTTATCTGCTGTGGCGATCGGTGCGTATCTGGGATTCCTTTTTTGGAACGTCCATCCCGCATCCATCTTTTTGGGTGAAGGCGGTAGTACATTTGTCGGGTTCCTGTTGGGCATCCTCGCGGTGATCTCGGGCGGAAAAGTCGCGACCGCGCTCTTGGTGCTTGGCATTCCACTCTTGGATGTCATCTGGGTGATCACACGTCGCTTTCGTGAAGGCGGAATTGGACGCGTGTTCGTTGGCGACAAAAAGCATCTCCATCATCGACTGCTCGCCCTGGGTTGGGGACAGACGCGGATCGTCATCCTCTACGTCGCTATGGCCGCGTCGTTTGGTGTGAGCGCCCTGTTTCTCCAGAGCCGCCAGAAACTTGTGGCGCTCATTGTGCTCACCCTTGTGATGCTTCTCACGGCATTATTTTTTGTCCAAAAAGAACGTCATGCAAAACTTCAGCCGTAAATGGATTTGGCTGGTCGTGATCCTGTGCCTTGTCGGCCTTGTGACGATTTGGTTTTCAGAGATTCGTACGTTTGTTTCATCGCAGAGCGTAGAGCGTCGAGCGTCGAGCGTGGAGCTTTCCAATGGGATGACAGTGGTCGTGGAGATCGCTGACACACAACAAGAGAGAGTTCAGGGACTTTCAGGCCACGCACCGCTTGCCGACTCACAGGGCATGCTCTTCCTGTTTGAGACAAAAGAAATTCAAGGGTTCTGGATGAAGGACATGTTGTTCCCCATCGACATCATCTGGATCGACGGCGATACGGTCGTTGGGTTTCAACAGGATGCCCAGCCTGAGACTCCAGCCAAAACGATCTTTTATTCTCCAGAGCCTGTGGATCGAGTCTTGGAAGTTTCAGCTGGATTTGTGGCGCGAAATGAGGTACGTGTCGGCGACGTGCTTGACGTAGAGCTCGTGGATAAGTAAGATTGCGTTCGTATTCTTAAACGTCGCTAGCACACTGCGCATCGTGCGGAAGGAGCTGCGTCATGATACTATGTCACTACTTGCTGTTATTCATACAGGAGGAAAACAATATCTCGTCCGTGAAGGACAGGAGCTTGCGATTGAGAAGCTCCAGAGTGAACCGGGAGACAGCATCGCGTTTGATGTGCTCTTGATTTGCGACGAGGATGGAAGCCATGCAAAAATCGGAACACCTATGGTCGGCGGCGCCAAGGTGTCGGCCAAGGTGCAGAGCCAAGGACGCGCGGAAAAAGTTTCCGTGATCAAGTACAAGTCCAAGGTCCGTTATCGACGCAACGTCGGGCACCGACAGCCGTTTACCAAGATCAAGATCGATTCGATCACCGCCTAAAGTGGTGATCTTTTTATGGGGAAGGCGAACGAACAAAAAATCCATGCACGAGACGTCCTGAGCGTCTTTTGGAGCCATATCTTCAGATACAAAAAACGGGTGTTCTTCATGCTGTTCTTGATTGCGTTTGCCAATGCCGTTGATGTCCTCGTACCCATTTTTTACAAACGGTTCTTTGATCTCCTTTCTGGAGATCTCTCAGCGGGAACCGAGACGGTGTCCCATCTTCTGGTTGCGACGATCCTTATCGTGGCTGCCATTCATGGTCTGGAATGGGTGAGTTGGAGGACTGCTTCGCTGATCAGCACGTGGTTTCAACCCCGTCTGATCGCGGATTTGGAACAGACGTCGCTCTCATATTTGCACGAACACTCGTATCAGTTTTTCTCGAACAATTTTGCCGGGTCTCTCGTGCGAAAAGTGCATCGGCTCGGACGCGCTTTCGAGAATTTTGCCGATCAAATCGAGTTTGCGTTTACTCCTCTTTCGGTCACGCTCATCGGAAATCTGGTCGTGCTTTTTACCAGAAGCCACATGCTTGCGGGTATTCTTTTCGTCTGGGTGATCCTGTTTTTGTCCTTAAATCTCCTCTACGCCACATGGAAGTTGAAATACGACTTTAAGAGCTCCGACATTGATTCGCAGGCAGGTGGTGTTTTGGCCGACTCGATCACCAACGCCATAACGGTGAAAACGTTTACGGGGCGGGTGTTTGAAAATGGCATTTTTCGCGAGGTGACGGAGAGAATGCGAAGGGCGCAGATGTTTACGTGGCGGTTGGGGGAATACATGGACGCCTTTCAGTCGGCATTCATGTTCGTGATTGAGTTTGTCATTATGTATGTGGCCGTCCAACTTTGGCAGAAGGGGATCCTGACGATCGGGGATTTTGCGCTGATCCAAGGGTTGCTGTTGGGCATCTTCTTCAAGATTTGGGATTTCGGTCGATCCATCCGGCATTTGTTCACGGCCCTGGCTGAAGCAGACGAGATGGTTCAGATTTTACGGGCGCCCCGTGAGATCGTTGACGCACGACACGCAAAAGAGCTGCAGGTACAAACGGGACGCATCGAATTCAAAAACGTGACGTTCAGTTTCAACAAGACGCGTCGGGTGTTGAACAAGATGAACATGGTGATCAAGCCAAAAGAGAAGGTCGCGCTCGTGGGGCCGTCAGGTGCCGGGAAGTCGACGATCATAAAACTTTTGTTTCGGTTCTATGATCTGGAGGCTGGACAGATTATCATTGGGAACCAGGATATCGCCCGCGTGACACAAGAAAGTCTGCGTCGCAACATCGCGCTGGTTCCGCAAGAACCGATTCTGTTCCATCGCTCCGTGATGGAGAATATTCGCTATGGTCGGCGTGAGGCCACGGATGAGGAGGTCATGGAGGCCGCGCGGAAAGCGCACGCCCATGAGTTCATCGAGGAATTGCCTCAAGGATACGGGACGTTTGTCGGCGAGCGTGGGGTGAAACTTTCCGGCGGTGAGCGTCAACGTGTGGCAATTGCTCGGGCGATTTTGAAGAACGCGCCGATCCTTGTGTTGGACGAGGCAACGTCGAGTTTGGATTCTGAATCCGAGTCCTTGATCCAGGAGGCGCTGACCGAGCTCATGCGCGACAAAACCACGATCGTCATCGCGCATCGTCTCTCTACGATCATGAAAATGGATCGCATCATCGTGATCCAAAAAGGCAAAGTCGCCGACAGTGGTACCCACGAGGAGCTGCTCACGAAGGACGAAGGGATCTACAAAAAGCTCTGGGAAATCCAAGCCGGCGGATTCATCCAGTAAACAAAATAAAACAGGCTCGCTGTCAGACGACGAGTCTGTTTTATTGGGAGATTGTTTTTCTGTGGTCTTTGATTCGTTCAGAAGAAATGGATAGGGACCATAAATGCTCATATGAGCACTTGTGGTCGTCAGTTGATGGCGGTGGAGCGGAAGACACGAATCCATTTTTTGGCACCGAGAAGATCAACGAGAGTTATTAGTTCAAGGATGACATCCTTTCGGATCGTGTACACGCTTAACTGCATCCGTTTAAAGCCACACGACAACAATAACCTCCGCCAATGATCCCGCGCCCTGTTGGCACCTGTTGGAAAATCAAAGACCACGAGACACAATTCAGCTTTTGGGAGCAGAGCGTTTTTTTCAGTGATGATTGTTTTTATGGCTTCGACCGCTGCATTCGTTGAAATAGTAAGCAAAAAGTGGTCACCTTCCTGTTTGGCCGTCAGATATTTTCTCTGCCTCATCGATCGAAGTACACGTTTTTTCTGCTGTCCCTCCACGATTTTCAACCATTCCTTTTCAGGGATGGCACATTCATAAAAGATCGACCTTCTCCTGTAGCTTGGGAGTGAAGGCAACGACAGGTAAAACTCTGAAAGATCGCCGATGATGTCTGAGACGATTTGCTGAGCGATTGATTTTTTAGATTTAGGTTTCTTGATCTTCATACCTTCCTATCATATCAAAAGACCACTTTCGCTCATATGAGCATAAGTGGTCGTGTTCAAATCGATCAAAATTTTATCGAAGATCAGTAGCAGCTCCCGGTTATTGGAGATCCATTTATGGATCCGTTCATGATTTATTTACTCTTATGTCTACTCTTTCATTCACCGAACGACTAGTCAGCTCTTTGTACTTTATGTCAAACGCTTCCTCCCCTTAAGCGCATCGCCAAGCGTTACCTCATCGGCGAATTCGAGGGTTGCGCCAAGTGGCAGGCCGCGGGCGAGGCGGGTGATGGTGCGATTGAATGGGGCGAACTGTTTTTGCAAAAATAGAATGGTTGTTTCGCCTTGCACGGTTGGGGAGAGGGCAAGGATGATTTCCTCGATGCCTGGTTCAGTCTCGAGACGGTTTTTTAACTCTCGAAAACGAATCACGTCAGCGGTGATGCCTTCGATGGGACTCAATGTGCCGCCCAGCACATGGTAGAGACCTGTAAATCCGCCGGTTGATTCGATCGTAGAAATATCGCGAGCTTCCTCGACCACACAGAGAATCTTGCTATCGCGTTTTGGATCCAAACAGATTTCACACATCTGGGATTCGGTATAGGTGAAGCAGCGGGGACAGCTCTGGATCCGCTCTCCCAGTTGCATGAGCGCTCGTGCCATCACTTCCAAATCCGCCTTTGGTTGTTGGAGAAGATAAAAAACATAACGCAAGGCCGTTTTGGGCCCCACGCCAGGCAGTCGCGCAAACGCCGCGACGAGATTGGTAATGGGTTCGGGGAATCGTCTCACATGAAGTGCCCCATGTTACGATTGAGACCTTTGCAAAAGTCGATGAGATTGCGGTGCACGGGCTGTCGAGCCCCACGAAACGTAGGAATTCTTACGTAGAGTGGGGTCGACGGGTGCCCGTAAGCCGCAAGGTCGCGACTTTTGCAGAGGTATCTATTCTCCTCCAAATTTTTTGAGCATATCCATTCCGCCCATGTCCTGCATTTTTTTGGCGAGCTTCATTTGGAACTTCATTCCCGTCGCGTCCTTGAATGCATCTTTGATCGCTTCCTCGAGTTTTGGACGGTCACTCATCATCGCGTCGTCGATGTTAACACTCATGAGCTCACGATTTCCGTTCACGACCATCTTGACTTTTCCCCATGCCGCGGAACCTTCGTTTACGATCGTGGCGAGTTCATGTTGCATGTCCTTACCCTGTTTTTTCAGGTCTCGGATGTGTTTGAGTTTACTGAACATAGGAAGTAGGTGATAGGTTTTAGGTTGTAGGAGAAAAACCAGGATTGGGATCAACCGGAGGGGCAGCAAATTCTTTGCGGGGAGCGGAGGCGAAGGGAGCGAATCCTCCCACTTCTGATTCTTTCGCCGCAGGGGGAGGTGGCGCCCCATGACGCGTTTCAAGGTTTGTGAACGAGGCGCGTTTTTTTTCAAAGAAGAGCCGGATCATGCCGGTAGGACCGTTGCGATGTTTGGCGATGTGGATCTCGGCGATGTTCACTTCCTCAGGCGGGATATCTTCCGTACGGAATCCTCTGTCCGCCGCCTTGCGATAGATAAACAACACCACGTCGGCATCTTGTTCGATGGATCCTGAATCACGCAAGTGGGACAACCGAGGAATGGCAGGCTTGTTGAGTTCCACCGCACGCGAGAGCTGTGCCAGGGCCAAGACCGGCACGTTCAATTCTTTGGCGATCTGTTTGAGTCCACGAGAAATCTCGGAGACTTCCTGCACGCGGTTGTCGGATCCCTTGCGCGACCGTCCTTCCATCAGCTGAAGATAATCGACCACGATAATGCCAAGTCCATGTTCCGTTTTGAGCCGACGCGCTTTGGTGCGCAGTTGCATGACGTTCAAGGTGGCGCTGTCATCGATAAAAATCGGCGCTTCCGACAATTCTCCCAAGGCATGGCCGATACGCGGGAAGTCATCGTCTTGGTCGGACAGGCGTCCTGTGCGCAGTTTCCACAAGTCGACATTTGCCTGTGCGCAAATCATACGGTCGACCAGTTGTTCCTTGGACATTTCCAGCGAAAAAAATCCCACAGGAATTTTTGCCTCCACGCCGATTTGGCGCGCGATATCGAGCGCAAGGGACGTTTTTCCAACAGACGGACGTGCGGCCAAAATGACGAGGTCAGATTTTTGCAGTCCGGCAAGCAAATTATCAAGCTCACGGAACCCCGTTGTCAGTCCACGAAGTTTCCCTTGTCCCTTATGGAGTTCGTCAATGCGATCAAACGCCTCATGCAAGACGCTTCGGATGGAGACAAAGGTTTGCTTATTATATTTTTCCGAGACATTAAACAGCGCCCGCTCGGCTGCATCGATCGACATCTCGACATCTTCATCCTCATCAAATCCGATCTGCGTAATTTCGGTCGCGGCGGTGAGCAGACGTCGGAGCGTGGCTTTTTTTTGGACGATCTCGCCGTAGTGCACGACGTGGGCGGACGTGGGGACCGTGTTTGACAGCTCGACCAAGTACGCACGGCCTCCCACGCGAGAGGTCAAACCTTGTTCCTCGAGGCGATTTCCCACAGAGAGGATGTCGATGGGATCATGTCGTTCAAACAGTTGCAGGATGGCCTCAAAAATTTTCTGGTGTGCCTCACGATAAAAATCATCACCATGCACCCCATCGGCGACTTTGATGATCGCGTCACGATCGATCAGTAAACATCCAAGCAGTGACTGCTCGGCTTCCAGGTTGTGTGGTGGGATACGATCTTTCACCATAACGTCGTGCATCTTAGCACGAGGAGCTTCAGGCGCAAGCCGCGTTTGTGCTATAATCGGAGCAAAACTTGTGGATGAATGTGGTGCACCCAAACGTTCCCTTTTTACGATCCGTTGGACTCATGATCGGCGCCACCGTTGGCGTGGGCGTTTTCGGTTTGCCGTGGGCGTTTGCGCAAAGTGGTGTGGTGATTGGACTGCTTGAATGGCTCCTCTTGTGTGCCTTTCTGACGATCCTCCAGCTCATGTTCGCCGAGGTCGTCACACAAACGCCAGGGCGACTCCGGCTTGTGAGTTCCATCCAGATGTATCTTGGAGATTCAGCGAAGTGGTTGGCTTTGATGGCGATGGCCTGTGCCGTGTGGGGCGCGATGCTCGCCTACATGGTGGTGGGCGGACAGTTTCTTTCCCTCTTGACGGGATCTGTTGGCGCCTCATCTCTCTCGTACGCGTATGTGGTCGCTCTTCTCGCCGCGGGGCTCATTTGGGGAGGCCTGCGGTTTGCTTCTCGTATCGAGGTCGCGGTGGTCGTGATTCTCTTATTCCTGTTTGTGTTCGTGATCGTTGCGAGTTTTCCTCACATGAGCGTCAGCTCGGTCTTCACGCTCGTCCCATCCAAGTGGTTTGTTCCCTATGGCGTCCTTTTATTTGCGCTTTCTGGATTTGGCATCGTTCCTGACATGAAGGAAGTCCTTGGGGTGAAACACAAACGTGAGTTGGCCTGCGCGATCGTGGTGGCGATGTGCGTGATCGGACTTTTGTATGCGCTTTTCAGCGTGGCGGTGGTTGGAGTGACAGGGACCGCGACAACGCCCATTGCATTGGATGGCCTTGCAACCATTTTGGGAGGGACGTTTGGTCTCGTCGCTCCGCTGTTGGGCATCGTCACGGTCTTGTCGATCTATCTGATTTTGGGAGTCGAGCTCCTCAATATTTTCAAATTCGATTTTCGACTCTCGCACCGACAGGCATGGCTTCTCACGACCCTCGTCCCAATCCTGTTGTTTTCATCGGGTGTCCGGGAGTTTATCGGCATCGTCGGTTTCGTAGGGAGTATCTTTGGAGGACTGCTCGCGATCTTGATCGCGCTCAGCTACTTGGTGATGCGCCGCCGTGGCCTGTGCAAACAACACCACTGCATCAACTTTCCCGATGGACTCACATGGATTTTGATCGGGATCTTCACTCTGGGAATCGTGATCGAGATTATTCAAACACTGACCTAATTTTTATGAATGAATCCTTCCATTTCACGCGACGCTGGTTTGCTTTTTTCTTCCTGTATGTTGTCGTCTGGTATCCGATTTCCTTTCTGCTCTTGAGCGCCTATCAGGTGACAGGCAACCCGGCCGTGTATATTGCCGCCAACATTTTTACCCCTTTGTGGACGTTGCTTGTGAGCTATCTGTACTTTCGAAAAGCAGAAAATCATTGGCCGGCACGATTTGCCACGGCGTTTGGATGGATGGCGCTCATGTTCGCCCTGGCCGTTGTGCTTGTGAAACCGGTCTACGGGCTTGGATGGTCCAGTATCCTGAACCTCGACGTGATCAATGCCAACTGGATTAATGTCGTGGCGATTATTGTGGGAGCGATCGCCGCCGCCAAACCTCGTGTAAAATAATATCCTGCAGATGCGTCTGCAGGATGTGCGTTCCGGTTTTATCTGGGAGCCTTGCGTTAGGACTCTGCGATGATTTCCGGCATCCGTCGGGAGGCGGAGCTTCCCAGCCAGTCCTGATCGAAATCCGGACCATGCTCCCGGATGCGTTTGAGCGTCTCAACTTCCTCTCGGACAGCGTCCTTGAGGGCGAGGCGCGCTTCGGTGGTGAAGGCGTAGTCGTACAACAGAGTGCGAAGCTCGTAGCGGACATCGCTCAACTGGGTCGTCTCGATCCGCAAGGAGTCGAAGGCCTTGTCTGCGATGTAGAGCACGACGCACACGGCGTGTTCGCCGTCCTCGATGAAGATGTGTGCTTTCAGCGTGTGACCACTCTTCAGTGCCAGATTCAGCATGAGTTCTTCTCCCTGGTCCTGGTTGATGCACGAGTTGATGACACTCATGAACCAGCCAGACTAGATGAAAATCTTATTTTTGTCAACAGCTGCGGGAGCCTAGCTTCGTTGCAGGTCGCGTGCCTTGAGGATATTCACAAGCAACATCGCGACGGTCATTGGACCGACGCCGCCTGGGACGGGCGTGATGGCGCCAGCGATTGGTTCCACACAAGGGAAGTCGACGTCGCCTTTGAGGCCGGCGTCCGTGCGTGTGGTCCCCACATCGATCACGACCGCTCCAGGCTTTACCATGCCGCCTGTGATGAGACCTGGGTGGCCAACGGCGACGATCAGGATGTCGGCTGCGCGTGTGGTTTTTGCAAGATCTTGTGCGTCTGGGTCAACAACGGTCGCGGTGATATTTTGTTCGCGAAGCAAAATTTGCAGAGGCTGAGCGAACAGGGGAGAGGAGACGATCACCGCTTGGGATCCCGTCTTGTGCGGCGCCTCACCGATCAGTTTCAAAATTCCAAGAGCGACCGCCGAGGCGATGGCTGGCTTTCCGGCTTCCAGATTCTCTAGGTTCACTGGATGAAACCCGTCAACGTCCTTGAGCGGATCGATCGCAGCGATGACACGATCTGCATTTTGTGTCGGTAAAGGCAGCTGGACGAGGATGCCATTCACGTCAGGTCGTGCATTAAGCTCCTGAATTTTTTTGATGAGCGTGTCCTCTGACTCCGTTGCAAAATAGAGATGCTGTTCAAACCGAATCCCAACTTGCTCGCAGGCTTTTTTTTTGAGCGCGACGTAGGTGTGGCTGGCAGGATCCGATCCAACCAAAATGACCGCGAGCCCAGGAGGCGTTGAAAGAGCCGCGACGCGCGTTTTTATTTTCTCACGAATCGCCATCGCCAAGTTTTTTCCGTTCAAGATGAGAGCCATAATGGGGCTTATCGTATCACTCATGGTGGTATTTGGAAACCCGACTGACTATCCTTGATTCCTTCATGTTGAAAAATGTTCGCCGGGGCGGAAAAAAGTCAGCATTGAAATATGCGGACAATATTTCGTAGGCGCCTGCCCGCCCGGCAGGCGGGCGAAAAAATGTCCGCATTGAAAATCAACTTTGCTGACTTTAGCCAAATCAGTCATCGAAATATGCGACGGCCGTCGCATAAGTCGTTCATGCGAACCCCTTCACGAAGGGAGGTGTGGAATAAGAAAAACGACCGTGAGGTCGTTCAGAGGAGGAAGAAGGCGAGTAGCAATGTGGGCCACAGGAGCAGAGGGATCATGAGGCTCTGCAAGCACAAGTGGTACCACGCCGTTTGCCGTAGCATGTCCAACCACTCCCTGTGTGCGTCAGGCTCACGTTTCAAGATCAGATCTCGTCCGATCGATGAGAAGACCGTATCCTTGGCAAATGCCCACGTGGTTTCGGGATTGTCCCGTAGCCTTGCGAGGTGCGGATGCTGATCTGGATCCATGGAGAGGGCAGGTAGGGTGCGGTTCAGGAATGCTTCCACCCGTGGAATCTTGCAGACGGTTGCGATCAGGTAGCTGTTCGCCTGGCTGATAGCCAACGTGGCCACGGTTGCCAGGAGTGTGGCTAGCACCCACGACGTCCACACGTGGGGGAAGTGGCGGACGAGACACAGGACAATGGGAACGCAGGGCAAGATGTCCAGGACGAGGGAGAGAATGGTGGAGATGGCTCCCAGGAATAGGACGCGTCGCTCAAGCGAACGGACTGTGAGTGTGATCACGCTGACCTCCTTGGGAGGAGTCTCCCATGAGGGAATTGAGTTTGTCAAGCTTCAAGGTGTGGTATCCTTCCCGTGTATGAAGAAACTTATTTTTGCCACACACAACCAGGGAAAGGTGAAGGAGATGAGAGCGCTCATGGCCGACCTTGGACTGGAGATTTTGAGTGCGGAGGAAGCAGGGGTTCACGAGGATCCTGTTGAGGATGGTTTGACCTTTGCGGAAAACGCTTTGAAGAAGGCAAGGTTCGTCGCTGTCAAAACTGGAGAGTGGGCGGTGGCAGACGACTCGGGGATGATGATTGATGCACTCGACGGTCGTCCCGGCGTGCATAGCGCGCGCTGGGCTGGTGAGGGAGCAGGGGACGCAGGACTCGTGAACCACACCCTTGAGCAACTCAGGGATGTTGAGGAATCTGCGCGAGGAGCGTCGTTTCATTCAGTCGTGGCGCTTGTTTCGCCTGAGGGACACGAATGGACGTTCGAGGGTGTGATTGAAGGACATGTGGTTTCAACTCCCAGAGGAACACCTCGGCCAAAACTCGCGGACGATGTTCTGTTTGTTCCAGTCGGATATGACAAAACTTTCGCGCAGATGTCCGATGAACAAAAAAACGCCTTGAGCCATCGGGGACAGGCGTTTCAAAAACTCAAGGAGCATCTTGCTCATCTTTGAAAATTCACTTTGCTCATTTTAGCCAAATCAGCCATCAAAATATGCGACGGCCGTTGCATAAGTCGTCAAAGGCTTTTTAATACTTCAACCCGACGTAGAGTGGAAATCGCGACGTCATTTCCTTCACAGCGGTCTTGATCGACGCGAGCTTTGCTTCATCGCTCCAGTTCACAATCGCCTCGTCGATCCAGCCGCCGATGGTTTCCATCTCAGCTTCTTTCATCCCTCGTGTGGTGAGCGCTGGTGTGCCAAGACGGATGCCGGAGGGATCAAACGGCGTGCGTGGTTCAAAGGGAACCGTGTTTTTGTTGACCGTGATGCCGGCGAGTCCAAGCGCGTGTTCCACCTGCTTGCCCGAGACGTTTTTGTTTGTGAGGTTCACGACCATCAGATGATTATCCGTGCCGCCGGTCACCAACTCGAATCCTTGCCGTGTGAGTACGGCCGCGAGCGTCTTGGCATTCTTTACGATTTGGTGTCCGTACTCTTTGAAGTCCGGCTGTGCGGCTTCCTTGAGCGCGACCGCGATCGCGGCGGTTTGGTGATTGTGTGGTCCACCCTGAATGCCTGGAATGATCGCGCGGTCAATCAAGGTTGGAATATTTTCACGGGTGACCTCAACTTTTTTGAGCGGCGTGGATGGGTTGCCGTTGCACAGGATCATGGCGCCGCGCGGACCGCGCAGAGTTTTGTGTGTGGTTGTGGTGATGACGTCGGCGATACCCACGGGAGACGGATGGTCGCCTGAGACGATCAGGCCTGCAACGTGTGCAACGTCTGCCATGAGGAACGCGCCCACGGCGTCAGCGACCTCTCGCGCTTTCTGCCAGTCGATGATTCGGGGATACGCCGTGGCGCCGACGATGACGAGTTTAGGTTTGTGCTCGAGTGCGAGCGACATCATTTGGCCAAAATCCATGGTGCCATCTTTCGTTGATGTGTACTGGATGGACTTGTAGTAACGTCCAGAAAAATTCACTGGCAGGCCGTGCGTCATGTGGCCGCCGTAAAAAAGGTTCATGCCCATGAGCGTGTCGCCCGGTTCCAAGAGGGCGAACATCGTGGCGATGTTGGCGGCGCATCCTGATGCCGGTTGGACATTTGCGTGAGTGACTCCAAACAAAGCCTTTGCTCGATCGCGAGCCAAATTTTCAATCACGTCCACCCATTCGCATCCTCCGTAATAGCGCGCTCCTGGATATCCTTCGGAGTATTTGTTTGTGCCAATCGAACCAAGCGCCTCAAGCACAGCCTCGGACACAAAGTTTTCGCTGGGGATCATTTCCAGGCCCGTCTGCTCACGACTGAGTTCATGATTGAGCGCCTCTGCGACTTCTTGGTCGATTTCGTTGAGCTTCATACCAACTTCATTGCAAAAATAATTTTGGTTCAGTAGCATGAAGCATAGAGTATGGCAAAACTCTGATCTTTACAATGTTACGCGCGGCAGATCCGCATACGGGAGACAAGGCCATGTTGTCGGAAATCATCGCCAAGTTAGGCACTGGGTTGGAAGCGCTTGATGAACTCAAAAGGCGCCTCGCATCAGTGAAGCCTGAAGAATGGTCACAGAAGACCTTTGACGTCATCCGTGCTTTCATGCGTTCCAGTGCGCGCTTTGAACGTGACGGCCGGCTCGATTGGCTTGACCACGAGGAGTCTGAAGGTCTCGTTTCGACCCTGCTCAAAGCCAGGCCAGACCCGAAGCTCGTCAACGAGCTTGTGGGCGAAGCCTTCCACTCGCGCATCGGAAAGGATGGAGCGCCTGAAGGGGAACTCTCCTTCGATGTGCTCACCGAGCTTGAGGCCCAGGCCATGGACAAATGGTTGGGCGGCGAACAGCCTCTCTACACCAAGGTCGTGCGCGCTGTTCGTAAGATGCGTCGTGCCGCCGTGTTCCACGGCAACGGCGTATGGTATGTGGCCGCGGCGTTTCTGGGACTGACCATCGCCATCTGGTCGCCCGTCGTGGTGGGCGTGATCCTGTTCGCGGTTGCGATCAAGATGTACATGGATGGACTGAGCGGCTCATCAGGCACGACTCTCCTGAACGATGGCGACGCGGTGCGACTCATGTTGTATTCGGGAGCACTGGTTTTCCTCATCACGATGACGTTCCCGCTCATGCAGACCCTCCTCTCCTGGATCAGGCATGTGTTCCCGCGTGTGAAAGAGAACTGGCTGGTCGACACGGGGCGCAAGATCGCCGGGTTCACCTTGACTCTCATCTCTGTCACGGCGATCGCCATCATTCTCAACGTGCCGCCCAACCTGCGCGACTTCATCCCACTCATGTTTTTGGGAGCCCTGGGGCTTGGATTCGTCCTGACCGTCTCCGGAGCGCGGTACCAGGCTGAAGAGGGCGCGATTAAAGGCGCCAAGATTCTCGGAGTCGCGTTCGCCCTGTTCCTGTGTGTGGGCGTGTTCGCCTATGGATCCTACCTGGGCAATGCGCAGGAGGCTGGAGCCATCGTGGGTACGACGACCAGCGCCCTATCCGACCTCAAGAGCGTCATCGGATCCTCCAGGTGGCTTCAGCTCGCGGGTATCTTCACGGGGTTGCTCGCTATGAGTTGGATTCGTTCCGTGATCGAGTATCGCAAGGTACCGGCAGGGACGAAAGCGCGTCTGAGGATTCGCGGTGCAGGGTTCCTCACCGTGGCGATTGCCGCCGCGCTCATCGCGTATGTCTTCGACATGCCTACCAAGATCCAGTCACAACGTGCGACTCCTGCACCAGCGGCCGCGGAGACTTCGACGGTGACATCACTTCCAACCTTCACTCCCGTTCCTGCCCTGGAGCAGGACAAAAAACCGCGCCTGTGTGCGGACAAGGAGATTTCCGTCCATTTGCGTAAGCAACTCGGTTGTGACGACTAAGGTCAGTATCACATCAACGGCGGTTCATCTACGGATGAGCCGTTTTTTACCTCTTTGTGTTTGTCTGCCGCGGAGTGTATATTGAAAATAGACCCCGATCTCAACCTCAAACCACGGAGCATCTGATGATGTTTCTCATCGCGACGGCTTTCACGGGCTGTGCAACCATCCACAAGCCGGTGAAACCAGAAGACAAGCCGGAGGTCATCTACCGGGGAACGGCACATGGCGACGCGACCATCGTCGATGTGGAGCGTCCCGACGACTTGCAGGTTGCGCCCTACCCGGGCGACTACGCGCCTCCCGATATCATCTCAACGCCGGGCGGTTGGTACGCGCCCTCCGGGTTGAAAGGCTCGCTCCCGAGGCTGGGTACCATGGTGGTCGTGAGCACGTCCGACCCCTCAGGCATCCCCGCAGATGCCACGGCCAACAAGATCGTCGAGTGCCCCAAGGATCGGGAGCGTAGGACGGTGGCAGAGCAGGCCGCCTGCACCGAACTCGATGTAGAGCGCGCGGCGGCGAAGACGAAGTAGCAGGTTCGTTGACAGCATGGGCTCTCACACGGATCACGGCGGTTCATCTACGGATGAGCCGTTTTTTTGCGGTCTCCAACTCTATTGGGGAGCAGTCTTCTACGCAGTAGATACTAATAAACGGTTACCGTAGAGCTTCCCGTGAAGCTGGTGACTCATATCGCTTTTGGATAGCAAACACCACTTTCAGCCGTCGGTCAATTTCCCGCTTGAGAAGGAGTGGATTGAGTTTATGGTGTATG
>JACRJW010000033.1 GCA_016235605.1 Candidatus Uhrbacteria bacterium | reverse complement strand
TTGCACGCCACGAGCGGTGTTGTAGTGCTCCTCGCCAACGATGTTTGGATCAAGAATGGTCGAGCTGGAGTCCAGTGGATCAACAGCTGGATAGATTCCGAGCTCGGCGAGTGAACGTGCGAGCACGACCGTCGAATCAAGATGTCCGAACGTGGTCGCTGGAGCTGGGTCGGTAAGGTCGTCCGCTGGCACGTACACAGCCTGAATAGACGTGATCGAGCCCTTCTTGGTTGAGGTGATACGCTCCTGCATGGCGCCCATTTCCGTGGCAAGGTTTGGTTGGTAACCCACCGCTGACGGGATGCGTCCCAAAAGAGACGACACCTCAGATCCTGCTTGGGTGAATCGAAAAATATTGTCGATAAACAGAAGCACGTCTCGGCCCTCGTCATCACGGAAATACTCCGCAAGCGTGAGGCCGGTGAGCGCCACACGCGCGCGAGCTCCGGGAGGTTCATTCATCTGACCAAACACAAGGCTTGTCTTGTCCAAGACGCCGGACTCCTTCATGTCTTTATACAAATCATTCCCCTCACGCGTGCGCTCTCCCACTCCCGCAAAGACGGAATAGCCGCCGTGCTCCTTGGCAATGTTGTGGATGAACTCCTGGATGAGCACGGTTTTTCCCACACCGGCTCCGCCGAAAAGCCCGGTCTTCCCTCCCTTAAGAAACGGACAGATCAGGTCGACGACTTTAATGCCTGTTTCAAACACTTCGTCCTTTGTCGCTTGGTCAGCAAACGCCGGAGCGTCACGATGAATCGGATCGAGACGTTTTGTTTTGACGCTTCCCAAGCCATCGATCGGTTCGCCGATCACGCTCAACATGCGTCCAAGCGTTTCGGGTCCAACAGGGACCGCGATAGGTTTGCCTGTGTCTGTGACTTCGAGTCCGCGTGTAAGACCGTCGGTCGTGGACATCGCGATGGTGCGCACCGTGTTGTGGCCTGTGTGTTGTGCGACCTCAAGCGTGAGCGGTGTCCCTCCACGATCCACTCTCAGAGCACTAAGAATTTCAGGAAGACTTCCTTCCGGAAAGCGCACGTCGACCACCGCGCCAATGACTTGTGAAATAGTTCCTTTGTTCATATTAGCTTTCTAGCGCCGCTTTCCCGCTAGAGATCTCTGCGATCTCTTGGGTGATCCCGGCCTGACGAGCTTGGTTAAACGTGAATGTGAGATCATCGATCATTTCTCCTGCGGCGTCGGAAGCGCTTCTCATGGCCATCATGCGGGAGGAGTGTTCCGATGCGGCGGATTCGAGTACGGCCTGATAGACCATGGTTTCAATGAGTCGCGGGAGGACTCGATCAAGAACCTGTTGCGGACTGGGTTCAAAAGTGTACTCGCTGGCTTTTGTGAACTTCACGTCCTCGTGCCCAGCTTGTTTCGCCTGGCCAACGCTCTTTACTGTCTCGACGGACAGTGGGAGGAAGTCGAGGATGACCGGCATCTGGCTCACTGCGCTGACGAAATCCGTATAGGCCAGCACGACCTTATCAAACGAGCCCTTCGTATATTCGTCGACGACCATGCGGCCGATGGGAAGGATCTCGCTGAATTTCGTGTTATTCGTAATCTCCACGAAACTTGCAAGGATAGGGACACCCAGGCGCTTGAGCGCATCAGCCCCGCGTTTGCCGATACACACAGCGCTGACGTGCTCGGCACCGCCCAGGGTCTTGATCGCCTCGCGCGTGCGTCGAAGAATATTCGTATTGAACCCGCCGGCCAGACCACGATCGGATGTGATGAGGAACATCAGCACCGACGTTGTTTTCTGATGACGACGCAACAGCGGGTGGAGGCTCGTGTCGGTGAGACGACCGATCGACTGAACCGTGTTCCACGCGAGCTTCGCGTAGGGTCGAGACTCCAAGACCGCGCTCACCGCCTTGCGCATTTTGCTCCCCGCAACCAGTTCCATGGCTTTGGTGATCTTGCGAGTATTCTTGACGGACTTGATCCGACGTTTGATGGCTCTGGTTTGGACAGCCACAGAGTAGGTAGGAAGGTGGATTAGGTGGCTGAGGTAGAAAAGGTAGAGTTGAAATCTTCAATCAGTTTCTTGAGGCCTGTTTCGATTTCGTCCGTGATCGCTTTCTCACCTTGGAGTGCCTTCATGACTTCAACTCCAGACGAGAGCAAGTATTGCAGGAATGCTTCTTCCCAATCGACGATCTTCTCAACCGGAATCTGGTCAAGGAGTCCGTTGATCGCCGCGAACAAGACAGCCACCTGTGCTTCAAATGGTAGTGGCTGATACTGGGGTTGCTTGAGAAGTTCGGTCAGGCGTCGTCCGCGCTCGATCTGTTGTCGAGTACCTGCATCGAGGTCAGTGGCAAATTGTGCGAACGCCTCGAGCTCACGAAACTGGGCAAGCTCAAGACGCAATTTCCCCGCAACTTTCTTCATGGCCTTTGTCTGCGCCGCTGATCCCACGCGAGAAACAGAAAGTCCCACGTTGAGCGCTGGGCGAATACCGCGGTAGAACAAGTCGGTTTCAAGATAAATTTGACCGTCAGTAATGGAGATCACGTTGGTTGGAATATACGCTGACACGTCGCCAGCCTGGGTTTCGATAATCGGCAACGCGGTGAGTGACCCTCCACCGTTCTCTTCGTTGAGCCGCGCGGCGCGCTCGAGCAAACGTGAGTGCAAGTAAAATACGTCCCCCGGGTAAGCCTCGCGTCCTGGTGGACGACGAAGCAACAGAGAAATTTCTCGATACGCCCACGCCTGCTTTGACAGGTCGTCGTAAATGACGAGCGCATCCTCACCCTTTGCCATGAAGTATTCTCCGATCGTGCAACCTGTGAATGGCGCGATGTAGGAAAGCGCGGCTGGATCAGACGCACCAGCAACGACGACGGTCGTGTACTCCATCGCACCAGCTTCTTCGAGCTTGGCAACAATTTTGGCGATCTTGGATTCCTTCTGTCCGATCGCGACGTAAATACATTTCACGTCCTGGCCTTTTTGGTTGATGATCGTGTCTACGGCAATGGCGGTCTTGCCGGTTTGTCGATCGCCAATGATGAGCTCGCGCTGTCCGCGCCCAATCGGGATCATGGAGTCCACGGCCTTGATCCCTGTCTGGAGTGGGACGCCCACGCCCTTGCGGGTCATGACACCTGGAGCGATTTTCTCAATAGGATAAAACGTCTTGGCACTCAGTTTGCCTTTTCCGTCAACGGGATTTCCAAGCGGATCAATCACACGACCCAGCACGTCATCTGAAATCGGCACGGACAAAATGCGCCCCGTTGTTTTCACGGTGTCTCCTTCTTTGATCTGCGAAGCCTTGCCCAAAATAACCGCTCCCACGCCGTCTTCCTCAAGGTTTAGCGCAACGCCGAACACGCCGCCGGGGAATTCAAGCATCTCAGAAGCCTTCGCTCCTGAAAGGCCGCTCATGCGTGCGGTGCCATCTCCCACAGAGAGAACCATGCCGACTTCTTCTTGTTTGACCTCGACGTGAAAATTCTCAAGAGCCTCTTTCAGTGCGTCGATGATGTGTATTTTGGTTGTCATACGTTCTCAAAAGCTCGTGATAACTGT
The DNA here is from genome assembly GCA_016235605.1 of Candidatus Uhrbacteria bacterium. GTDB lineage: Bacteria > Patescibacteriota > Patescibacteriia > UBA9934 > GWF2-40-263 > JACRJW01. The sequence goes on along the minus strand of JACRJW010000033.1, from coordinate 1,028 downwards.
TCTAGCTGACCACTGATCGAACCCTCAATAATCTTTTCATCAACGCGCAGTCGGGCTCCACCGATCAGCTCGGGAACCACCTGCTCCCTCAGCTCTGCGCCTTCTGCGATTCTCTCTAGTTTTTTTCGCAGCGCAGTGGAAAGGGGGAATGCTGTCGCAATGGTGATCGTGGCAGCCCCATGACGCTCCCTCCAGGCTCCCTCGATCGCGTCAAGCAAACCACGAACACGGTGCGTCTCCCGAATAGAGGCAAGCTCGTGAATCAGATCCTTGGCCACCGATTTCACAGTCTTGTCATCTGCTCCTTCCAGAGACTTAACAAGCGCACGCGCTAGTTTATTCTCGTTTTTTTTCATACCATTTCATCAACAACAGCCTCTGCCAGCTTCTGTGCCTTCTTCTCATCAACCGTCTCAGCAAGAATTTTCCGTGCAGCTTCCACGGCGATCTTCGCGATTTCTTCCTTGGCCTCAAGGATCATCTGTTCCTTCTGATTTTCAAGCTGTGCCTTCCCCTGTATCACTACTGCCTGTACTTCTTCCCTGGCTTTTCCGAGCAAGACTTTTTTGCGCTCGTCAGCCGTGGCACGCGTCTCGTCCAAAATTTTCGCCGCCTCACTCTTGGCCGTGGCGATCAATGTGTGTTGTTCTTTCTCGATCTCAACCACACGCTTCTCAATCGCGTCAGCCTGTTTCACACTCTTCTCGATTTTCACCTGACGCTCCTCAAGAATTTTGACGATGGGCTTGTACGCCCACTTCCACAAAACCAAAAGGACGATCGCAAAATTAAACAGCTGCGCCAAAAAAATCTTGAGATTGATCCCGAGCGTCCCGATGCCTCCTGCGGCCTGTGTCGCTTCTGCGGCGAGTTGTACTTCTTGTGACATAGACGATTGGGGTCAGGTCTGGCTATTGGCTATTTTTAAATAGCCAATAGCCAGACCTGACCCCAACTGATGACCTGAAGCCATCAGTTGAGATTCGTTTAGAGCGTAAACGAAACGACCAATGCGTAAATGGCGATCG
>JACRJW010000034.1 GCA_016235605.1 Candidatus Uhrbacteria bacterium | reverse complement strand
CAACGCAAGACGACCCCGTGTTTTTGGCGAGAATCCTGGCTGGGAGCCCCTTTCTCCTCTACGTCGGTAATGCCTATCCGCACAAGAACCTCGAGACGCTCCTCAGTGCCTTCTCTCTCTTCCATAAGTCACATCCAAACGTTCATCTTGTCCTCTCTGGCCGTGGCGATGTCTTCTACGAGCGACTCCAAAAAGAAGTCGGCCGTCTTAACCTCGAGAATCACGTCCGGTTCGTCCTAAATCCAACCGATCAAGATCTCGCAGCGCTCTACCGTCAAGCATCTGTCTACGTGTTCCCTTCCAAGTGCGAAGGCTTTGGCCTTCCGCCTTTGGAGGCAATGAGCTTCGGGGTTCCAGTTGCGGCATCCAACACAAGCTCTCTACCAGAAATTCTTGGTGAGGCTGCTGTGTACTTCGATCCAAAAGATCCTGAAAAGATCACGCAGGCAATCAGAAAAGTCTTTGAAGATCCTTCACTTCAAGAGACCCTCAGAAAAAAAGCCTTCGAACAAATCAAACGCTACTCTTGGAAAAAAATGGCCGAGCAAATCCTGCATGTCTACGACTCATGTGACCAAAAAGAAACCTCTTAAAAAAAGCTCGGCAAGAAAACAGACTCCCGTCTCTAAAAAAAAGACGCCTGTTTCACGCACTCGAAAAATCACCAAGAGTGAGCAGCTCGTGAACCCGTATCACCTCCCAACGCGACCACACATTGAACAGAGTGCAAAACACACAACGTCGCCCTTCGTCCTCTCACTCAAACCCATCCACGAAGACGCACACATCGAGGAATCAACGCAGCGCGTCCACGTGAACCTGATGATGACGCCAGTAACGACGCCAGATTTGTCAAAAGATCTGTCTCTTTCACCAAACGAACTCATGGACCAACTCACGGAGGAAGTGATGAGCTCACATGGCTGGTCCCGATTTTCCCTTCCCTTGCCCAAGGTGAGCCCGACAAACATCCACGTCCAGTGGACGAGTGACCACAAACCACAAGAGCACGCTCTTGCGTTTGACCCTTCGCGAATCACTCCATTCTCACACGAGACGTTTCTTCCTGCGCAAGTCCCAGAAGATATTTTTGCGCTGTTTGATTTTCCAGAAGACGAGGCTGCTGCGGAAGCCGATCTCGTGGATCTTGAGGAACTACAAACCGAAGCTGAATCAGCAGACGCTCCCAGACCCTTTTGGAAATTTAAACTTCCCTCTTCTCTCTACAACCTACTCTCTACAACCTACTCCCTTTCCTCTTGGCATCGCGCGGTTGCCTCGTTTGTCGCTGTGTCGTTTTTATTTGTGCTCCCCTTGCATGCCATGAACGTCGTCCAGAACCTGCGCGAGACAAAAACGGCCCTTGAGCAACAAGGGGCCGAGGCGGTGAACCTGCTCTCGGACGCCGCACACGCCGCGCTCAAACGGGAAAGTGAAAACGCCCAATCGAACTTCAGCCTCTCGAGTGAACGGTTTGATTCAGCGGCACAAACGCTCCAAGAGTTGGGCGCCGGAACACGTTTGCTGCTCACCGTCCTTCCCCTCACGCAAAAAAGTTACAAAACCGGAGAGGCGCTCATCGCGGCTGGAAGCGAACTCGCGATCGCTGGAGGGCGGCTCTCGGAAGGCTACTCCGCGATCGAACAAGAAGTAAACCCGACGCCGATCTCACGACTGAATCTCCTGGAAGCCTACGTGAGCTCTGCCACTCCACACCTCGTGAGCGCGCAAAAAGCCCTTGAACAAATTGACCTCTCGGCGATCCCGACACCGTACCAATCCGACGTCACACTCCTCACCACGACCCTCCCAAAACTCCTCTCCGGTATCGACGAATTTCAATCCTTCTTTTCCCTGGCTCAACAATTGCTGGGCGCACAAGGCAGTAAACGCTATCTGATCGTCTTTCAAAACAACACCGAGATCCGTCCCACAGGCGGTTTCATCGGCAGTTTTGCGGACGTGAAAGTCCACGACGGCGTGATTGAACACATGGATGTCCCCGGCGGTGGCTCCTATGCGTTACAAGGGGCGCTCCAAGAAAATCTGATGGCTCCACAACCCCTGCAACTCCTCTCCGCCCGATGGGAATTCCAAGACGCTAACTGGTTTCCAGATTTTCCTACAAGCGCCAGACAGCTTATCCAATTTTATCAGGATGCGGGCGGGGGAAGCGTGGATGGCGTGCTCGCTGTGAACGCGACGTTCGTGGCGGATCTTATCGGCCTCTTGGGCCCCATCGAGATGCCGGAATACGGACGCACGATCACCCAAGAAAATTTTATCTTTGAAGCCCAGCGCATCGTGGAGATGGAATACGACCGCGTTGAAAATACCCCCAAGGCCTTCATTGGAGATCTCGCCCCAAAACTCGTTGACCGCGCGATCGAAAAAACATCCGAAGATTTCCTGGCCTCGCTTGATTTTCTCAAAGCGGGACTCGCACAAAAAGATCTCCAGCTCTACCTGGAAAGTGAAGATTTACAACGTGAGGTTCTCACTCGTGGTTGGGGTGGTGAAGTGAAACAAACCGATGGGGATTACCTCATGGTCGTGGATACAAACTTGGGTGGTGGAAAAACCGACGGAGTGATCCAGGAACAGGTGGATCTCGCGGTCAATGTGCAAAAGGACGGTTCTATCGTGAATACCGCGACGATCTCACGCACCCATTTTGGCTTGCAGGGACTTCTGTTTACCGGTGTAAATAACGTCGACTATCTTCGCGTCTATGTTCCCAAGGGTTCAGAGTTGTTGAACGCAGAAGGCTTCAGTCCGCCAGACATTTCCCTATTTAATCCACCTCTGGAAGATTGGACTCTGGATGATGACCTGACGTACTCTGTCCTCACCCAAAGTGTCGACCCCGATTCTGGCACTACGGTCATGGAGGAACAAGGCAAAACCGTTTTTGGAAACTGGGTCCAGACGAGCCCTGGTTCTACGTCAAAGGTTACCTTCAGCTACAAACTCCCGTTCACGATTCAAGCACTGGCGCAGAGTGCTGGACTGATCGCCTCCGTGAAATCCCTTGTCGGGTTGCCACAAACACACGAGTACACCCTCACTGTGCAAAAACAATCTGGCGTGATCGATCGCACGACTACCGTCCACGTGACCACACCAGAGGACATGAATGTCTTGTGGAGTTCTGAAGGCACAGACATCGATAACGACACCGACCAACTTTTTGCCGCCCTTCTTGAAACGCTATGATGGTACGCCGCAAACGCCACAGCTCGCGCGAAATCAAACAAGAGTTGCGATCGATCTACACGCGAGATGGGCACATCCCCAACCTCACCAAACTCGATCGCGCAGGGCGATCTGGATTCACGAGACTCCTCATAAAATTGATCCTCCTGTTTGGATTCCTGTCGGCCATCGCGTGGGGCGGCTTTTTTCTTTTCTCGCAAGGATTTTTCCACGATAACGAAACGCTGGTGCTCACGGTGGAAGGCCCTGACGAAGTAAAATCTGGCGAACCGAGCTCGTTCACCTTCATATACGAAAACACCGGCTCCGTTCCGATCGCCAGCCTCAAAATGAAACTAAACGTCCCCGACTCGTTCCACGTGCTCTCAAGCGTCCCTGAACCTGACGAAAGCGGCGAATGGACGATCGGATCCGTGAGCGCAGGATCAGACGGCAAGATCACGGTGAGTGGCGTCTTCCTTTCCGAAGTCCCGAGCTCACAGCGGCTGCAGGCGCTCTATACCTATAAACCCGCAAACTTCAATTCCGATTTCCAAGACATCGCCACGCACAAAGTCGAGATTGTTGATTCGGTTGTTGCCCTCTCGCTCACGGGTCCTGAAAAAGCCCTGGCTGGCGACACGTCTGAGTATGTGGTGAACGTGCAGAACACCGGAAGTGAACCCGTGTACAACTTACGTGTCACACCAAACCTGCCGCAAGATTTTTCGCTTTCGCAGTCCGATCCGGCTCTGGGAGAAAACGAAACGTCCTGGAACATCCTCACGCTTGCCCCGGGAGAACTCAAGGCTATCACCTTGAAAGGTTCATTTACTTCCACGGCTTCTGGCGAACAAAAAGTTTCTGTGAGTGTCGGATTCGTGGATGACGAGCTCACGCTCCCACAAGCCACACAAGAAGTGGTGACCGACGTCTTGGGCGGATCGGTCGCGTTCTCGGTCATCGTAAACGGTTCAAATGAAAACCAAAACGCACAAGTGGGAGATTCGCTTCGCATCTCCATCGATTACGAAAACGCGAGTGAAGAAACGGTTGAGGATCTTTCGTTTGACATGAACCTGACAGGACAAAACGGGGCGGTGCCGATTGATTGGAGCCGCGCCGACCTCGGGGACGGATCGCGCAGTGGCAACACCATTTCCTGGGACCAAAGCGCGATCTCATCTCTCAAAAAACTCGATCCTGACGATTCCAGCGTCATCGACCTTTTGCTTCCTGTGTCCTCTGAGCTGAATCTAGGAGATGCCGATGCCTTTACCATCACCGTGACGCTCACGCTTGGAAAAGTCGGTAACGTGACGAGCACACGGATCCTGGACGCCACACCGATCACGGTCTCTTTGAACTCAGACGTCAGAGTGAATGCACAAGCGCGTTACTACTCTGAAAGTGGAAGCGCGATTGGGAGCGGTCCCCTGCCACCTAAGGTCGGTGAGACGACCAGTTACCGTGTCTACTTGAATGTCACTAACTCTCTGCACACGCTCTCGGGAGTGAAGATGTCTACGACCATTCCCCAGGATGTCACATGGCTGGATAACACAGACACGGACATTGGAACCGTGAGCTACAATGCAACGACACGGCTTGTCACCTGGTCGATCAGCAAGATGCCTGTCACCGTCGGCCATGCGGGAGCGTGGTTTGATGTATTGATTCATCCAGACGCGGGAGACGTTGGACGATTTGTGAAATTAGCCAACACGACGAGCTTTGAAGCAAAAGATACCGTGACCAACGAATCGCTCAGTGAGTCCTTGAGCGAACTCACAAGTGAACTTCCTGAGGACGACTTTGCAAAGGGAGAAGGCGTGGTGGTTGACAATTAGCCACTTGTGTTGTAGTCTCCTCCCCTGGAGGTTTCGTGAGACACACTAGTGAACAGCTGATCACCGCAATCGACCGCCATGCGCCAAAGGGCTGGAGGCGCTCCTCCATGCCGGAGCCCAGGATCCTGGTACTGCCAGAGATCGAGAGTTTCGTCCTCTCGTCGCTCGCCTTCTCACAGGGACACCTGTGGAACGAAGCATGGGCTGACCCAGAAGTCGGGTTTCCGATCATGGCCGCTCGTCCTGCTGTGAGGGCCTACCTGACCGCGCATCCCGACAGATTTCGCGGAGTCATCCACTTCGGTCATGGTTTCATGAACGAGATCGCGCAGATGATCCAGGTCCAGGCCGTGCCAGACTACCTGGTGGGCATCGTCCAGGCTGTCCGTGGCGGTGCCGACGACGTATTCCAAGCCGTCGAGCTGATCGGAACCGACTACGGAATTCGCCTGCGCTTCGTCGACTAGCTCCCCCGCTGCCGTACAGTCGCATCCTTCTCGGATCCTGTACGGCTTTTCTAATCCAAAAGCGACTTTGAGGTCGATTGACCCCAGACAAACCACATGCTACGTTATGATGGTATGAAGACTTATTCTTTCGACGAAGCACAGACCGTCGTGAACAAAAAAATCAAAGAGTCTGTTGCGACGCTTCAACGCGAATTACGCACGGTCAAAAAAACGGCTTTTTCGCTGAAAGCCAAAACGTCAAAAGCATATGTTTCTCGTTCGGTTTAGTGAAGCGGCCGTAACGGAAATGTTGATCTACGTAGATGCTTACCGCAGAGGTTATCGCGAACTATTCTCCGACACGGGTATTTGGTTCGAAAAAATTATTCTCGAACAGTACGAGCTCTCTGCTCAATCTCTGTTCGATTCTTTATTTCTATCGATCAAACAACTTTTGCGCCCGTCGAAAGTTCTTGGAAGAAGTCACTCTGTGAAACTCAGCGAGTGCCATTTTTATCTTGGCGACCGTCTGGTGATCATTTCCTACACGGAAAACGCCAAAAAGAAAGAACGAACGGTTCAGTCAATCAATATCAATAGAAAATCAATTTTGTTTTAGAATTGTGGTAGCAAACGTGCCCCTGGACAGATTTCTCATTCTGATGTAGCTTGAATCGTCGTTACAGACTCCTACGGCAGGATCAGCCGGACTCATTCCATGACACGTCAAAGGAAGTATCTTGACCTCAACTCTCACCCTCCCTTCCCAGCGCTCGCAGCTTCCAGAGCTCCTCATCCTGACCGTGGCAGGTCTGATCATGGCCATCATGATGGGACTCCCGTCGATCGGGATGTTCACCTTCCTCACCACGCACGGCATCCTCGACGGCTCCGACTTCTACGCCTATCTCGGGCTGGTGGACGCACAGATCGCGAACAGCGCGGTCTGGATGGTAGCCGCCCTCATCATCACGACCAAACACAACTGGTGGCCGCAGGGGACAAACACCCCGCTGCTCGACTTCGTGCAATGGCCGCTCGGCCACAAGATCGTCATGGGTTTCTTCTTCGCCTCCTCGTCGGCCTGGATCATCCAGGCAGCGAAGTTCCTCGTGTCCCCGACCGGGACGATCTAGCCCCAACGCCGCGCATCCACTGGATGCGCTTTTCCATACCAAAAGCGACCTCGAACGAAATCGCTTTTAATTTTCTCTGGTGCACCCGAGAGGATTCGAACCTCTGGTCTCTTCCTTCGGAGGGAAACGCTTTATCCAGCTAAGCTACGGGTGCAGGATGAAAACCCTACCAAGGAACGCTCTCCCCGGCAAACCAAAAGCCTCCGGTTGGCGGACGTGAGACGGCCACGTTGTAGATCCCCTCTGCGGACTGCTCAGGCGTAAGATCGGCATCCTCGCCGCCCATGTCCGTCTTCACCCATCCAGGATGCACAGAGGAAACCGTGACCTGTCCATCCAACTGCTTCGCCAACGTCACGGTGTACATGTTGAGTGCGGCTTTGGAAATTTTGTAAGCGGGATAACGGCCTTCAAGGTGGCTGGCGTGTTTCCCCGTGAGCATGAGTGATCCAGCGGTCGAGGAAATGTTCACGATATGTCCTTTGTCTTGCATGATCGGAAGAAGTCTCTGTGTAAAATCAATCGTGCCAATGAGATTCACTTCCAGAGTCTCCCGCAGTTTGTCAGCGACGACGCTGGTTTCATCTTCGTCTTTCAGCACGCCAGCGCAGTTGATCAAAATGTCGATGTTCCGACCAAAATTCGTGATCGCTGTAGCACACGACGCGATCGAAGCAGGGTTACTCAGATCGAGAGAGAAATCTTTGAGATGCTCCTGTGGATCCGGTCTTCCAGTAAAAAATGTCCCGATGACAAAATAGCCTTCGTCCAAAAATTTCTCCTTGAGCGCTTTGCCAATGCCTTTGCCCACACCAGTGATCAAGACAGTTTTCATACGTTGGATTTTTCAGCCATCTTCATCTCACGTACAGAAAGGTACAGAAAGACGATGAGCAGTGCAACCGTGTTGAGCGGAGCCACCCAAAAAGCAACCTCGCGTCCAAAACTTTCAAGCACCATCAGTCCCCCAAGCATCCCAATGGAATACATCGCGCCATTTTTCAAATACGCAAATCTTGAAATCACGTTCATCCCCTTCACCGTGAACTCACGCACGACAAACGCGCCGATCCCGTTGCCGATCAAGATGAGGGGAACCGCCATGGTAAACGCAAACGCGCCGATCACGCCATCGATCGAAAACGACGCATCGAGGACCTCCAGATAGAGGAGCTTACTCCATGCGCTCATGTGATGGCTCTCCAGTTGTTTTTCTTTCTCCTCAGCATTCTTACGAAAGCCATCGGTGAGAAAAAAGGCCGTCGCACCGATCGACGCGGCAAGGGCCATCGCGGGACTGGAAGTGGAAGAAAAATAAATGATGAGGGTGATAAACAACGAAGAGATCGCGTAGAACCAGACGCCCTGTCGATGAATAAAATGCTCGACAAAAAAGGCGTACTTTTTTTCTTCCAGGAACAGCCAGGCCAAAAAAACAAAGAAGAGGTACACACCGCCGCCTAGAAGCAAAAATGGTTTAGAGTGCACAAGGGCGACTTCCATTTTTTGTGGGTCCGAAAGGACGAGATCCAAAATCTGGGCAAAGGAAAGATCAGCGTTCGCAAGCCATACAATCACAAAAGGCAAAAGGCCGCGCATGACGAATACGGCGAGCAAGAGTCCCCAGAGCAAAAAGAACTTCCGGAATTTCTCCGGCACGGTCTTGAGGACATGTGCGTTTACGATGGCGTTATCGATGGAACTCACGACTTCAAACACGATCAAGCCAATGATAACGACAAGGGATTGGATCATAGGTGACGAATCGTCCTGGCGAATGCACGGCTCAAAGAATAGAGTTGATAGCGAAATGGCTGATGGACGATATCGTAGGTTCCTGGCGAAGCGACTTCCTCGCCACCGAAGCCACGCTTGAAACGGCTGATGCCAGTCCAAGGGTGATTTGGTGGAGCACTCTGGGGGGCCACGCCCCACCAGTCATAGAAACGCTGACCGCATGACTTGGCGTCACGCATCAGCTCCCAATGGAGAAGATACGGCGCCATAAAATTGCGATGTCCATTTGAGGACGCGCCGTGGAGATACGTCCGCGTGTCACCGAAGTCTACCATGATGGTGGCAGCAAGAGGCGCGCCCGATGTTTGAGCAACCGCGCAAAAGACGGAACAGCTGGATCCTTGAAGATTCTGGAGCATGGATTCGTAATACTGTTTGATGTGGAGCCTGAAGGAACCGCGCTGTGACGTCTCACGAAACAGCGGCCAGACATCGTCCAACGACCCGTGGTGCAAATCGATCACGAGTTCATGCCGCGTCGCCACACGAATATTGTAGCGTGTCTTCTCGTGCATGTGAGCGAGCAGCTCGTCTTCACTCTGCCGCAGATCGGTGATGAGCGTGTGCGCTGGATTCACGTCGATCGATTTTTTTGCATGAGAGAGAAATTCGTCTGTCTGTGGTTCAACGCGCAAAAACATTTGATCGGATGTGAGTCGCATAGGACCTATCGGACCCTTAGGACAAAAACGATACCCACCAAACAGTGGAACCTTGCGATCAATCCATTGACCAACGCCCGCAACTTTTCCTTGTTCCTCGTAAACCTCCCGACGGACCGTCTCTCCCATTGCCTGTTGGCACTCCCCCCACTCCCACGATTGCAAAAACCGACCCGACCGCGGGCCGTGCTCAAGAACAAATCGGTTCCACGCATTTTTTTCCAACATAAACGAGGCTCACGTCTTGCGACCTACCGACTCAGTCTCCTCAGCGCCGCACGGATGCGATCATCTGTTGTCTGCTCTTGGATGCCAGAGAGCGCGGCCTGTGCGTCGCGACGCGAATAACCAAGACCAACCAGCGCCTCAATCGCGTCTGCATCCATCGACGCCACACCAGGCTCGTCAACGAGCGCGCCTTTGAGTTCCAAGATAATTTTCTGCGCGGTCTTCTTGCCGATGCCAGGCACGTCCGTGAGGCTTGAAAGATCCCCTGCCATAATTTTTCCTTTCACGCGCTCAACGGAATCGGAGAAGACAATCTTCTGCGCACTCTTGGGACCGACTCCTGAGACGCTGATTAACTTCCAAAAAAATTCGAGCTCGAGAACCGATCGAAACCCAAACAGTTCACGACCGTCATCGCGCGCGACCTCGTGAAGATACATCTGGACATTGCCGCCAAACTCGTGCGCCACAGACTCTGGCATCGTAATCTTGTATCCCAAACCTTGGCACTCAACCAAAAGATAGCCGACGCCATGATGCAACACGCTCCCACGGATGAAACTCATCATACTTACTCTCCTTTCTTAAACGCCTTCTGATAAAACTGTGCGACACGCTTTTCGATTTCCTGATCGATCTTTGCCCCGAACGTCGGCATCTCAGCTTTTCCCAGCATGCCCGCCTGGATCCTGCGCAGAGCCAAACCAAACGCGCGCCCTGGTTCCATGTGTAAAACATCCATGAGCGCCACGCCGTCCAACCCGACCTCTTTGAGGAGCCGATTGCGTGCACGACCTTCCTCTTCCACTCGCTCCCGTTCTTTTTGTGCGCGCCGCCACGGAGCATACTCCTGTTCACTCTTCAAACAGTTGATGAGAAGAAGTGGATCATGGAAATATCCACGAGGCCCCAGCCGCTTGGATCCACACACGCCGTCCAAAAACTGGCAGCCTTGCATGAGATCAATGAAGTCGTCTGCATCAAACCCGCGCTTGGTGGCCAGATGCACATAGCGCTCAATGCGCTTTGGACGCACTACGTCAAAATCACTCCCAAACTCCATGTGATGGCTCACGAGGTCTTCCAAGAGCGCTCGATCGCGTTCCGTGAGTCCATGTGCCTGGCACAAACGGTCAAGCAACTCTTGATAGACACGCGCATGGATGTGCCGGGCATGGTTGTGATAGTGCACGTCGATTTTATGCGCAAGATAAAACTGCGCTTGAATCTCTCGTGGAGATTTCCCCACGTGGCTGTGAGCAAACGCTTCGTAAGATTCAAGATACGCCATGCGCTGTTTCAATTTTTCTTCAAGGCTGGGCGACTCAAAAAACGTCTCGGGTTCTTTTGTCGAGGTGAAACTGAGGCTCACCCACTTGCACACGTCGTGGGCAAGAATAAAGACCTGAAAGAACGCAGCCTGCTCTTTGAGCGTGTCTTCAAGTTCTTGGATCTCCCCCTCATAACCCTTGAGCCGCCGAAACTCTTCGATGTCGATGAGATGGAGCTTCTCTTCTTCCACACAAGTGAGGACCATGAGCATAAGCGTGAGGTGATCGCGCATGTTGGGACCCTCGGCGTGGTAACGCACGTCTTGCGGCGTAAGAAGACTCTGCGATACAAGCGGTTCCTGTGCGCTCACCCCGTCAAGGATCGCCTTGGCATGGCTGCGCACATGTTCGTCAGCCTCAATCCTCTCGATCACGGCATCGAGATATTCCGTTTCTTTTTGTTGTGTGTGCGTTGATTCAAACCGCCACATAGCTTTTCTATTTTACGCGACTTTGTCTCAAACCCCAAGAAAGCGTCGAATAATCTCGTCCGCCGTTTCCGTAACCGTTTTTATGGACTGAGAACCGTCGATGATGCCGTGGGCATGCGCGCGCAGGGGCAAAACAAGCTCCCTTTGAGCGGGAAGCGCAACGGCTCGATGGTAGCTCACATCGTAGTCCGGCTGACGTTGAAGTCGCCGGGCGAGCGCGGTCTCCTCATCGATCTCAAGCCACAAACGTAAGTCAAACAAGTCACGGATGCGCGCGTCAGAAAATAATTGGAGACCCTCGGCAAAAATCACCGGCGCGGATTTGTAGAGCATCTTCCCCGTTCGCTCACACAAACGCCGGTTGTAGATAGGAAGAAAAATGTCGTTGCCATCACACAGGTCACACAACACCTCATAGACCTCATCCAGATACAAACTCTCCGGAAGGTCCCAATGCAGGCGTCCGTCATCAAGTTTTGGACAATCGGCTTTTGTTTTGTAGTACGCATCAAATCGGAAACGCTTCACACCGCCTTGCGCCTCCAAATGTTCTGCAAGGGTCGATTTCCCTGCTCCTGAAAGCCCTGCAAGCCCGATCAAAAAAGGTTTCATAGTCAGCTCCCTCGTTTGTGATGAACGGTCTCGATCGCCCGTTTCACGTCCTGAAGAGTGACTTTATTTTTCCCGTCATTGCGGTAGCCCCAGTTGCGGTCAAGCCCAAAGGTAAAGCCACCGAATCGTTCAAACAGATGCAGAGCATAGGGAGATTCTTGGACGTAGATGAGTCCGCGTCCATGTTCGACAATAATCATTGATGTAGGTTGACCGATTTCTTCCACGACGATTCGTGAGAGCTTTGGCCGCAACTGGACGTCCGCACGCGTTGAAATAATCCAAAATTCTCTCCACTTCTTTTTTCGCTTCCAGGCATCCATGGCAAGACGATCTTTGCGCGCATCGGACGCAGGATTGCGCAAATGCGCGATAAGCCGGTCATGGAATTCCATGACCTTTTTAATCTCTGAAGTCGAGTAGCCTTCATCTTGCAAGGACCACACATACCCACGGTCCTGGATGCCGATGCCGCGCACGAGTCGAGGAACAAAGCCCCACCCTTTGAGCCGTGCATCCGTCACCTTGAACATTTTTAAAAATTGTTCGAGCGATGATGGGAGGAGTTTCCCACGAGCATCATGCGCGCGACTCAATCCTGTGTAGTGGTGATGGTCAATGATCGACACCTTCACACCGAGCTTGCACAGCTTCGCCTCTGCCTTGACCCCTGGCATCTCAACCACAATGACCTGCGTGTAGCCACCGGCCTTCACATCGGCAACATAGTCATGGCCTTTATCCAGCGATGCTCCGTGGCTTTGCTTTGACACGATTATGGGGAGCTGAAGCTTTTCAGCAATCTTCTGGATCATCACGGCCTCGGCATCGTTGGGTGGAATGATCAACACTGTTTTCTTCAACGTCATACGATCGTATTGTACAGGAAAGAAATTTTTCGTAGGATAGTGGTGAGGAGGGTGCCATGAATGGGTAACGCAACATGCAAGAATTCGCTTGTGTGATGCTTGGGGATCTGATCCCGCAACTGAAAAAGGCACTCCCGCACGGGAGAGAGAATGGGTAGCTAACGCTACCCGCCAGCGGTCGGCCTAGCGCCGGCAAGTGACATCGCCCATCTTCTGGGCATCGCTACGTACCGGCTCCTTGCGAGCCGGTTTTCTAAACCAAAAGATTTGACCCATGATGAGCGACTCGCTGGGGGACGAATCATCCAGATGGGCCAAATCTTTTGAATCCTCCAATGGAAATTCTTGTCCGTGACTGCTGACATCATCGAACTGACAAGGCTATCATGGGATGATTTTTCTGTCAAGAGTATACGATCTTGAGTCTAATCTATAGCTAAATTTAGCTCTTTATTCTGTTATATTTAAGTTCACAAATTCAGTAGGCAATAAATCTCTACTTAGAAAAGTCGTCCGTCAAGGCTTGACAAAGAATCCAATCTCTGATAGATTGTGTGGTTCTGACGGTTTCTGCAGGCTGCTACATTGTAGTGATCCGCAACTTCAGGAGCGGACTGAGATGAACACGTGATCGCCATACCCGCCCAGAGCTGGAAAGAACAAGAAGCAGAGCTGGAAAGAACAAGAAGTGGACAATGTCCGCAGTCAGAGAACTACCTGGCTCGAACATGAGCCAAACCCGATGGGGTAGATCTTGAAAAACGTCACCGAGCGAGCCGGCATCAACAAGAAGACGGCTCTCCAGACGGACACCGACCTTTTTCCCCTCGACGACGCTCCCGTTGCCGATGGCGCGGTGAGGATCGTCTAGATCTAGCTTGGAGGCACCCATGGGCGGATGAACGAACGTGATGATCCCTGTGTCCGGCTCTGGCCAGCACGGCAGAGCCGGATCCGGGGGAGCGCAACGCCCAGCTGAGCTGGCTCAGCTCGCCCAAACGCAAATCGTCCCCCCCCTGAGAGGCTTCAACGCAAGCCGACTCATGCAGGGTCGACCTGCCCACCGTTGCTCGTAGAGCAACGGTGGATTTTCAAATTGATGATCTATCCTGTTGGTGAAATGGCTGTGCAGAACAAATCGACCACGCGGCTCGAAACAGCGTCCGCGCCATATCGGCAAACCCTTTACTCTCGATGATAACCGTTATCATCTTTCCTACGAATTCAACAAACGCCACACGATTCTCATAGATCCAGATCTCTCCACTAAAATCCCCAAACTCTGGAAGCAAACGACAATACTCGGCGCCAGGACGAGGATTCCTCTGCACTCCCTTGAACAACATGCGAATCTTCACCTTCGATTCGTCTAATGCCTTGCGTGCCTCCAGAAATACTTTTGGATCAAGATGCTCATATACGGAATCAACATTCGAAAGCTCAAGAAGCTCTTTTGGATGCACAGAAACAAGGTCGGCAAATAGTGCATGGAGAGCCTCCCTTCCATCAAAAAACCGTACGGTCGGTCGCTCTCCACCTGAGAGCATTTTCATTTCCGAAAGTGAGCGGGTAAACATCTCAACTTTCTCCCTCAGCTCCAGAGTACGACTCTTAAAATACGCGGCGGCTCGCTCAGGTTCCTCGGCAGAAAAATATTTTTTCTTCCCGCGTTCAAACGTCGACATGAGGCCGCGCTCTTGCAAGGCCGCGATCACGTCGTAGGTTGCGGTACGAGAAAGTCTCGCCACTTTGGCAATCTCTTGGACCGACGTGGGACCAAGTTTGAGCGAGGCCAGATACACACGCGTCTCCGTTGGCGTGAGACCAAGGTCTGTGAGGAGCTTTACGAAATCCACAGGCATACGCTCCGTGGAATCAGGACAAAAAATAAGGCTCTGTTTAGCTTTGGCTAAACGATTTGTCCACGGAATGTTTACATGATAGCAAATCCAACGGTGATGTCGAACTCATTCACACGAAAGGCAGTGGAAATTTCAGGCACAGCTCCCTGTGTGTGCACAGAAGTCGAGAGGGTCCCCCGCAAGAGCAGATCTTGATGCTCCTGAACGGCTTTCAGGATCTCCGGTTCACCCGACACGTACAGCGCAATCCGATCCTCGATGGTGAGCCCAGAAGTTTTGCGCAAATCGTTCACACGCCGGATGATCTCGCGCACGGTTCCTTCACGAACAAGCTCTGGCGTCATCGTGAGATCAAGCTCCACGCCGTTCTCCCCTTTCTTCACCTCGATCGATTTGACGTTTACCTCATCGCGGACAAGATCTTGATACTCTTCTGCCATCTCCCCCGAGGGAACCATCACGGTCATGCCACCCAAAACCTGACGGACATTGATGCCCGCTTCTGAGCGACGCTCGAGGGCTTTGGAAACAATCGAACGCGTGCGATCCATTTCTTCTAGGACGGCTTCGTCGATGAGTGTGTCGTCATGCGCAGGCCAGTCTTCCATGTGAACGGACGTCTCGTGTCCCACATCCCCAAACACCATCTCGGCCAAAAACGGCGTGAAGGGGGCGCACATCTTGGCAAACGTTTCCAAGACCATACGGAGTGTCGCGAGAGCTTGCTCACGATCGTGTCCTTCCGTCTTCATCCTCTCCCGCGATCGACGGACATACCACGTGGAAAGATCCGTGACGAAAACTTGCAAGACACGCGCGGCTGCTTGGAGATCATAGGCTTCCATCGCTTGAGTTTCTTGCTTCAAACTTTCATGAAGACGCGCCAGGATCCAGCGATCTAACACATGAGACGAACGTCCTTCGCCGTGTTTCTCATGCTTGTACAGCTGGTAAAAAGAAACAACATTCAGAAAAATATTCACAAACCGGCGAGATACTTCTGTCACGTCCTTTTCGCTAAACCGTAAATTCTCTGCCTGCACGACAGGACTCGACATCAAGTAGTAGCGCACGGAATCTGAACCATATTTCTCCATCACTTCCATGGGGTCAGGATAATTGCGCAGACGCTTGCTCATCTTTTTTCCGTCTTCAGCCAAAACAATCCCGTTCACGATCACGTTCTTGAAGGCGGGCTTGTGAAACAACAAATTTGCGATCACGTGCAGTTTATGAAACCACAAACTCGTTTGATCGACCCCCTCGGCAATAAACTCCGCGGGGAATCCTTTTTCAAACCGTTCTTTATTTTCAAACGGATAGTGCAGCTGCGCATAGGGCATGGACCCAGACTCAAACCAGCAGTCCAACACCTCTGGAATACGGGTAAACGTCTTGCCATTTTTCTCAAACGTCAGAGCATCAACGTACTGCTTATGAAGATTCGTAATGGTCTTGCCGGTCAACGATTGAAGTTCAGCAACGGAGCCTACGACATGGAACTCTCCATCCTCACTTTTCCAAATTGGGAGCGGTGTGCCCCAAAAACGGGAGCGAGATACGGACCAATCTGGAGAACCCTCAAGTCCCTTTCCGAATCGACCGTCCTTGATATGCTCTGGAACCCAACGAATCATCTGCGCGCTTCTCATGAGTTCCGGCACCTTAGATTCAACTCGTACAAACCAAGAAGACGTCGCGTAATTCAAGAGCGGTGTGTCACATCGCCAGCAGTTCGGATAACTGTGCTCAAATTTTTGCTTCGCAAATAATCGTCCTGCATGTGCGAGAGCTTTAACGAGTTCAATATCCACGGACATCGTGTCGCCCTTTTTTTTCACCGGAACATCTTTAACCGCATAACCGGCTTCTGCGAGCGGCTCAGCGACTTCGGACACAAAATGCCCGTTCATGAGGACATGAAAAATCGGTTTCACCTCTTCTTTCTTCCCAAGATCATAATCGTCTGACCCAAAACCAGGGGCGATGTGGACGATGCCTGTTCCTTCCTCTGCTGTTACAAAATCTCCCGCCACTACACGAAATGCACCTTCGTGATCCTTAAAGAATGGAAACAACGGCTCATACGTGGCGCCGATGAGATCTGAACCATTCATCTCTTCATTTACTTGATATTCCTTTCCAGCAAAAACCTTCTCAATCAATTCTTTTGCAACGAAGTAACGCACACCCTCAGAAGTAACGAGCGTGTAGACCATCTTTGGGTGCACGGCGAGCAATACGTTTCCTGGCAAGGTCCACGGAGTCGTCGTCCAGGCAAGAATCTTTACTCCTTCATAGACTCCGCTTGTGATCGGGAAGGTTACAACAACCGATATGTCTTTCACGTCCTGATACCCTTGATTCACTTCAAACTTTGAAAGAACCGTTTCACACCGAGGACAGATGTGGATCGGTTTGTGTCCTTGATAAATGTTGCCCTTATCCCACAGAGTCTTAAACACCCACCAGATCGACTCCATAAACGAAAGGTCCATGGTCTTGTAATCGTTCTCCATGTCGACCCAACGTCCAAGACGATGAATCACAGTCTTCCATTCCTTCGCATATGTCATCACTTCCGCATGGCAGGAATCATTAAATTTTGCCACGCCAAAATCCTCAATCGCTTTTTTGGATCCCAAATCAAACTTTTTCTCAACGATGTTCTCAATAGGAAGACCATGACAGTCCCATCCCCATTTTCGATCCACGTGATATCCACGCATCGTCCAAAACCGAGGAACGACATCTTTCATCACACTTGCCACGATGTGACCGTAATGCGGCAGACCTGTGGCAAACGGTGGGCCATCATAAAAAACAAAAGGACCCTTAGGCGCAGGCTTCTCAAGCGTCTTCTTAAAAATCTCGTCTCGCTCCCAGCGTTTTAACACCTCGAGCTCGCGTTCAGGAAAATTCATACGTGATGAGTATGCCAAGAGTGCAAGGAAAAATCAATCGTTTGTGCTAGAATCAACCTCGTATGAAACCAACCATCTACATCGGTGCTGACCATGCCGGCTGGGAACTTAAGGAAGCGCTTGAAGCGCACCTCAAAGAAAAAGGCCACAAAGTTGTAGACATGGGAAATGCGGATCTGGTGCACGACGACGACTACCCAGACTTCGGTTATGCGGTGGCTAAGCGCGTAGCGACCGATGGGAATGCACATGGAATTGTCATCTGCGGGAACGCCCAAGGCATTTGCATCGTTGCCAACAAAGTAAAAGGCGTGCGCGCGGCAACCGGCTTCAACAAAGAGGTTGCACAAACGTCACGTACCGACGATAACAGTAATGTCCTGTGCCTGCCAGGACGCCACGTCAATAAAAAAGAAGCCAAGGCCATCGTCGACACCTGGCTTTCCACGGACTTCAGTTCCCAAGATCGCCACGTGCGAAGGCTGAAAAAGGTGGAGGAAATCGAAAACGCTGAGTTTGGTCTATGATCGAAATCGTCCCTGCCTTTTTAGTAGAATCTGAACGTGAGTTTGAAAGAAACCTTCGGCTGGTCGAAAACGACTGCCGGTTGATTCAAGTTGATGTGCTGGATGGCTCACTGTTTCCCAACACATCCTGGTTTGATGGTGAACGTATTGGCGCGATCAAAACAGATGTTGAGATAGAGTTACATCTGATGGTCGAGAATCCAATCCCCATCATTGAGGCATGGAAAAAATATGTTCCGACCTTCAAGCGAGCGATCATCTCAGCTGAGATGCACCGCCCAGCTGGTGCGGTCACAGGCTTCATCCGTGACGAGTTGAAACTCCAGGTCGGCGTGGCGCTGAATCCTGAGTCACCACTGAAGGAAATAGAGGAAGTGCTCCATCAAATAGATCAGCTCACGATTATGAGCGTCCACCCGGGGCGCCAAGGTCAGCCATTTGGCGATCCTGAACACGGCGGGAGTCTCGAATTCATCCTGGAAAAAATCGCTCAAGCTCGCGCGCATCGACCTGATCTCATGATCGAAGTAGACGGCGGCGTCACAGCAGAGTTGATTCCGATGCTTGTAAAAGCTGGCGCAAATCGGTTGTGTGTGGGCGGAGCGATCTTCAAATCTAGCGATCCAACTGGTACACTCAAGTCATTCAACGAAGCCATCACACATCTATGAGCCACATAACCACCCCCAACCCCTTCCCTCGACAAGCTCGGGACAGGCTCTTCAAAAGAAGGGGAGCCGCCATCGTCCTCATCTTGGTTCTCTTTGCCCTTCCTGTTCACGCCGCCACGGTCGCCCCTGACAACCTTTCCCCAGGCGATCTCATTCGTGGCGAGAGTTTCTCCGCGGTCTACTACTATGCCGAGGACGGCCTGCGCTATGTGTTCCCCAACTCCAAAGTTTACTTCACTTGGTACGAAAATTTTGACGATGTCGTCTGGCTCACAGATGAAGATCTCGCCACCATCGAAATCGGCGGCAACGTCACCTACAAGCCGGGAATCAAAATGGTGAAAATCAATTCCAGTCCGCAAGTGTATGCGGTTGGCGCTGGAGGAATTTTGCGCGGCATTGAATCTGAAGAAGTCGCGAGTGAACTTTATGGAGACGATTGGAACCAAAACATCGACGACATCCCTGATGGCTTTTTTGGAAACTACGAAATTGGTGAGGACATCGAGCTCTCATCCCAGTACGATCCAGACGTCGAGGAACAAGACGCCCAAGATATCGATGATGACCGCGACATCAAACCGTCTCTGGAGATCGACATCGATGAGGAAGGATACAGTGAAAGAACCGTCACGATCGACGCAGGCACAGCGATCCGTTGGACCAATAACGATTCCGAGAACCACACGGTAACCGAATGGGATCGTGTGTGGGGATCGGGAACACTCAAGCCTGGGCGTCATTACACGCATTACTTCCGCGAAAACGGAACCTGGAACTACTACTCAAAAGACGACGATCGCAATATCTTCGAAGGCGCGGTTATTGTCGAGGAATAGGAAAAATGCTATCATTAAACCATTCATTCATTTTTATTCATGGCTTTATGACAAAACGACTTACTTTTTTGTCAGTCACGTTCACCATCGTCGCTCTTGCGACGAGTTTCGCCCTCTCGAGCCTTGTCCCGTCAGCCCAAGCCACCTCGCTCACGAGCCCAGAAGACTTACAACCTGGGGACCTGATCCGTGGAGAGTCATTTTCCGCCGTGTACTACTACGGCTTGGATGGATTCCGCTACGTGTTCCCCAACGATAAAACGTTCTTTACGTGGTACGGAAATTTTGATGATGTGGTCTGGCTCTCGGACGCTGACATGGCTACCATCCAGATCGGCGGCAACGTCACCTACAAGCCGGGTGTGAAAATGATCAAGATCAACTCTGATCCAACCGTCTATGTCGTTGGCGCGGGCGGGGAGATCATGAGCATTCCATCAGAGGGAGTCGCTGAAGATCTCTACGGGTCAACCTGGAACAAACAGATCGATGACGTCCCAGATGGGTTCTTTAGCAACTACACCATGGGTTCGGCCCTTGAGATGGCCTCGCAATTTGATCCAGACGCTGAACAAGCCGAAGCCGACTCCATCGATACCGATAAGGACCTCAAGGCGTACGTCACCATCACGATCTCCGACAATGCCTACAGTGATGAAAGCCTCACCATCGACGCTGGTACGGCCGTCCGCTTCGTGAACGAAGGGAATAACAAGCACACCGCAAGCGCAGAAGATGGTTCTTGGGGAACCGGAACGCTCGCCTCTGGTAAACACTTCACCCGTTACTTTGATGAGGCTGGCGATTATGACTACTACTGTAAATATCATTCAAGCATGACCGCGACGATCACCGTCGAATAACGGTAAAACCAGAGCCTCGGCTCTGGTTTTTAATTTGTGCTAAACTGTCCCTATCTATGCCCAACCTCACGCAAGGTCCCAAGGTTCGCAAGCCTTTGCATCTGCACGACAAAAAACTCAAGGCGCTCGAGGAGAGGGCGCAACTCATCCGCGAGGACCTCATTGATATGCTTGTGGAAGCAGGCTCCGGCCACTCGGCTGGACCGCTTGGCATGGCGGATATCTTCACCGCGCTCTATCTTCATGTCCTCGTCCACGATCCAAAACATCCTGAATGGAAAGACCGTGACCGATTGATCCTCAGTAACGGCCACATCTGTCCCATCCGCTATGCCGCGATGGCGCATGCCGGCTACTTTCCCAAAAAACTTTTGATGACCCTGCGTAAGTTGGGTTCACCTTTGCAAGGACATCCTGAGCGAGAAAAACTTCCGGGCGTCGAGACGACGTCGGGACCGCTTGGGTCAGGATCGTCACAAGCGGTTGGGCTCGCGTACGCGGCTCTACTGGATCGCAAACCTTGGCGCGTGTACTGCCTCATGAGTGATGGCGAACTCGCGGCTGGACAAACGTGGGAGGCGATGTTGTTTGCTTCGCGCAACAAACTCTACAACTGCACGTTCGTGATCGACCGTAACAACATCCAGATCGACGGCACGACCGAGGAAATCATGCCGCTTGAACCGCTCGCGGCAAAATTTGAAGCCTTCAACTTGAACGTGGAGCACTGTGCCGGCAACTCGATTCGTGATTTTGTGACAGCCGTTGAACGCGCTCATGGCGTGAGTGAAAAACCAACCATCATCATCGCTGATACCATTCCGGGTTATGGCGTGCAGTTCATGGAGCACGACTTTCTCTGGCACGGCAAACCTCCAAGCCCTGGACAAGAGGCCCATTTGGCCATCAACCAGCTTCGTACGCTCTCAGGAAAAATCATAAGCGAACATGAGTAATCTATGTCCATCCAAAAATCTCTGCCATGGATCACACGTGTCCTGGCCATCGTCGGCGTCGTCGCTTTGGTCTGGTCGGTGGCGCAATACTTCACGGGAGTGCGTCCGATCTATACAACTTCGTCTCCTGAATTCTACGAACAGGCCGTGACAGACTCATCGACGTCTTTTGTAGGCGACTACGGTGAAAAAGCTATCATGCCAGGAGGTGAGCTCTTACGTGACGACGCTCTCGCCGCCGAAATAGACCAGAAGATCATCAAGACCGGCGACCTCTCGCTCATCGTCTTGGATGTCGAGGAGAGTTCCGCCGCTGTGAAATCGCTCGCTGAGGAAAAAGGCGGCTACGTCCAGTCCTCATCCGTGTCTGAACATGAAGACGGCACGCTGTCAGGATACGTGATTATCCGCGTCCCAGCCGATCAGTTTGATAGCAGTGTTGAAGCCTTGAAATCTGAAGCGCTCGTCGTGGAAGAAGAGTTTGTCGGAACGCAAGACGTCACTGAACAGTACATTGATCTGTCCGCTCGACTCAAAAATGCCCAAGCGCAAGAAGTGCGCTATAGAGAAATCTTGGGTTCTGCCACAACCGTAGAGGAAATCCTCCAGATCGAAAATGCGCTCACGACCGTCCGCGGCAACATCGAATCGCTCACCGGCCAGATCCAGTACCTCGATTCGCAAACTGACTTCTCGACGATCACCGTGAACCTCGATGAGGAGCCAGTCATCAAAGTCGGCGGCAAAGTCTTCCGCCCTGGAACGACCGTAAAGCAAGCCGCGCAGGCGGTGGTGAGCTTGGCGCAGTGGTTGGTAGAAGCAATCATCTGGATCGTGATCGTGGGTGTAGGGATTGGTGTGCCACTTGCATTTATTGTCTGGATTATCTGGAAAGGCGTGGCTCGATTACGAAAAAAGTAACCTATTGAAGATTCTTAAACTTCATCTGTCTTACTGAATGAATGAGTCGCTCCTGATTCCTAAATCCCTGACCGTGATCAAAGGCCGCTAAACAAGACTGGACGGTCTCACTGAAACGCTCTTGTAGGGTTCCTGTTTCTCTATACTGTGACACCAGACCATCCACACGGTGAGATAGGCGCCTGCACGTTTTCGTTCGCATCGTACGTACACTTGGCCTCAACACCCAACCAAGAAAATCGATGCCTTGCTGATATGTCCGAAGAGAAACTTTATACGGATGAAGCTGTAGATGGAGATGTTGCGATAGATACGAGTCAATTTGCACAATGGCTGATTCCAAGAACTGACGACTCTCGTGAAGCAAAATGAAATCATCACAAAACCGAATGTACCATCGTACCCTCAGGTGCTCCTTCACCCAATGGTCGAATCCATTGAGATAGATGTTCGCAAAAAGTTGGCTTGTGACATTCCCAAGTGGAAGCCCGCACGACGTTCCTTGATGAGACGTGTGACTTGTAACGACCTGCCCTACAAGTCCTAGCAACGGTTCGTCGATGATACGCCGTCTGAGCATCCCCATAAGCACATCATGCTGTATCGAATCGAAAAATTTCGATACATCGCATTTGAGCGCATAAATCGTGTTCGAGCCATTGCGAGATCCGCGTCTTAAAAAATCTTCAAGACGGTCAATCGCCGCATGTGTCCCCTTCCCTTTACGAGAAGAAAACGAATCGAAAATGAAGGTTGGATCAAACATCGGTTCCACCACGCCAACAAGCGCTTGGTGTAAGACTCGATCCCGCACACTTGCTTTGCTTATATACCTGCGCTTGGGGTCGTGAATGTAAAATCGCTCATACCAGCCATGATGGTACGATCCGTTTCCAAGGTCGTGCGCTAGGTCAAATAATTCGTCCTCAAGCCTCATGGAGAAATCCAGGACATCTTGTTTGGCCATTTTCCCACGATGGAATACCTCCCAAGCTTCAAACAAATTTTCTAGCGCAATGACATCCTTAAATAAGGTATGCCTTTGAAGTACCCCCCCCCCCGACCGAATTCGATCGATGGTTGACTGGGTTTCCCGGTGAAGAATTCGGATTGGTTCATAAATTGTATGAATGGTACAAGCTTCTGCACACTGACGTCATCAGGTTTCCAAAAACAGAACGGCACGCCGTTGGTGAAACATTAAAAATGCGTACACTTCAACTCATCGAAGGAATCTGGGAAGCAAATTCTCTACCGATCCCTGAACGTCTCGTCCTACTCGACCGACTGCAACGAACACTCGACCTTGTGAAAATCCTCGTACGTCTCACGTATGACCTAGGAATTTATAAACGTGAGGGTTACATCTAC
The DNA here is from genome assembly GCA_016235605.1 of Candidatus Uhrbacteria bacterium. GTDB lineage: Bacteria > Patescibacteriota > Patescibacteriia > UBA9934 > GWF2-40-263 > JACRJW01. Next base: position 14,840 of record JACRJW010000034.1, on the reverse strand, counting down.
CGGGAAAACCAGCTCATGGAAATTGGACGTATGCTTGGAGGCTGGCGAAAGAAGACACGAGGCCGGTTGGGTCTCGTGTCTTAACAGTTGACGGCTTCCACGGCGCGGCCACCTTCGTTGTCATACGGGACCGAGAGGTTGTCGGGATCGTTCCTGTTGACCCTCACCTCACCGTCGTTGTCGTTGGCATTGAGGGCGCTCTGACCGAAGCGCGTTGCGCCGCTTCCTTCCTTACTCACCAGAGGGAACCCGTGGGTCACCTCCTGAATTCCGGGATCCGGAAATGTATTCGGACGGACAGACCCAGTGGCGATCCATCTTAGAAACGGCACGAAGTGGTTCAACTGTTTACTCACCGTAACCGACTTCTCCGGTCATTTTGAACCGGATGCTCGTGGGTGACAGTAGGATGTTGGTAACCGACAAGTTTCTGCTTGTCAGTCTACGAACCTTCACCAAAATGATTGTAGCAAAATTCAAAGCAAAATTAATAGCCCTACTCTAGTACCGGTTGGTAGCAAGAGCAGGGCAGGGGGTCAAGGTTCAAGCAGCATTCTTGACCACTTCCACGGCGCGGCCACCTTCGTAAGCATACGGGACCGAGAGGCTGTCGGGATCGTCCCTAGAGACCCCCACCTCACCGTCAGTGACGATGGCATTGAGGGCGCACCGACCGAAGCGCGTACGGAGCCAGCACCAGGTACTGACGTCGATGCAGATACCCGTGAGGTCGTGGTGTGTCCAGTAGACGATCACATACTCCTCGAGGCAGAGGAGCTTCGTCGAGGCGGTGAGGTCGTTCCAGCTCGTGTTGAGCTGGGGGCAGGCAGGGACGATCTGCGTCGTGAACCAGTAGCCCGCCTTTCCGTCTTCCCAACCGACCTTCGCGCGGTCGCTCTCGTTGACCACAGTCCAGTGCTTGGCCTGGCCGTGGGCGGACATCCACGCGGCGTAGCTCATGAGGGCGGTCGCAGGACGGTAGAACAACTCTCGTCCCTCGCGACGCCACCGCTTGAGCGTGGTGTTGGAGACGCTCGGCTTGGGAACCGAGATCTCAAACCCGCGCTTGCGGAAATTCGCCTCCAGAGCGACGCGGCGTTCCTCGGCGAGGTCGACCTTGGGCGTGTGCACCTTCGACGCGCGCACCTCGGCCTCGGTCTGGCCGTTGATCACCATCTGGTACGCGACGCGCGCGATCTCGGACTTCGCCGGGTTCGCGAGAGCGTGGGCCAGTGCTTCTTCAGCCTGGCGCCGGAGCGCCAACTCGATCATGGCTTCCATGACTTCTCCTGTTGTGCCTATGTCGCGCCGGAGCGCAGAGGCACGTCTTGCCCCAAATTCCAAGCCGGATGCTTAGATTGGAACGAACCAACAATACAGAAAAATTGGGTTTTTGTCAAGCGATTTGCTATGATTGTCACCAGTATGCCACTTGTCCTGATCATCTGGCTTGGATAATAAGGAACAAAGAGACTGAGAAGAAAATACAGATGTGAAAAAGGAGCAACAAAATAGCACTTACCTCGGACAATCACGAATGCGTCCACTCTTAGAGCTTCGAAAAGAAAAAGCCCCCGATGCGGACGGAACCGCACAGGGGTCTTCTTCGTGGTGATACAAATAAGCTACCATATCTCTATGTATCCGTCAAATCCTTCTAAGCAGCAAAAAACAGGCATCAACCGCGAGGCGTGGCTTGTCCGCGATTTGTTTGATGAGAAAAAATTGAAACAGGTTCCGACACGCAACGGCTTCGGCGAGGGTTTGATTGAAGCTGGACGACAGGACAAAAACGTCGTCGTCCTGTGCGCTGACCTCACAGAGTCTACCCGCGTCCTCCCGTTCAAAGAAGCCTTCCCGGATCGGTTTGTGCAGATGGGTGTAAGCGAGCAATCCATGGCATCTATCGCGGCCGGGATGGCGATGGCGGGCAAGGTGCCGTTTATCGCAAGCTATGCCTGTTTTTCTCCAGGCCGCAACTGGGAACAAATCCGCACGACCGTCGCGCTCAATAACACGAATGTCAAAATCGCTGGCGCGCATGCTGGAGTCTCGGTGGGCCCTGACGGCGCCACACACCAGATGATCGAAGACATCGCGATCATGCGAGTCATGCCAAACATGTGCGTGTTCGTCCCTTGTGACGCGATTGAGACACGCAAGGCTACGGTGGCCGTAGCCAAACTGAGTGGCCCATGCTATCTCCGATTCGCTCGCGAGAAGTCGCCTATCTTCACCACCGTAAAGACGCCGTTCAAAATGGGACGTGCAGAAACATATCGGTTGGGAACTGACGTGACGATCATCGGCGCAGGTCCCCTGTTGTATGAAGCCTTACTGGCAGCCGAGCGTCTCTCAAAAGAGTTCGGCATCGAGTGTCGCGTCATAAACATGCACACCGTGAAACCCTTGGACGTGAAGATGATCATCCGCGCGGCAAAAGAAACAGGAGCGATCGTCACGGTCGAGGAAGCTCAAGCGGCGGGCGGGCTGGCAGGCGCCGTTGCCGAGACTCTCGCACTCACAACTCCTGTTCCCCTGGAGCGGATCGGCGTCCAAGATCGATTCGGTGAGTCTGGGACTCCGCGCGAAATCCAAGAAGGTCTGGGACTCACCGCCGAGTTTATTGCCCTGGCTGTTGATCGCGTTGTGCGCCGCAAACATGGTGAGAAAGTTCCAGAAATTCCAGCGCATGTCCTGGCGGCACAAGAAAAACTTGTGAAGATGCAGAAGACGATCATGGAAAAAGCCCTCTCACATGCACCAGCAAAGTGGAAAAGAAAGAACTAACCTATGTACAACCTCATCACCATCGGTGACATCAAACTCGACACCTTCGTCGTCTTGGACGGCAATGGGGCACAGTGTTGCCTGAAAATGCCTGAAGCCAAGCTCTGTTTAGATTACGGCGCGAAGATCGACGTACAGGTTGTTGATTCCCAAATCGCCGGTTCGGCGCCCAACGTGGCGGTCGGTCTCGCGCGCATGAAAAAAAAGACGGCGGTGCTCTCGGTGATGGGCGAGGACACCACACGACCACTGGCCATGGAAGTGCTCGCACGGGAAAACGTCGACACATCTTTGATCGAAATAGCAAAAGGAGAAAAGAGTACCTTCTCGGTTGTGCTCAACTACAAGGGCGAAAAGACGATCCTCACGGGACATATCAAACATGAATATCACCTCCCAAAGGCGTTCCCCAAACCTGGATGGCTGTATGTAGGAGAGATGGGTGAGGGATACGAGAAGATCTACAAACAACTCATCGCCTACGCAAAAAAAGACGGCGTTCACATTGCGATGAATCCAGGGAGCATCCAAGTGGAGGAACACACGTCGACCCTCTATGCACTCTTAAAGCATCTCGAGGTCTTGTTCGTAAATCGAGAAGAGGCGCAGATCCTCACAGGCTCAAAATCTCTGGAGGTGCACAAGCTTGCCGGCGCCTTGTACAAATTTGGTCCCAAACACGTCATTATTACCGACGGCCCGCATGGATCCTACGAATACGGCGGACGTGATCTCAACTATTGCTCTGTGTTCCCCGGCAAGCTCATCGAAGCCACCGGCGCCGGTGACGCCTTTGCCTCAGGCTACTTGGGTGCCGTCATGTCTCTAGAGTCGTGCTCGGAAGGACTGCGCTGGGGATCGGTGAATGCCGCGTCGGTTGTTGGATACGTTGGCCCCACGAAGGGTCTTCTCTCAGCCACGGAAATTCGCAAACGCCTGAAAGCCAAACCAGCCTTTAACGTAACAACCGTTTAGAGACGCGTGGTTGACATCACTGCCTCTTACTTGTACAATTTGTACATAATAGCATCATACCTATGAATGTCATCACCACCACGTCAGCGAGACAACACCTTTCTCAACTTATCGGAGCCGTTCACCGTACACGACGCTCTATCGCTATTGGAAAACGAAACAAGGCAGAAGTTCTTCTCATTCGGTTTCCCGACTCAACAAACCTCATGCTGGACGAGATGACAAACATGAACCAATACGGTGGTGGATTCGATTTTCTTGAAGACGAACCGGATATCTACACACGCAGGGACCTCATAAAAACATACTGACGTTTATGTTTGAGCGTGGAAAAATCATTCTCGTTCCCTTTCCGTTTACGGATCTTTCCTCTCAGAAAATTCGCCCGGCTGTCATTGTCTCGCGTGTGTCCAAAAACGGTTCTGACACGATCGTGGCCTTCATCTCATCCATTCCTTTTCGGGCATCACCCTCCCACGTCATCCTCCCAAAGACACATGCAGACTTCAAAAAAACAGGCCTCAAAACACCGTCGACCATCCGTTGCGACAAACTCGCGACTCTCGACAAGACTATCGTCCTAGGAGAAGTAGGCAGCCTTTCAAAAAAACTCATCGAACAGTTGAATCGCGCTCTTTGCCACGCATTATCTTTGTCTCTCTCTTGATCATCTATGCTCGTCACTCTTACCCATGTCCTTGCAAAAGCTGATCGGGGTCGCTATGCCGTGGGCGCGTTTAATGTGAACAACCTTGAGACGCTGCAAGCGATCATGGATGCATCTGAGAGTGAACGCGCGCCGGTGATTGTTCAGACAAGCGAAGGGGCGATCGAGTACGCCGGGATGGAAGAACTCGCCGCTCTCGCTCACATCGCGGCCAAGAAAACAAAACGGCCTGTCGTCTTCCATCTCGACCACGGAAAGAATTTTGATCTGGTCATGGAGGCCATCCAGAATGGTTGGTACACGAGTGTGATGTTTGACGGATCTTCTTTGCCGTTCAAGGAGAACGTCAGGCAAACAAAAAAAATCGTCGCCGTCGCCCACAAGCGTCGTATCAGTGTCGAGGCAGAACTCGGGGCGATCGCTGGCATTGAAGATTTTGTTTCTGTGGAAGAACGCGACGCACAGCTCACCGATCCAAAACAAGCGGCACAGTTTGTGCGACAAACGCATTGCGACGCGCTTGCCGTGGCTGTGGGAACCAAGCACGGCGCGTACAAATTCAAAGGCGAATCACGACTCGACTTTGGACGGCTGAAAGAAATCGCGGAGCGCGTGAGTGTTCCTCTGGTCCTGCACGGTGCCTCAGGCGTGCCAGCAAACATCAAAAAAATCTGTACCAAGTACGGTTGCGAAATTTCAAGCGCCAAAGGCGTCTCGGATTCTGCGGTACGCAAAGCCGTCATGCTTGGTGTCCGCAAGGTAAACGTAGACACAGACTTGCGCCTGGCGTTTGACGCCGGCATCCGCAAGTTCCTCAAAGAGCGGCCAGAGGTCATCGATCCACGTGAGATTTTGAAACCTGCCAAGGAGTTGATGATGAAAGTCGTGAGACAGAAGATAAAAATGCTGGGCTGCGTAGGAAAAGCATAACTATGTACGACCTCATCACCATCGGCGCGGCCACACGAGATGTGTTTCTCGTCTCAGATAAATTTATCGCGCTCAAGTCCCGCAAGTTTGGAACCGGCGCCGGAGAGTGTGTGGCGCTTGGATCAAAAATTGAAGTTGAAGAGTTGGTGCTGACCACAGGTGGAGGGGCAACCAATGCCGCCGCGACGTTTGCCTCGCTTGGGTTTCGCGTGGCGACCATCTGTCGCATCGGCGACGACTCTCCCGGAAAAGACGTCATCGAAGATCTCACACGCTCAGGCGTCAGTACGCACTTGGTTCGCCGAATCAAAGGTGGGGAAACTGCGTACTCAACACTTCTCACCATGAAGGACGGCGAACGGACGGCTCTGGTACACCGCGGAACCAGCTCCGCGTTCACGCCGTCTGATATCCCCGCATCAATCTTTGAGGCAACACGCTGGATCTATCTCACGTCCTTGGGCGGTAATCTCCCTCTTGTAAAACGCATCCTCGTGGACGCACAGAAAGCAGGTGTAAAAATCGCGTGGAACCCTGGAGAGGCTGAACTCAAGGGGGGACTCACGAGCGTGAAGCAACTCTTGCCACTCATCGCAGTACTCATTATGAACATGGAAGAAGCCAAGCTCCTCACAGGCAAAAAAAACCCTGCAAAAATCTTTGAACTCTTGCACGCAGACGGCACGGTGCGCCTCGTGACAGACGGCACGAACGGTTCAACCGTCTATCGCGATGGCTGGATGGCGCATGCAGGGACAAGCGGCGTAAAGGGAATCTCAAGAACGGGAGCGGGCGACGCGTTTGGATCAGGATTTGTGGCAGGCCTCATGAAGACAGAAGACCTCAAAGACGCCCTGCGAATCGGCACGCTCAACGCCGAGTCCGTCATCCAACACTTCGGCGCCAAGAAAGGCATTTTGAAAACCTGGCCCAACGCGCTCAAAAAACAACGAATCAAGATCACCGTTTTATGATGTACAACGTTTTCGTGACTAGAAAGATTCCTGATGAGGGAATCAGGCTCCTCAAAGCCAGCAAGCACGTAAGGCTCACCGTCTTTCCAAAGAATCGCGTCATCACGCGAAAAGAACTTTTGCGCGGTGTGAAAGGAGCAAACATCATCCTCTCGATCCTCACGGAAAAAATCGACAAGGCGGTCATGGAATACTCCGGGCCGTCGCTCAAGATGATCGCCAACTACGCGGTTGGGTTCGACAATATCGACCTTGCTGAAGCGAAGAAGCGTGGCATTACGGTGACCAATGCAGCCTGCCCTCAAATCTCCGAAACAGTTGCAGAGCATACGATCGCTCTCATGTTCGCCCTCGCTCATCGCGTTGTCGAGTCAGATCATTTCACGCGTTCTGGACAATACAAAGGCTGGGAGCCAGAGCTCTTGTTGGGCACAGACCTCATGGGAAAAACGCTCGGCCTCATCGGTACTGGCAACATCGGGACGATGGTTGCGCGCCGACTTGCAAGTGGATTCGGCATGAAGATCCTGTACACAGACGTGAAACGAAACGCTGATTTTGAAAAATCCTTTGGCGCAAAATTCAGATCAAAAGAACAGCTCCTGCGCGAATCTGATTTTGTCTCCCTTCACGTCCCTCTGCTACCAACAACACACCATCTCATGAACGACGCCGCGTTCGCTCTCATGAAACCCACAGCCTTCCTGATCAACACGGCTCGCGGTCCCATTGTCGACTCCGCCGCGCTCGTGCGAGCTCTCAGATCAAAACACATTGCCGGCGCCGCGCTCGATGTCTTTGAAGGAGAGCCAGCATTCGCTAGACGCAAAAACGACGCACAATATTTGCAACACGCCTGGAACGTCATTCTTACTCCGCACACCGCCTCTGCCACCGTTGAGACACGCCAAGCCATGAGCCGTACGGCTGCACAAAATATCCTTGCTTTCTTGAACGGCAAACGACCGCCAAATCAAATTTAAAAGCGACGAATCTTAGTTCGCCGCCGAGCTCGCCACCTTCGGGTGGCGTTGTTCGTATTCGACTTCTCGTGCACGCGCCTGATCGGCGAGTGTTGGCCAAACCTGAGCCTCCACCTTGCCACGGAAGTCAGCGTCGAAAAGGACCTTGTAGATCCATTCGTACTTCGTGAGGTACAGACGCGTCTCCTCAGGAAGCTCGACGCACGTCTTGGCATCCGTGGCGCAGGTTGCCCCACAGCCATTTTCACGCCAACGCTGCTTGCACTCGTGGATCACGTGATGCACGGTGGCGACATTCGCGTTGTAACCGGCGGCGAAGACCAGTTGACGCTCCCAGTCGTTGCCAAGGAGGAACGCGCGATGGCCGGCTTCCTCATCACCTTTGAATGTCCAAAGCTCCGCGTCCGTATGCGCAATCATCGCCTTGATGCTGGTGTGATGGTCTGTGCGGCCCTTGATCGAATCCGCAGGGAGTTCCGCACGCGGATATTGGCTGCGGATCGCCTTGTAGGGATCGCCAACGATCTGTCCGATCCCACGGGCTCCAGCCCAGGAAGCCGTGTACTGGTAGCTCCGCCAGCGATTGAGCCCCAAGGTGACCAGCGCGCGATCGAGCATCTCGAGCCTTTCCACATCGCCGCCATCGGCAAACCACTTGTCCGAGTACATCTGCTCGGTCAAGATGAGCGCGATCACGTGGTCCGGCGTGCCGAAGTCGGTGACGTACTTGCCTGGAATAAACTGGCTCCGCACGTCCTTGGCACGCAACTCGTAGAACGCGGCCAAGACCGCGTCGCGCAAGTATTCCACTCCGGCGGTGCGAAGCTCCTGGTCGTTGAGGCGCGTGGAGTACGGGATGTAGACAGCCGCTCCGATGCCGTCCGTCCCGTCCTTGTCCAGCACGGCTGTGCGGATCGCGACCACTGTCCAGCCTGGCGGCGTCGAGATGATGAACGGAGGATTCACGCCGCCATCGCACGCCCCCTCACGCTCGCACGCGACGGTAAAGCCTGGACGCGAAGGCTTGCCGCCGTAGACCTCGATCACCTCCAAGGAGTTGTCCTCGTCCACGGCCGCGACAAGGTAGTCACCCAAGCACCGTCTCCAGCCCAGCTGGAGGATGTGGGAAGGCACGCATTGTTCCTTGTCGAGTCGCGCCGCAGTGACACGCGCCACTCCCATGCGGATGGCGTCCTGCAGATGGACAGGGACGTCCCTCAGGCGCGGTGGGCCAGGCGGAACGAATGCGGTGTGGCCGTCGATCGCCACTGCAATCACAGGAAGCGGTGAGGCGAAGGGATCGATCTTGTTGGCGGATTTCTCCGTCGTGTCGCACGCGCGCACCCAGAGGATCAGCACGAGCATCGAGGTGAACAGCAGCAAAACCCCTTTGAGGGGGTGGTAGTGCGTAAACATTCAGCCTCCTGTCCGAGGAACATTCCTCAGAACTGAAAAAAGATACAGGAAACCGGCGGTTTTGTCAAACGATGCGGTTGACATGGGCCTTCAACATTGATACGATTGCGCCGTCCAAAAAGCCACACAGGTTGATGGGCCAATAGCTCAGTTGGTAGAGCATCGCCTTTGCAAGGCGGGGGTCTGGGGTTCGAATCCCCATTGGTCCACCATCCTGTGCGGTTTTTTGTTATCATACGTGGGTATGCGCTTCCTGGTTCTGATCACTGTTGTCGCTCTTCTGGTCTCACCTGGGCGAATCGCTCTTGCCTCCCATCCTCAATCGGTCACCATCAAATCTTTTGACGGAAAGACTTTATTTGCATTCCCTGTGGGCGATGACGTGGGTGGGGTGAGTCTGGCACTTGCAGATCTTGGGACAGACGGCATCCCAGAAATCATCGTGGGAGCAGGACTTGGGTCTGAGCCGCGCGTGATGGTCTTGCGACAAGACGGTTCGCAGGTTGGAAGTTTCCTCGCCTACGCATCGACCTTGGGAGTGGGCGTGAATGTCATTGCCTGCGATCTCACCGGCGACGGCGTCAATGAAATCGTCACCGCGCCGCAACGCGGAGGCGGTCCGCACGTTCGTGTCTGGAACGCGATGGGAGAGGCGATCGATCGAGGAGGATTTTTTGCGTACGAAGAATCGTTTCGGGCGGGAGTGAATCTCGCCTGTGGCGATCTGACGGGAGACGGCACGGCTGAACTCGTGACGCTTCCTGGCCCCGGTGGTGGTCCTCACGTCCGTGTGTGGAGTTGGGACGCTGGGGATATGCAGATGACAGAAAATTTTTTTGCGTTTCATGAAAGTGACCGATCAGGTCTTGTGGGCACCGTGTATGATGGTGAACTCATCGTCGCGCAACAGCACACACAAACACCGACCGTGAAGCATCTAGTTATCCACAGCTCACCCACGGTGACAGAGGAAAAAATTTTTCCTCTCAATGCGCTTGGCGTGATGTCTCTGGTCGTCTTCAACGATCAGGTCGTCCTCTCAACAACGGACGGCGGACTCCTGTATGACCTCACGCAAGATACCTTGCAGTCACTCGATGTCGCACACGGAAGTCTCATACTCGCTACAGATGGAACACAGGTCATCTACAGCCAAGGGCGAAAATTATTTGCATCTTCAACAGATCCACAGAGCATTGTCGTCGATATTTCCCAGCAACGTTTGTACGCCTGGGAGGAAGGCATTTTGCAAAATAGTTTTCTCATCTCCAGTGGAAAAAATAACACCACTCCGCTTGGAAATCACCGTATTTTAGCCAAACTTCCGCTCGTCCACTACGCCTGGTTTTACGGAGATGGGAGTCCGTACAACTACGATTTGGGATGGGTTCCGTATAACTTGCGGTTCTATCCGCACATCTACATTCACTATGCGCCGTGGCACAACAATTTCGGTCACCCGATGAGCCATGGTTGTGTGAACGTGTCCTTGGAAGACATGAAGTGGATCTATGAGTGGGCGCAGGTCGGCGCACCGGTAAACGTTTTGGAATCATGAAGTCACTAGGCGTTTGAACGAATCAAAATGACGCATGTCGAAAAAAATTCCTCACGACCCCACATCATGATTACACGACAAAAAAAATTCTCTTCTCCTCTTGTTGCAAAAAAATATTTGCTTTACAATACATCCATCGCTCGCCGCAAGCGCGTCCTTTCGTCGACGACATCTACTGCACGACTTTAATTTGTGTGCAGTGCTCGATCGAGCACGTTAACATTCCACCTCAGGAGGAACCAACAAGGTTCTGACTTGTCTCGCGCAAGCGAGGTGAGGGAGGTGATTCAGAACTCACTATGGCAAAAAAGAAGGCTAAGAGACGCGCACCAAAGCGCAAGGCCGCAAAGAAGTCCAAGAAGCGCTCGTAAGTTTTCAAAAAATACTCTCCCTGACGCGACGGGGAGTATTTTGTTTTACAACAAGTTTGATTGTTTTGGCTGTGGAGGTCCATCTCCCCCAAAAACGCGGACGGTCCCATAGATGCCATCGTACCCTGGTTTGATTTCGACCTGTCCAGCTCGGACACGACCGATGGCCTGTGCCAAACACGGCGCATGGGCAAATCGTTCAATGTCCGCTATCGGCGTATCGAGCAAAAGCGTGAACTCATTGGCAAGATCCTTCGTGAGGTGCAGATACTCCTCTTCAACTTTTTTGGAAGAGACAGAGCTCACGCCATAGCACTCCGCAAGAATCTCCGCGAGCGGGACAATGGATTTGAAAGGAATCTTTCGGGAGGCAACCGATTGGGCATCACGATCAGCAAGCTCCTCAACACGATGATGCACTCCAAGCGTGAGCGGACGCTTGCAAGACGGACAGCGCCCACCCTGACGTCTCGATTCTTTTGGATCACACGAGAACCCACACGCCGCACAGCCATCGAAGTGATACTTGCCTTCTTCGGGAAAAAATTCGATCGTGTACTTGAATCGCGTAGCGTCTTGTTCTTTCAGGACGCGCACAAACTCATCGTAGGTCGGTGGTGTATCAAACTCAAACACATTTGCCTCGCGTCCAAGATTGCGTGGTGAGTGCGCATCGGAATTGGAAACCATCACGACAGAATCGAGTTGCGACAACTGCCAGTTCATTCTTGGATCTGACGAAAGTCCTGTTTCAATGGCGTAGATCTCCTTGCTCATCTCGCCAAAACATTCTTCAATCGCGTTGAAACCGGATTTGCTCCCAAAAATCGCATACCACGGCGTCCACGCGTGCGCTGGAACCACGATAATTCGCTCGTCGATGTCTTTCAAAAGTTTGTAGAGATCCTCCGAGTCGATTCCAAGAATTGGCCGGCCATCGGCTTTCAGATTGAATCCTCGCCGCGCAAGTTCTGCATTCACGTTCTCACACGTTTCCAAAGAGGGAGAAAAGACAAGGTTATGAATGCGTCGTGTCTTGTCGCCTTTTTTGTAAATCTGACTAAGCTCGGTCACGAGCATGAAATGGATAGCAGCTCGTTGGTAGCTGGTTGCTGGACGAAGGGAATAAATTCCTTGTCGCACTTCCACAAGATTCTCTTGCAAATGTTTGAACCACTCCGGATGCGTCCAGTCACCGGTTGCCACAATATCGATTCCTTTCCGTTCACACCAACTCGCAATCGTCGGCAACACCAATTCCTTCGAGCATGCTCGAGAATATTTTGAATGCACATGCCAGTCGACGATGAAGCGCATATCACCTTTGATAAATTTCGCGTCGGTGACCAATTGACAGGATCACAATCCTTTCAATGTGAACTTCAACTAAGGCGATCGCTCGATACTCACCATACGAAAACGAACGTCTCCAGACGCCGAATTCTTCATCCTGACAGCATAGGGGAGTATTGAATCTTGTTGAGCAAACCAACGAAGCTTTTCGATGATCCTTCCAGCAATATCAGGCGACAGATGACTGAGATCTCTTAAAGCTTTTTTATGCAAAACCAATTCAAACCCCATACATGGCTGCGACATTCTCTAGGCTAACGAGGTCAGATTTTTTCAGAGATCTGCGTGCTTCCTTCACGCGCGAACACAATTCATGGCTGGCTGCAGCCTCAAGATCCTCAAACAAATTGTCCATCTCTTCATTCGACAAAAAAAATCCAATTGTCTTTGAACCACGGATCACGCGGGTAAATCCTTTCAGAGCTTGCAAAGGGTTTCTTTGAATTCCGCGAATGGAGACAACCTCTTCACGAGCAAGCAGATCATATTTGTGAGACATAAGAGTTTACGTTAAAAGTTACATATAGTATGGTACCGAATGACTTATCCGTGGTCAACGACAAGGGTAGATATGATAAAATAGTGATCTATGAATTTCTCTGACTATCAAGCGTTTGCCAAGACGACGGCTCTGTATCCAGACGCGGGAAAAAATTTGTACTATCCGGCGCTTGGACTTGGAGGCGAAACAGGCGAGGTGCTCAACAAGATCAAAAAAGTCATGCGAGATCACGGGGGAGAGGTCACGGAAGAATTTCGTGAAATCTTGAAGGCCGAACTCGGTGATGTTCTGTGGTACGTGGCGGCCATCGCAAGCGAACTTGATCTTGATCTCGATAGCATAGCGCTCGCCAACAAGGAAAAGCTGCAATCAAGAAAAGAACGCGGAGTTATTGGTGGCTCAGGCGACACCCGATAAAACCCACTTCAGAATTTCATCATAGTCCACGGAACCGAAATCCGTCGTGTCTACGATTTTTGTTTTGCCTGAAAGCGGCAGGGGAAGGAACGATTTGTTGAACCACTTGGTTTCAAATTCTTCCAACACGTCTTCGAGGGCATCGTTGTGGCCCGGATGTCGATGCATGTGCGCGCGTTCGATAAAACGCCGACGTAACACGGCAGGATCCGCCGTCAGATGCACTTGGATGAACTCGACGCCGTACTTTTTTTCAAACCGGCGAAACCATTCCAAGTCCGCCCAGTGGATGAATGGATTATCCATGATGACAGATTCTCCACGTTTCAAATACATCTCCACGATCCCCATGAATAGAGGGAACGCCAAGGCGCCAAGCTCGCGCGACCACTCACGATCTCGATACTCGATCACATCAAAAAGATGTTCCTTCAGGAGATCTTTTGACACGCGGACAAATCCCGTTGCTTCAACCACGCGCTCTGCCAACACACTTTTTCCTGTTGCAGGCGCGCCGCCAATGATAATCAATTTAGGCGCTGACATGACGTTTGGCGAGGACGGCCTCCGCGATTTCACGCTCCTCTGGTGTGTTTATGCCCACGGCCTCCTCAGGCGGAATCGACATGCTGGCGATCTCATGGCCCTGCGCTACAGCGAGCTCAACCAAGTCGGTTAAATAATATTCCCGTTTCACATTCAGATTTTTCACCTGACCGATATTCTCCCACAACCACTTCGTTTCGAAACAGAAAAAGCATGGGTTCACTTCTCGGATCTCTCGCTCAGATTCCATCGCGTCTTTGTATTCTCGAGAGCCGATCATATGTCCATGGACGTCTCGCAAAATACGCCCCCAATGCAAGTAGGCGCTATACCATCCTTCAAACGACGGGACCGTGGTCGTCATCATGGTGAGCACGCTCTTTTTGTTTTCATGAAGCAGCGCTAGATCACGAAGCGTCCGGGCGGAGACAAACGGATGATCGCCGTAGAGCACAATAATCGCGTCCGCATCATTGACAACCTCGCGACAAACCTTCACCGCGTGTGCGGTCCCCAACTGTTCTTCTTGGACGACGTACTCACACACTCCACCAAACTGTGAGCACAGCTGTTCACGTTCATGCCCCACGACAATGACAGGAACACCGTCGACGCCTGAGGCCTGCATAGACTCGTACAAGTGTTGCAAAATAGGCTTACCGCCAATGGGCGTCAAGGTTTTGGGAATGGGAGACTTCATGCGCGTTCCCTTGCCAGCGGCCAGGATGATGAATCGAAAGGTCATAATGAGGAGGTCGGTAGGTTGTAGCTTGTCGTTAGTCGTGAGAAGAAAAAACCACAGACATCATAAACTCTGCGGTTTTTTTGGCAAGATTGACAGCCCTGGGCGAGCATGATCAACGCGTGGCGCCAAAAATAACCGCTGCCACCAGGCCAACCATCACCCCAAAGGTAAAAACAAAAACCGTCTTGAACATCTGGCAGAGGTAACAGGGTTTTTTTGCCTCAGGTTCCATGCGAACATTGTAATGCAATTAATTGATTGTTGAAAATTGAATGAGATACGAAACTCTGGAGGTCGGAAAGCCACCGAGACGTAGGTAAATCTTAAATCAAAAAACCCCTTTGTCCTGGCGCCTACCTACTCTCGCGCAATCGCACTACCATTGGCCCCTGAGAGCTTAACGGCCGTGTTCGAGATGGGAACGGGTGTGGCCTCTCAAGGAAGTGGCACCAAGACAAAGGGGTCTTTAATTTTTGGTAATTAGGGCGAAACGTAACCAAAATAGATACTCATAAATAGTTTGAATAAATTGTCGTTGCGATGGTTGAAGCGATACTCCACTTCTTTAAGATACATCGGAAAATGATATTTGGAAACTCCTCGATAATTGTAT
>JACRJW010000030.1 GCA_016235605.1 Candidatus Uhrbacteria bacterium | reverse complement strand
TCGATAGGTGTACGCAGGATCCGGCGACGATGGGAATGACGATGAGTTGCACTGGTTTGCGCTGCCCGGAAGGTTGCCGGCTGCCGCAGGGATCGCAGCCTGCCGCCTGCACAACCTGTGCCAACCTCGTCCTCCCGCCGGCCATCGAACCCACGACGACCGTCACCTCCATCCAGACCATCCTGCCGCCACCCCTCCCGCCCACGCCTGTCTGCAAACTCATCAGCCAGTCCTGCGTCACAGCGAGTGAATGTTGTTCAGGTCTCTGTCCGGTCGACATCACAGGCAAAGGTACGTGTTCCTCTTCCGGCATCACCCCTACGCTGCCGCTGTGTTCTACCAACAATCAGACATGCACGGAAACGAGCGAATGCTGCGGCGGACTCGCATGCACGAGTGGAAAATGTGTGCTCCCGCCTCCATCGCTTCCTCCCCCGTCTGCGGGGTCCTGCACACAGGATACCGAGTGCCCCGCGGGCACTGTGTGCGAAGCGAATGCACAGGGAATGCGTACCTGCACGCTGATTGTCCCGCCGCCGCCTCCCCCGCCGGGCACGGGCTGTTCGCCGGGCTACTACTGCGGCGGCACACGCATCGGCGACAGCTGGAACGACCTTGCAGGCTGCAGCTCTATCGCCGACCGCAAATTCTGCAAAGCCGACGGCGCGTTCGCGACATGCTCCGACGGAAAGGATCAGGGACCAAATGCCGGCAAGGATTACGAAGATGAAAACTGCTACGCGTGCTCGCAGTGCGCGCATGCGGCGATTGTCGAGGAGCACAAGCCGACGCCACTCACCCCGTTCACCGCAGATGACCCGGCCGATTCGTACGCTTTCCATCCCGAGAACGATGAAAAAAAACCCTGTACCGAGCAGAATCAGAATCCGATCGCCTCGACTTTCCTCGGGTCGCTCCTGCAGGAAGTCGGCCTGCTCGCGCAGAATCGCAACGTGCCGTGCTCACGGCGCTGCAGGCGCGATGACCAGTGCCTCGCGGGTCAGGAATGCGGCCGCACCGCCGGCGAGATCGCGCGCAATGAAGAAGGCAATTGCCAGAATCGCCAGTGGCGCCAACTCACTCCTCCGCACCGCATTCCATGGTGTTCGAAGGATCCGCTCTACACTCTTCCGGCGAACGACGGCAACAGGCCGTCCGCAGCGCGATACATCACGGAGAATCGCTACGACGACCGGGCCGTGTGCGCAGCGGATGCGAACATCGGCCGCAACGTGAAGTGCTGCACACCCGGGGATCTCGCCACCGCCTCCAGCTGCTCTGACGCGCACATCAACG
This sequence comes from Candidatus Uhrbacteria bacterium, assembly GCA_016235605.1. Classification (GTDB taxonomy): domain Bacteria; phylum Patescibacteriota; class Patescibacteriia; order UBA9934; family GWF2-40-263; genus JACRJW01. Next base: position 19,178 of record JACRJW010000030.1, on the reverse strand, counting down.
CTGACCGGGTCAACGGCCAATGGGTGAATCCCTGCACCGGCGATGGCAAGAATGGCTTCATCTATGAGCTGCCCAATGCGTACAACGCGAACGAGGCCGTCACGTGCACCGACAACAACCGGGAACTCAACCAGCAAGACCGGACCTCCCGCTACATGCCCCTCCAATACAGCAACGGCGACCCCCTCCCCGCACCTTGGGCTGGCTTCTACAGCGCTACCTGCAGCCGCGTGTACTTCGCCGTGTACCAAAGGATCAGCGGAAGGACGAGCATGATCTGCACGAACACGCCGATCTTCTCCTGCGAACGCACGTCGCTCATCAATCTCTTCCCGGGCGATGAGAATGCGCGCGTATTCTCGACCGAATGCATGAGTCCGCCGCCCTACTATTTTGCGCCTCCGTTCAATCCGGTCAGCCCCGCGCATGCGGGCGGCGAGCGCGTCTTCAACTACGCATTCAATTCCCTCCAGACCTGCCAGCAGGCGCTGCGCCAGCCGTACTATTTGAACGAAGGCGATGACTGTACCTACAGCTTCCCCTGCCGCCGCAACTTCACGTGCAAGGAGCAGAATCCGAATGCCGCGAACTTCGCCAACCGCAACGCCCGCTGCGTGCTGACGTCCTCCATAAGGAATGCGACGCCGAATGGTTTCCTCCGCGGCGGCATCACCTGCTCAACGGATGCCAATAACGCTCAGTGCGCCCCCGGCCTCGTCTGCGGGACGTCCGGCGGCAACGGAGGAAACGCCGGCGGGAATAATGGCGGCAACAACGGCGGCGGTAATCAGAACAACAATCAACAGCGGACGTGCTGCATCGCCGATACGAATAACAACCAGAACTGCGCGCTCAACAAAACCGGCAACGAGCAACGCGTCGCCCTCTACACCTTCGCCGGGCAGATCCAGCGCTTCGACGGACCGTTCATCGCACTCTACAATCAACGGTGCGCCATCGGCAGTATGCAGAACAACAATAATAACAACGGTCAGGGCCTCTCTCCTTCCGTCTGCGCTTTCTACAACGTGCTCTACTACAACCTCTCGAAGCTGAACGGAACGTGGAGAGGGCAGTAATCTCCGGACCCCCGACTCTCATTTCCCGCCGCGTTTCCTCTCATTCTCCGTCAGCAATTTTTTCCGCAGCCGGATAGTCTTCGGCGTGATTTCGACAAGTTCATCGTCCGCGATGTACTCCAGCGCCTGCTCCAGCGACATCGGCGTCACCGGCGTGAGGGTGATGGCGTCGTCGCTTCCTGAGGCGCGGGTGTTGGTCAGTTTCTTGCCGCGGATGACGTTGACCACCATGTCCTGATCCTTCGCGCTCTCGCCGATGATCATGCCTTCGTAAATGGCGGCCGCGGGCTTGATGAAGATTCGTCCGCGCTCTTCCATTTTCCAGATGTCGTATGCGGTCGCAACCCCGTTGAGCATCGAGATGATCGATCCGCGGCTGCGGCCGGGCAGGTCGCCCTTGTACGGTTCATAGTGCGCGAACGCGTGGGTGAGGATACCTTCGCCCCGCGTCTCGATGATAAAGTCGCCGCGCAGTCCCAAAAGCCCGCGCGTCGGGACCATGAATTCCAGTCGGGTCATCGCTCCGTGCGCCCGCATGTCGGCCATCTGACCTTTGCGCAGCTGGAGCATCTGAATCACCGTCCCCGCCGTCACCTCCGGCACATCGATGATCACCTGTTCGATCGGCTCTTCTTTGACGCCGTTCACCGTCCGCAGGATCACCTCCGGCCGCGACACCTGCAGTTCAAAACCTTCGCGACGCATCTGCTCCAGAAGAACGGACAGGTGAAGTTCGCCACGACCGGACACTTTATACGAATCACTGTTCGGAATTTCCTCAATGTGCAGGCCGACGTTCGTCTCGCACTCTTTCATCAGACGGTCGCGGATGTGACGCGTCGTGAGGAGTGTTCCTTCCTTCCCCGCGAACGGCGAGTTATTCACCATGAACGTCATCGTGATCGTCGGCGGGTCGATGGCAAGGGCGGGAAGGGCCGGCAGTGACGGATCGGTCGTGATCGTTTCCCCCACGTTGATGTCGGGGATGCCCGCGAGGATCACAATGTTTCCGGCATTCGCTTCGCTCGCCTCCGTCCGCGCAACGCCTTCGTACGTGAACACTTTTGTAATTTTGCTTTTCCGGACATTGCCATCGAGTCCCTGAACAGAAACGTTCTCCCCCACTTTCACTTTTCCCTGCCGCACGCGGCCGATCGCGAGACGTCCGACGTAGTTGTCATATCCCAGCGAACTCGGCTGCATCTGGAACGGTACGTCGTTATTCTGCTCCGCCGCCGGCACTTTTTCGAGAATCGTATCGAAGAGCGGTGTGAGATCGGTGGATGGATCCTCCAGTGTGCGCTTCGCAAGGCCCTCGCGCGCGATGGTGTAGAGGACAGGAAAATCGGCCTGCGCGTCGCTCGCGCCGAGTGCGACGAAAAGGTCGAAGACAGCATCGACGGCTTTCGCGGGGTTGGCCGCGGGCTTATCGATCTTGTTCACGATCACGATCGGTTTCAGCCCCATCTCCAGTGATTTCTTGAGGACGAATTTGGTCTGGGGCATCGGCCCCTCCTGCGCATCGACGAGGAGGAGGACGGAATCGACGGTCCGGAGAATCCGCTCCACCTCGCTCCCGAAGTCGGCGTGTCCGGGGGTATCGATAATGTTGATCCGGCAATCTTTGTAGTGAATCGAACAATTTTTCGCGTAAATCGTGATGCCCCGTTCCTTCTCCTGCGCGTTACTGTCCATGATCAGCTCCCCCACCTTCTCCTGCTCATGCACCGCAAACGCCCCGCCCTGCTTCAGCAGTGCATCGACGAGCGTCGTCTTCCCGTGGTCAACGTGGGCGATGATGGCGATATTACGAATTTGCATAAATGAGGACCGCCGAAACTGCGGAGCCAGCAGTGTAGCTGAGAAAAGGGCTTGAGAGAAGCCCCAAACAATGATCGGATCGTAAATCAAAAAACCCCTCCTTTAACCCCTTCTCCCCGAGGGAGAAGGTTGGGATGAGGGGCCACGTGCCATAGCGAGAATGTCCGCAATTGTCTCAAGAACACCGTCAAGATTCTCAAAGACCTGAGAGAAGACTGAAACCCGTGCAATGCGGTCTGTGTTCAGTCTTCATCCGATATATCATCCTCCGCCCTTACGCCCTGCTCTCTTCTTTCATTTACCGTCAGTCTCTGAGATGTAGCGGTGCGCGCACTCCATCCCACGGGCAATTTTCCAGAAGGCGCATTCCAACCGGTATCTCCCGGTGCCTGTCGGGCTTGACCTGTTCCAATGGGAGTCAGGATAGCAAAAAATTTGCCCTGCATCTTCATGAGTAAATATGTGCAATCATTCCGATCCTCAGTCTTCAATTGTGCGTTAAGCGCTTCAACCCATTCACCTGGTTCAGAGTTACAATCTTCCGGATATGCCAATTTCGATGGGTCATCAGTCATAAAAACTATTTACAATAAAATAAGTTAAACGTCAATAAACGTCAATAAATGTGTGTTGTCGAAGATCGTCGGCAGGCAGGATTGTAAAAATGGTTTATCCCATCACCACCATCACCGCACACCCCCCCATGAACGCCGTAATCAGCCACCCGAGCGCATTGGACGTCCACCCATTGCGGTATGCTCCCATGATCTTTCCGCTATTGGCGATTAGGAGCACGAACATCATCAGAAAGGGCGACACAATGCCGTTCAGCACTGCGGTGTAGTAGAGCATCCGGAACGGCGCGATGCCGGCGGCGTTGAGCAGCATGCCGATGATCGTCGACGCGACGATGACACCGTAGAATCCCTTCGCCTGCCACCACGCTTTCGAGAGCCCCTCTTTCCAATGGAGACTTTCCGCAACCGCATACGACGCTGAGCCCGCGAGCACCGGCACTGCGAGCAGCCCCGTCCCGATGATGCCCGCTGCAAACAGGATTTCCGCGAATGTGCCGCCCAGCGGCGCCAGCGCGGCCGCGGCATCGGCCGCCGTGCCGATGGTGGTGATCCCCGCCCTGCCGAGCGTCGAGGCACCCGTGAGAATGATGAAGAAGGAAATCATGTTGGAGAATCCCATTCCGATGCCGGTGTCCAGCCGCATGTCGCGGATGTCGCGCGGGTGGATGGAAGGCTTCCCCACCCCCATCGCCTTCAGCTTGTGATGCTCGACTTCCTCCTCTACTTCCTCATCCGCCTGCCAGAAAAAGAGATACGGAGAAATGGTCGTGCCGAAGACCGCGACGATGTTCATCAGAAACGCGCGATCCCACGAAAATGTAGGGGTCACGGCCGCTCTGAGTGCAGCCCCCCAGTCATCAACGACCATGAACACGACAATCAGATAAGCGAAGAGAGAGAGCGTGAGCCACTTGAGGTACCGTGCGTAGGTCGGGTACGGAATGAAAATCTCGAGCAGCAGTGTGGCGACTGCCATCAGCGTCAGCCATCCCCAGAACGGCAGGCCGAAGATCAGCTGCGCGCTGGACGCCATCGCGCCCAGATCCGAACCGATATTCACGGTGTTCGCGGTGAAGAGGAGCGCGACCGCCCACAGCAGCATCCCCCGCCCGTAGTGCCGCCGGATGACATCCGCAATGCCTTTGCCCGTCACCATGCCGATGCGCCCGCACATTTCCTGCATGACGATCATGAACGGCAGCGCCAGCACCACCGTCCACAGTTGCGTCAGCCCGAACGCCGCGCCCGTCTGGGTGTAAGTGAGAATCCCCGAGGGATCGTCGTCGGATGCGCCCGTAATGAAACCAGGACCCGCGACGCGCAGGATTTTCTTCCACCGCGACCGGCGCACTTTTGGCATGCGCGAATTCTATCACATCTTTTTGCCCTCATGCTTCAGCAACCATTCCTTGCGCCATGCTCCCCCCGCATACTCACCACACTCTCCGGTCGAGGGAATGATGCGATGACACGGCACAACGATCACAACCGGATTTCTGCTCAGCGCCGTCCCCACCGCCCGTGCTGCATCCGGTGACTGCACGCTTTTCGCGAGGTCGCCGTACGTCACGGTCTCGCCGAAAGGAATCTCCGACGCGGCACTCCAGACTCTGTCCTGAAAATCCGTCGCGGCGATTGCAAGCGGGAGAACTTCGAAGCGCTGTCTCTTGCACGCGAAATATTCTCCGAGCTGTGTCACGGCATCGTTCATAAAATCGGGCAGTGCATCGTCTGTCGTGACTGTCTCTTCCTGAAAAGAAATTGATGAGATGCCGCGGTCCGATGCGTCGATACGCACCCACCCGACGGGACTCAGGAATCCGGCGGTAAAACGGGCGGTCGGCATGGACCTATGATAGACTGAACCGTGATGTTTTCCTTTCTCAAATTCCGGCGTTCTCCTTCTCCCTACGACAGCCGGCCGTTCGGGCCGTCGCTGCTCATCACGAGTCTCCTCTGCCTGCTCTTCGGTTCTGCAATCCTCGTCGCACCGGAGCTCCTCGCCTACATCGTCGCGACGTTTTTGATTCTTGTAGGAGTGGTGCTGTTCATGTTTTGGTGGAGAGTGCGTGCATGACGAAGCCGCACGCGGGGAGCGCGTGCGGCTGATATCCGGCTAGCGTCGGACATCCCAATCGAGCTGTATTTCCTCGATTTCATCCAGAGGCATGGTTTGCCATTTTGGTAATTGGGCAATCTCTGCCCAACGCCGGAGCCGTTTCTCACGGTCCGCCGGATCTTCGGGCTGCACCGGCGGCGGAATGGAAGCGGGCGGATCATGTTGAGTTCCGCCTGTTCCGTCATGTCGCGTATCGTCGTTTTTGGCCATCGAAATCACCCTCAGGAGATAAGAATAGTTACCGACACTCTGCCGGGGAATTGCGCGAGACTCCCATTGAATCTCGCTCATCTCCCCGACGGAAAAAATGTTGTGCAAGGAACTAATGGTTAATATATCATTTTATTTAAAAATAGCAAGCGCTTCCAGGATTACTCATCCGTTAAGCCAATGGCTTCTTTTTATGATTTTTTAACGAGCGCCAAAAACGTCTCCCCCGCCAGCCACGGTGCGCGCTTTGCGACTTTTGCGAGGATTTCCTCCTTCTCGGATGCATTCTTGGAATCCTTATAACGGGCCTGCAATTGCTTGAGCCGTTTCGTGCGGACTCGTCGTGCGTGGATTTCGGTGCGGCGGATTTGGCGTCCCATAGGGCTGCACTATATGGATTCCATATGCCAACGCAAGCGAATTCGCAGTAGCACGGGCATCCGGCCCGTGCACACACGGCCAAGATGGCCGTGTTACTTGCATATCAAAAAGGGATCCGGTGGCATGCCGGATCCCTTTTAGCGAACGCTTTTCATTACTCCTTACCAAAGATAGCAACAACGCCTTGTGAGCTCACGGCGCAGAGCTGACGACCGGAATTGAATGCGAGGTGATCGACGCACGAGCCCATATTGGAGAGCTCGCACGTGCGACCTCTCACCGGATGCCAGAACGTGACCGCTCCGTTCTCGTGTCCGGTTGCGAACCACTCCCCGTGCGGATGAGCGGCTAGTGACGTGACGGGCGCGTCACAGGTGAAGGCATGCGCCTTTTTCCCGTACATGTCGTAGACCTCGATGAGATTGCCCTGCGCCGCAACCATCAGGACACCGGTTGATTGTTCCGGGTCGGCACAGAGACCGAACCCTGTGATGTCGTGACGAACATCGGTTCCGGCAACTATGTGGCCTGGCGTGTTCAACCAGTACCCGATCCGTCGCTTCGACGCGCATCCGAACCCTTTCCCCTTCGGTCCGGTGACGATAGCGACCATGGGGACGGTGTCATGGCACGGCTTGATCACGGGTTCATTATTGAATGGCGCCACCCATTCGAGAATGTTCCCGGACCCGACGCCCATGAGTTTGCCGCCTCCCGTGGTCATGAGCAGCGCCTGCACTGCATGACCTTTGCCATTGGACTTGAGGATCGAATAGATACCGCTTTTTTCGATGCTGTACGCGGTCAGAACGCCCTTCGCATCCGCGCAGATCACGTAGCTTTCTTCCGGACTGAAGACAATCGCGGTCGTGGGGCACTCCTGACTGTGCTTACCCCACCGCTCCACGCCCTCATGTGTCCAGCACTCCACCCCGACTTTGAAGCCAAACACAACACTTTGCGCCCCGAATGCGACGCTGTGGACCCGGCGGTTCAGCTTGAACTCATTCCGATTCGTGTAGTTCATTGCTACCTCGTGGTGTGAAAGAAAAGACAGCGTTCGCTGTTCCTTAGCTCAGTTGCCAAGGAAGGGACTCTATCACCACTACCTCAATTGCTCAACCAGGCTAGAGCGTTTCCCCTCTCCCCGGGGGAGAGGGTTAGGGAGAGGGGCCGCGGTTCGTTGAATGTGGCAGACACGATGAAATGCTCCGTTGAAACAAACGCTCCTCCGACGCCCACTCCCCTCATCCCAACCTTCTCCCAATGGGAGAAGGAGCACGAAGCCATTTCTCAAAATCCTTCCAAGATTTCGTATTCATGACATCACCTTTCTCAACCCACCCCCTCCTCGCCTGCATCACCCCGAACCTCATATCTAACTCTTCGGGCGCATGCGCATCACTCCCCATCGTCATCATTACCCCCATTTCCTTCGCGCGCTTGCAATGAATATCACGAAGATCGAGTCGCGGCGGGGACGCATTGATTTCCATCGCGACGCTACGCTTTTTCGCAGCCGCGAAAACCTGCTCGACGGAAAATTCGATCCCCACTCTCTGCCCGATCAATCGTCCCGTCGGATGTCCGATCGCATGAACGAATGGATTTTCAATCGCGCGGATCAGGCGCGCTGTTGTCTCTTCAGGGCTCTGTTTGAATTGCGAATGCACGGACGCGACGACCCAGTCGAGTTCTTTGAGAATCTTGTCCGGCAAATACAGTGAGCCATCCGGCTGAATATCGACCTCGACGCCGGCAAGAATTTTTAAGCTGGGCACGGCTTTGCGCGCTTTCCCGATCATCTTCAGGTACTGCGCGAGATTATTTTCCTTTAAGCCCCGCACCATCCCCATGCCGGAGCCGTGATCCGTAATCGCAATGTACTCAAGCCCCTTCGCATACGCCGCCTTCGCCATGGTGACCGCGTCTGCTCCACCGTCACTGAAATCGGTGTGAAGATGGAGATCACCTTTGATGTCACGCTCTTCGATCAGCTTCGGAAGCGTGCCCGCACGCGCGGCGTCGATCTCCCCGCGATCTTCGCGAAGCTCCGGCGCGATGTAGGGAAGTTTGAGCGAAGCGTACACATCTTCTTCGGTTTTCGAAGCGAGAAGCTTCCCCTTCTTCTCCGCCGTCCCCTTGTACACGCCGTACTCGGAAATTGTGATCCCCGCCTTCACCCCCATCCCGCGCAGATGCACATTGTGACCTTTGCTGCCGGTGAAGTAATGGAGCGCCGCACCGAAAACATTTTCATCAACGACGCGCAGGTCCGCCTGCATGCCGGCGTGGAGATTCACGGAAGATTTTGTCGGACCTTTCGAGAGCACGCGCTTCACTTCGCCAAGTGCGCAAAAGGCCTCCATCACCTTCGCGGGCTTTGTACTCGTTGCGAGGATATCGATATCGCCGATGGTTTCGGCTCGCCTGCGCATGCTCCCTGCAATCGCGACCTGACCGCAGAGTTTTGTCGCCTTCAGTTTCTCGACCAGCAGTTCTGCCAGCGGAAGAGCGGCTGTGAGCGGTACACGGTCCCCCATGCTCTTTCGGGTCTCAATCCCCTGCAGTACCTTCTTTTCGGAAAGTTCTCCCCACTTCGGAAGCTTCGCCAGCTTCCCCGCCTTCGCTACCTTCTCCAGATCGGCAACATTCTTCACTTTCAATTTTTCCCACACCATTTTCGTTTTCTTCGGTCCCATACCTTCTATTTGCATGACAGCGAAGAGTCCCTCCGGAATTTTCTTCCGGAGTTCTTTCAGATACTTCAGCTCCCCCGTTTTGACCATTTCTTCGATCTTACTTCCGAGGTCCGGCCCGATCCCCCCGATCGCCCGCAGCGCCTTCATTCCGCCCTCATCGTAGATGTCACTGAGTTCGCGCGGCAGCGACGCAATTGTCAGCGCCGCCCGCTCGTACGCCCGCACGCGAAAAGGATTTTCATTCTGCAGCTCGAGAATTTTCCCGATCATCGTAAACGCGGCGGAAATCTCGGCGTTGGTCATGAGTCGCATCATTATACTCCATCCGGAAGTGTTCTACGTGTCACCAGAACTTCTTTCATCACGAATACAAAGCAAAAACACATATCCCCTCTCCCCGCGGGAGAGGGTTAGGGAGAGGGGCTGCTGTTCCTTTTCACGGAACCGTTCTGCCCGGTACCAGAACTTCTTTCATCCCTGATCTAAAAGAAAAAACCTTCCCCTGCATTTTTCGATGAACGTTTGCATCTCCCCCGTGTGGCGGACGCGCGCTGCAATGGTGGCATCCTTCCCCATTCCCCCCTCCGCCCATGTCGCAACGCTCTTCTTCCACCCTCTCGGTCGAAACACTCGAAGACCGCGTCATGCCCGACGCCGCGCTCCTCCAGAGCGTCCCTCCTTCCCTGCTCGGCAATGCACTCATCGTCGAATGGAACGCTGAACATGACACGCTGACAAATCTGTCTGATCGCATGCAGACGCTGCAGACCGCCGTCCGGCAGGTCACGGGTGAAGTGGCAACCGATCAATCACTCATCGGAAACAATGAATCGTCCCTCTCAGGCACGAGGCAGAATCTCCTAAGCAGCCTCGACCGGCAGCAGGCTCTCACGCTGCAGAGCGCGAATTTACAAACAAAGGAGACATCACTGCGGACGGAGCAGACGTCGGCACTGCAGCGGATAACCCAACTCCAGACGGAAGTCGCGGGTTTCCGGACGCAGCTGACGACAGTGAGCGCGCAACGAACGGATCTGCAGAATCAACTGAATCCCCTGCTCCTCCAGATGCAGCAATTGCAGAAAGATCTAGCATCCGTCACGCAGGAGCTGAAGCTTCGCCCGAAAAATCAGAAACTGCTGCGGCAGCAGACGACGATCAAAACGTCGATCGCTCTCCTGCAGCCGAAGATCGATACGCTCAATATGCAGATCGCCGACATCACAAAACAAATGGCAGCGCTGCAGACAGGAGTTCAAAATGACACGACGCTGATCACCACACTTCAGTCACGTCTTGCCCTGATTCCGGATGAAATCGCCTCTACGCACGCGCAGTGGGTGACCGTGCAGACGACCCTGCAGACGCTCGCGAATACGATTGCCATACAACAACAGACGGTGGCACAGATTCAGACCGCGCTCGACGCGGCGATTGCCGAGCTGGTCCATGACCAGTCGGCGTTGCAGACAGCATCGCAGGATCTCTTCGCTCTGCAGGCAGATCTGGAGAAGGAAACTGCGCTCGTGGAGCGACTTGATGGAGACGTGAGCAATCTTGTGGAGCGGACACTGGCCGCGGAGAAAGTACCGGAAACAATCGTCCCCGCGATGCATGCGACCGTCGACCATGAACCGGGCTGGGGCTTTAAGATGCACATCCGCTATCAGACACCCTCGGACACCGGCTTCTTCCAGATCAGCGAATTCGGGAGGCTCAATAGTTTTGCGGCAACCGAGGTACTGGATCATCCGGGTGGTATCAAAGACAAAACCATCGAACTCTCCAATCGCGGCGACCCGTGGGCGGAGGTCGGGGTCGTCGCCATCCGCATGATGGATGGTCCGGGCGGAAAGATTTTCCAGACAATGTACGGTATCTGGAATTCAAGTACACGGCGTCTCGACATCCTCACGAAGCAGCCGGCATCCTTTGAGGATGCTGTGACGCAGACGACGGAGCAGGTAAAAGAAAATATTGATCCTGGGATGCAGGTCGAGACCGAAGGCCGCATCGTCGCTGTCCGTTTCCAGACGGCCAGCGACCAGAGTCTGCTCCAGATCTCGCGCGCAGGGGTGATGGATGCCGTCGGCAGCGGCGCCAGAGAATCCTTCACGCACACCGGCGGCACACGCGGGGGCCTCGCGCAACTCGCGATCCCCTCTGATACCCCGGCCAATACCAATCTCGTCCTGCGGCTCTGGGACAAGTCGTGGGGCAATGTGGTGAGTGAAGTGGCGCTTCACTACGACGGAACGACCGTGCAGGTCGTCTCCGGTCAGAAGCCCGTGGGTAACACCCCGATGCCTCATGCAGAGCTCCTCAACGCCATGAGCACTGCCAACGCACAGATCCGCGCCATCACCGCTGCCGCCCTCTACGAACGCTGCAGCTACTTCATCGATGGCAGCACGCTGGAACAGCGTCTCGCCGCCGCCTTCCCGTCGATTTTCCCGAAAGACATCAACGCAGCGGTGGAACAAATGTATCAGGCGGGCGCCACCTACACCCGCGGCTTCTATCTCGATCAACTTCTGCAACAGCAATCTGATTATCGCTCTGAATATCGTGCCGTGCTGAATGCCTACGCGAACAACATGGCCGACCTTCTCACTGCCTCCGTCGATTTCTGGATCCGCGTGCGCAGCGGCGAAGCCGAGCGGCCCCTCAGTGACGCACTCCATTGGAAGTACGACACGACAAACTTCGGCGCCATTAATGTTCTCGGCATCCCCAAACCAAATTTCAACCAGATCCTCGACGCCGGCCACGACCTCAGCGGCTGCCAGCGGGAGCTTCTCATTCAGGCACACCTCGATAATCTCACCTCCGCCGCCCGCACAGCCTATCTGGAATCGCAGGCGATCGCCGCCCAGAACATCCCCACCCTGACCGTCATCTCCGCCGATGCGCATCGGAGGACGATGCAGACGATTCAGCAGACATCAGGAACCGGTACGCCCGAGGAACGACTCGCGAATTACATCAAGGCGAATCCGGATGCGTACCCATTGCTCTCCGACATCGCGCCGGTCGCGACGCGGACCATCGTCAGCGCCCTGCTCTATCCGGATGCAACCCCGACAGGAACACTGGTTGCCTCAGCGGCAACACCGGATTCATTGGTCAGTTATCTGGAGTCGGTTGTCATTCATAAACAGCTTGGCACGCTTTCGGAACAGAGCTTTGCATGGCCGGTCGCAGTATCGGAGGGACAAAGTTACACGATCGGTTTCAGCGTCACTCAGCCGATGCTCATCGACGGTCTCGCCTCCGTGAACGCCTTCGAAGAAGCCGGTATCGTCATCCGCTCCAAAGACGGAACGATCATTGCGAATACCACAGTAGGCACCCTCACGCAGTCAGGCGCAGGCGGAAAAATTCACCAGACGCTTTTCCCGGGAGAGTACCGACTGACCATCACCGGCCGAGCCAGCAGTAAATTTGCGGCGATTCCGGTGAATATCGGGGGAACGCTGGCACCGACTTCGAGTGCGTTGATTCAGGGAATGGTGGAAATGGAAGGTAGGCAAACAAAAGTGAATCTGAGCGTGGCAGAGTTCAACGCAACCGGCGAAAGAAAGGGTATGAGTAATGTTAAATCTCTCAACCCAAATTTACCTCTGTGGCTCGTCGTACACGGAATGAATAGCAGCGACAGGTCCGATCCTCTCTTGGATGTTGCAAGAGCACTAAGCCATTACGATATGCAAATCGTAACAGTGAATTGGGAAGAAGCCGCGAAAGATGGACTCGTGACACAGGATGCACAATGGACACCCGCTGTGGGAAAGTGGATAGGAGATCAACTGCTTGCAGCCGGCTTTGCTCCGTCCGCAATCAACGGTGCAGGGTGGAGTCATGGTTCGTATGTGCTCTTTCACATGTCGGAAGAAATAGAAAAAGTAACGAACGGAAAACAGATGAACGCACTCGTCGCTCTTGATCCTGCCGGCAACATTCCTCTTCTGTCCGGCTACGACCAGTCAAAAATCGACTTCAAGAAACATTCAAGAAATTCCGTTGCCTTCGAGGGAAGTCCGATAGCAGGTTCCGATGCACTTACCGCCACTGCGGACGTCTCGTTCCATATCAATCCGCCGGAGGTTCCGACGATGAGCATTTCCACCAGACACAGCCTTCCTGTGACGGCCTTTGCCTCAATTCTCGAGCATGAACGCCTTTCGCCCGGAGCCTTTTCCGAACATCTGTCACTCACGCGGATTATGACTCCGGCTGAGAATGTTATTCAAAAAGAAAAACTGGATGCATATGATGGAATTTTTGAAGGGATCATCGATGTGACGGTAACAGAGAAACAGGGCACCGACGGGAAATATTATTCCATCGCTTCGCCAACTGTTATTCATTTTGTAGAACCCCTTATATATAAGGAAATCGCTCAGAATCTTAATTCTTAACTGCTATTTTTATGACTTTTGTTCCAATAACATAGCCATATGAATCGGAAGAGAAACCTACCTGTCTGGCTGAAAGGAGGAATGCTGGCAACGGCCTTCTGTATTGTTTTCGCGGTCACTCTTTTTTATTTTCAGGATGAGGTCTTTTCTCCTGTTTTTTTCCCAATTCTATTTGTAACAATCTTAGTGCTAGCAATGCGGGATACACCGGCATCGGGAATAGAATTGATTTTCGTTACGGGTTTGGGCATCACACTGCAAATAGTGATGTACTTTGTTATTGGCACAATGATCGGCTCTATCGTGCAAAAAGTACAAAACAAGTACCTAAAGTTAGGAATTGTACTTATAATTCTCCTCAGCGTTCCCCTAATAATGATGAAACTCAAAATCCAAGAAAGACAATGGCGCAACACGACTTTAAATATGGGACTTCCAATTGACGATTTGCAAGCAGGGCAGAAAATTTTCAAGGTTGCATAGGCTATAATTACAGTCGTGCCTGATCCCGACATCATTCTGCAGTGCGAAACGATTGAGGCCCTACGAGAGGATAAGGAATGGTGGGCGGTGTACGAGGGGAGTTTCCCCCCGTCGGAGCGTGCGTCGAAGAGACGGGAGATGGAGATGGCGGCGGATCGGCATGTGCGGATTCTGTGTGCGCGGGAGAATGGGAAAACCGTCGGTCTCGCGACCATTCAGCTTCTCGAACACATTCCGGTCGTCTTCCTCATCGCTCTCGCCGTCTCGCCCCATGAGCGCCACCACCATATCGGCTCACGGCTGTTCGAGTACGGATGGAGTGTCGGTGCGCGGGAGTTGAAGAAACGAGGCAAAAAAACACGTGGATACGTGTGGGAAGTGGAAAAACCCGAACTGGCCGGGAATGAACCGCAACGGAAAGAACGTGAAACGCGGCTCGGATTCTACAATCACCTCGGCGCGGAGCTCCTGACGTACCCCTACATTATGCCTCCCATCGATGGTATTCATACCATCCCCATGTACCTCATGTTCCGCCCGGCCCCAGGAACAAAAAATCCTGACAAAAAAGAATTCGACGCGCTCGTCCGTACCATCTATCGCGAGAAGTACTCGATGGTGAATCATATTAAAAATGAAACGATGCTCTCATTATTGCACGCCTTGAAGATCTAAGAACACAGCGGTTATACGGACTTCACCACAGTCTCATTCAGCGGAAGAGTGATAAAGAATGACGTCCCTTTGTTCTCCGCGCTCTCAAACCATATCTTTCCGCCCTGCGCCTCAATGGCACCCTTTGCTACATAAAGTCCGAACCCATTTCCATCGACTGTATTCCGCACATTGCTCGCACGGAAGAGTTTTTCGAAGATCTTATCCTGATCAGCCTTCGGAATGCCGCAGCCGGTGTCCTTCACGTGACAATAAATTTCCTTGCCGCGAATCTCCACCTTGAAGTCCACAGTACCATTCGCAGGAGTGTACTTGATGGCGTTGGTCAGAAGGTTCTCGATTGTCATGTGCGTGTAACGCTTATCCAGTTTCGCGGCAGGGAATGTTTGCGGAATCGAAACATTGAACACCACCGGCTTCTCCTTAGCCTTGGGCTCAATGATTTCCAGAATTTCCTTAAAGAATTCCTTTAGATCCAGATCCTGTTTTGAAATTTGCACTCTACCGAGCTGAATTCTGGAAACATCAAGGATCATACTTACAAGATCCGAGAGATCCGCGAAGATCCCGTCCATTGAATGAATGTGTTCTTTTTGTTCCTTAGTTAATGTACCCAGATCCCCATCCATCAACATTTCCACATACCACTTCACCGACGTAATAGGAGTCGCAAGTTGATGACTGACGATGCTCAAGAGTTCGTCCTTTTGGCGATCGAGTTCAGCAAAAATTTCAACACGTTTGTTCCATATTTTTATTAGAGCTGTCGCTAAGATTACTATCGCTAAGACAAGAAAAATGATGAACAATAGAAACGGGTATAGCGTCTGTCTCGTTACGGTAAAAAAATCATTTGTTTTGATATCTGTTCCTAGCACCGCAATCGTTTCGCCATTGTCATTCTTTATGGGTGCGTAACCAGTCAGAACTTCACCAAAGGAGTCTGAATACAGCTCACGATTCGTAAGAGGTCCCTCATAAGCTTGGAAAGCCTCCGACGGTGGTTCAGGGTAATCTTGTCCGGGCCATTGAAGTTGATCTGCCCCATCGGGGTCTACCATACCGTCTCCATTAGCATCGACATCATTCGTCGGATCATCATCAGTATTGGCATATGGATTGATCGATTCCGCATCTGCAACAAAAACCATCCTTGAAGGATCATTATTAGCCTTTCGGAAAATGTACATGAAAACGATGTTGTCGTTATTGTTCTTCGCCATTTTTAATTGATTTACGACTTTCCTCCATGCGGGTTTCTTCCAATCTTCCTCGTTTTGCAGAGACTGAATATCAATCGGGTCGATATTGCTTACTTGTGTAGTAGCAATGGACAATAGTCGTTGACGAAGATTGTCTGTAAGAAGAGTGACTGTGTATTGATAAAGAAACCAAGACACCAAGTCAATAACTATGATTGCGGCTAAAACTATACTCCCACCTATATATGTTAGTCTTCGAGAAGAACCTTCATTGATTTTTGTTTCCATATATACATTCTATATGAAAAACGGTAGTTTTGCAATAATTTACAGAATACCATTTTAGTTTATTACACTTAAAAATTCAACTCTTAGACATCAAGCAGAGTAACGATATGGGCTCGGTCTGCATCAATAAGAAAATGTGCAAGGCGGGGGCCCACATTCTTTCCAAGCAATAGTTGGTATACATTTTGAAAAAAAGTCAATTGTTCAACACGTTCAGCACCACCCCTTGCCTCTCTTTTTTTAACAACAGAATAAAGAAAACGAGTCATATCATCCACATCGATTTGATGTTTTCTTTCAAGAAATTTACGCAAGGTACGAACCTGATGAATGTGTTTGGGTTGCATATTGGCAATATGCTCTACATTCGGATAGTCCAGAAGAACGAACATATGTTTCGATCCAAACTCAATGTAGCGCTGCTTATCAGTGGCAATGATATCAAGAGAATCCAAATAAATTTTCCCAGAGGTGTTTTGACTCACCATATTTTTTTCTATCATTTTCAAACCCATCAACTTATTCACATTTTTGGTTACAATTTTCCCCATTAAACGCAGGGCATTTTTTCTTTGCTTAACTTTTCCTGTACCTAAAAGGTACTTTGCAATATGATCATAAATATCTCGCTGCGGTAATGTGGGCTTTGAAACAATTTTCCCATTGATGCTCAAACTGGAGGCTGCATATCCATATCCCCCGTATGGTTGTGTACCCCTTTCTACCCCAGGTGCGTGAAGATGAGTATTGAGAAGCACTGAAGATTTTGAATGCAATTTTTTTCCGTCAATAGATTTACGAATGAATGTTTCTATGAAATGACTATTACCAAAAAGTGAAATATACATGGCATTTCGAGCATAACTAGGATGCTCAAAATATAGGCATAAATCTGCATCATCATCATATTTTTGCACAATGATTATCGGCGCAAATACTTCAGTAAAATTCCCTCCTTCTTTCAGAGGTCTACATATTATTGTGGGCTCGACAATGGCATCATGACTATTAATATTGCCAGGTGTGGTGGGATCAAGCCATTTCCTATTATCTATCAAGAGCATCTGAATTCTTTTGAGATCTTCGGGATCACTAATAGGCCCGACTCTGCAAGATCTATCACGATAACAACCAACTTTAACTTTTTTTATTCTTTCTCGTAGTAAATCAATAAATGCTTCGTAGGTATTTCGATGTACAAGAATCGCATTGGGGGCAGCACAGTCTTGACCTTGGTTATAAAGCTGTAGATTGAGTGTAGCTTCGACGGCTTTTGAAATGTCCCCGTCTTCTGTTAATACCAAAGGATTATGTCCAGATCCATTGGCAATAAAAAGTGTCCGCTGATCGAAGATCAGACGAAGACGATCAGCATGATGAGGAGTACCTGTGAAAACGACGGCATCGGTAATAGGAATACTATCTTCGGTTTTTGGGTTGATTCGCAATGCTGAGCGCTCTTTCAAAAATTCAAGTCTTCCTGCGTTTGACACAATAACATTAGGAAAAAAGACGGTAAAATTTAGGGCTTTTAGTAATTTTGGGAAAAAATTTTGCATGCTATGAGGTATGCGAAAATGAACTTCACTCGCCATAAGTGAGGGTACAATAACGAAACAAGCTAAAGCATAGAGTGGCTGATTTCTTGGAAGGAAAGACGTAACTTCACCGATGCGAACTGCGAAATATTTTTTGTTTTCATGGAGGTTTCTCATCAAATCAAGCGCACGTGCAATTTCATCTTGCACAACTTCGAAGCTTTCGTAGTCCAGTAGTATATCTGCTATAACATCAAAATTTGCCTCAATATGATTCGCAAAAGAATTTGCCAGTTTATTAACAGCAGAAAAATGCAATGACGCGAAAGGGATTTTTTTCTGATGCCTTTTCACTTCTGGCATTGTAAATTTATTCATATTTCTTGGGGCAGAATCGATAGGTAGCAACCATGAATGATGCCAATTAGGTAACGTCCTTCGAGAAAAAAAGCATAAGGAAAATGCCACAGACGGCAAGAGCCATTCCTAGGTATTGCACTAGCGATACTCTCTGCCATTCTTGAAAAAGCACTAGCCCCACAACAATGGTCACTATTGTCAGTAGGGAATCAACTACTCCGGATGTGACTGCAAGCCCAAGGCGAGTTGTCACTAGTCCGAAAGAAAGATAAACCAATGGTGAAATTATTAAGACAGCAAAAAACCAAATGGAAAACTTATCACCTCTGGCCCAAATAGTAGTTATCGAATTAGCCAAAACAGCAATCAATAATGCAACTAGTACGTACAACCAAACTGGCAGATTCTTCATAGTGATGACTACTTTATAACGTAAAATGAACGATGTGAAGGCCGCGTTTGGAGATTTTCTTCAGACGAATCCCTTAAAAAGTGACCGGTTGAAGGCAGGAATGCGGATGAGGACGAAAGACAAAAAAATGAGCATAAACCACAAGACCGGCGAAAATGTATCTTGCGATAGTTTCTTTAGTTTATCGGCTTTGATGTCAACTGCCATGATTGCGTTCACACGACCATTTGCGTCCTTAATAGGTGCATAGCCACTCAGCACCGTTCCCCATTGATCCAACAAAATATCAGTAGTAGTACTGCCTTGATAGGCGGTAAACGTTTGCTTTGGTGCATCATTATATTTTTGACCAGGCCATTGTAATAAAATTGCACCTGTGCCAATCATGGGTCCAGCATCAACATTCACATTGTTAAGCGGATCATTGTCTGAATTTGCATAAGGATTCATCGAATCGGCATCAGACACAAACTCCATGGAATTCTCCGAAGTCTTCCTAATAATATATGCATAAACGATATCTTTATTGTTCTCCCGAATCTCTCTCAGCTGATTCACCACCTTCGCCCACTGCGGCTTCTTCCAGTCTGACTCCACTCGCAATTGATCAAGGTCCTTCGCGTCGAACTGGAGGGCGGCGGTGGAGGCGATACCCTGAGCTTGTACACGCATTTGCTGGAGATTGAGGGCGAGGTTGTGGCGGTAGAGGCCGTAGGTCATGGCTGCTGCGAGGACGCCGCAGATGCTGAAGATGATCAGGCTGTTGCGACTCAGAAAGAATTCCCGGAGGACCGAGGCGGTGCGGGTCTGGAAAGGGACGGGGGAGGGGGCGGGGAGGGTTTTTATTTCTTCGGCGGTGACTTTTTTGCCTTTTTCTCCGGTGCGCCAGAGGCTTTCGAAAAGGAGGCG
>JACRJW010000031.1 GCA_016235605.1 Candidatus Uhrbacteria bacterium | reverse complement strand
TCGTGACACTGTAACGGGCAGCATTGGGAGCCTCACTATTCCCGCGATGCTGCTGGAGTTCGGAGCAGAAAAATGCGCCGACACCCGCCTTCACCGCCAGTTCATTCATCTCATCGGGAAGCAGAAGCGTGCGGCTGACGAGTGCATGCCGCAGGTAGTGATTGGCCGGATTGCGGACGGCGTGTCCGAGAGCGACCACCGCAGGATGTTGCTCAATGGATGCACGCAGATCATGCCGGATCATATCTTTATAATGATCATCGGGCATCCTTCCCTCCAGCGCCGTGTAGCGCACCAGCTTCCACAACGAACTCCCGTTTGTCGGCAGCACCGTAGCGCCCTCAGGACTGATGAGCACACCGCCGATGGAGGGATTGGCACCGATGAGAGAAAGCAATCCGCCTACTTCCATGCGGTGTTCCTTTGAACAACGATCAAGCGTGACAGCCTTTTGGCCCATCGTAAGACCCACGGGAACGGACACGGACGTTTTTGATCCTGCGATCTCGGTCCGGAAAATTCTCCCCCGCACCATGACATCTTCGGGCGCAACGGATTCCGTTGTCTGGAGTTCCCAGTGACGCGCATCACTGACGCTATCGGCTTCAATCCAGGGCGACGACGAGTGGCGTACGGACGTATGGCTGGTCTTACGATCAAGAATAAGGCTCAATCCTCTGCGAACGCGCAGTCTCGTTCCGCGCACGTCGAACCCCGGCTTCAGCAGCGGCGACGGGGAAAGCAGCATTTCCTGAAAAGCGCGCAGCCCGCGCTTCCCCGTTTTCATGACTCCGGCCAGATCCCCGCGCGTCAGCGTTGTTGCTGCGTCAGTCGCAAACTGGAGACCTTGTTCAAGAGGAATACGAACCGTGACGCCATCACTCTCCAATTCCCAGCCATCGGGCAGAACAATACCGCCTGCTTCTTCCTCATCATGGATTTCTGCTTCTGTCAGAGGTTTTGCATCTCCAAGAATGATTAAGTTCCCGAGAGGAAACGCACGGGAAGCAAGTTCCGCGCGTATGGCATCATGGATGGGAAAGACCCGTTTACCCTCACGTTGTGCGCTCGTGAGGTAACGCAGGCGAACACGTGCATGCGCTTCTGTTTTGCCGTCGCAGTTGAGCTGTAATAAATCGGCATCGAGTCCCATCCGAGCAAGGAAGCTGCGTACGTGGAGCATGGTGCCTGCCGGGGATTTCACACCCTTCAGAAGCGACAGTCCGCTCTCTCCGAGCACATGCGCCGGAAAATCCACATCGGCAACAGCATCGCCGGAGAATAGAGTCTGACCATCATGTGCCTGACTCTTATGTATCTGAAGTTCGCTCAAATGCGTCTGATTCTTATGACGCACCCGCCCCTTGGTTCTGTTTTCCGGAATCTCGCCGTCGCGGGTGACGTAGATGGATTCTGACATACCTATGGAAATAGGATGTTATTTTAACAATATATTTAAATATGTCAAATATCCCTACCGCTTAAAAAGGACCACAAACGCTAATTCTAATGCTTTTGCTTCTTCCTCTTCTTCTTTTTCCCCTTCCCATTTTTGTAAGCCTTAATCTGCTGCAGATTACTCTTCGTCTTGTACCCCTGCGGAAGCAGGGTGCTGAGCGGCGTGACGTTGTAATGATTTTTGCTGTCGGCATTCACGACGAAGATTTCATCGTCGGACATTTGTGAGAAGAGAAGCGCGTACTGCAGACAGGCACCGCACATGGGGGTCATGCCATCATCAACGGTGCAGATGGCGCGGACGTTGTACTGGCCATGCGTAATAGCATGGTCGATGGCAGTGCGCTCCGCGCAGCTGCCAAGGCCGCTGATGACGCTCTCGATGTTGCATCCGCCGAACACTTCGCCGGTATCCGTGAGAACACTCGCGCCGATTTTGTGTCCGGAGCGGTGTGCGAAAGCCTTGCTGCGCGTTGCGCGGGCGATTTTGATCATCTGCCGGATTTCTTTTTCGGTGAGAGACATATGTTTGTTTCTGCTTTAGTATAGCAGAAAAAACGACACTTTACAATTTCTAGTCTTCATCCCAATTTAAAACCAGCAGCAGCCCTCCGTGGCTGCGGGAGGATAAGGATAGCGAGGCATGAGATTGTCTTTCCGACGCCGCAGCCGGGGACGGTCCTGCGGGACCCCTGCGGGGGCTGCTGCTGGGTATTCAAAAAGGGAATCAACCCATGTAACTGCTTCCTGCACTCGTAATGTTAATCGTATGCGGATGACTTTCTTTGAGTCCCGCATTCGTGATGCGGATGAAACGGGCATGTTTGTGGAACTCCGCAAAATTCTTTCCGCCGATGTAGTAGAACGCAGAACGAAGTGCGCCACTTGCTTGATACAAGAAATCGTTGACTGATCCCTTTGCAGGAACAAGTCCTTCCACTCCTTCTGCAATTAATTTTTTCTCTTCGGTCTTCTTCGATTGACCGTACCGTTCCGCCCCTCCGCGCTTCATGGCCGACACCGAGCCCATTCCCTGATACCGCTTGTAGGTGGTGCCGTCGACGGCAATCAACTCTCCCGGGGCCTCTGTGTGGCCCGCAAGCATGCTCCCGAGCATCACTGCGTGTGCGCCACAGCCGAGTGCCTTCGCCATGTCCCCCATTTGCCTGATGCCCCCATCCGCAACCACAGTGACCTTTGTGCCCTTTGTGCCCTTTGTGCCTTTCGTCGCCCGCACCGCCTCCATAATCGCCGTGATCTGTGGCACACCCATGCCGGTCACGACACGCGTCGTGCAGATGCTGCCGGGGCCGACCCCGACTCGCAGGATGTCTGCGCCTGCTTTGATGAGTGCAGCGGCACCCTCGAACGTTGCGACGTTGCCCGCCATCACGACCTGAGATTTCGATTGTTTTTTGATGAAGTGAATGATGTCGATAATAAATTGTGAGTGACCGTGACCGGAGTCGACGCAGATGATGTCCGTGCCGGCCTTCATCAGCAGTTTTACGCGCTCCTCCATGTCTTCGCCCGCCCCAACGGCTGCGCCGCAGAGCAGATGGCCGGCTTTATCAACGGCTGCGATAGTAGAATCGGAAGCTTTCGTAGATTTTACTTTCTTCACAATCGCGGCCTGTTTCTCCGGTGCAAGATTCCTGTGAATAATTCCCATGCCCCCGGCCTCTGCAATCGCAATCGCCATCGCCTCTTCGGTGACAGTATCCATCGGCGAAGCGAGGATCGGAAGTTTGAGGACAATCGTCGGATGCAGTTTTGTGGTGAGGTCGACCTCGCGGCGTTTGAAGTTCGTGAAGCCCGGAAGAAGAAGCAGATCGTCGAAGGTCAGCCCTTCGGTCGGGATGATTTTGGCCGATGAGGATGAAGGCTTTGCCATAGTTAGTTTCCCCTCTCCCCGGGGGAGAGGGTTAGGGAGAGGGGCCGCGGTTCGTGAAATGCTGAGAGCATGATGGAATGTCGCACCAAGACAAACGCCCCTCCGACGCCCACTCCCCTCATCCCAACCTTCTCCCGTAAAGGGACGTGGTCCCCACGGGACTTTACGTCCCATTCGGAGAAGGAGGACGATGCGATGATGGTCGAAAAAGTCTGCATAAAAATCAAAGATACAAATTCTTATCAGGCGCCGTCGGCACAAAACTTGCTTCGAACGCCCACTGCACCGTCTGGTCGACCTGCTTGTCCGTGAGAATGTCGTTGTCCGTCATCAGCGCGAGTTCTTTTTTCAGATTCGTCCGGAGCATTGAAGGATTGTCGGTATTGATGCAGAACTTCACGCCGTTCTTCCAGAGCGTCTGGATCACTTCCTTCAGATGTTCAATGTCGCGGATGAATTTCACGCTGAGGTTCGAGGTCGGACAGAGACACATCGTGAGATTCTTCTTCACGACCTTCGCCATCACTTTTTTGTCGGTGTAGGCACGGAAACCATGGTTGAGACGGTCGAGCGGCAGGACATCGAGCACGTGATCCATTTCCTCCACCGTCCCGTCCTCCCCTGTGTGGACCGTCGTCTTCAGTCCAGCTGCGCGGGCCTCAGTATATAGCTTGCTGTAATCCTCGTACCTGAATCCATCGCCGAACGGTCCCGCGATGTCGATGCCGACGACGCCGCGGTCACAGTACTTGATGGCCTTGCTGACGATGATCGCATTTTTTTCGAGCGGCAGACGGCGGTCGAGGAGGAGCATCAGCCCCGCACGCACCTGCGGGAATTCTGCCAACGCCTTCTCCATCCCGCGCAGCGCCGCGAGAATGATCTGGTCGAGATCCCGCTCACCGCTGCGGTTTCTGAACATCGGGTTAAACGACGGCTCGAGCAAGGTGATATTGCTGTTTCGGTAAGCGCCGCCGATCACTTCATACACCGTGCGTTCCATCGACACCGGCGACGACTGGATCAGCTCCGTGAGGTGAAACAGTTTGTGATAATCCTCCCACGCGACCTCCTTCTTATTGAGCGTCACGAGATCATAAAATTCCCAGTAGTCTTTGCTGGGCAATTTAATCCCCTGCTCATGCGCAATGCTCCACAAAATATGCGGCTCGACCGACTGGCCAAGGTGAAAGTGCAGCTCGCAGAGTTCCTTTTTTGGTCTGACGGGACTATCCATGAGAAATATGTACCGGATTTTTGTGTGTGATGCAAGAGCAAGCCGTCACCGGCCGCATTATTATAATCACTTCAGCCATTCATCCAGCCGTTCCCGGCACTCTGTAAGTGATGCGTACACCGCCACCGCGTGTGTGTGGGCATCTGATTGCGTGAGTTTATTTTTGACGAGGATGCCTTTCATACCTGCGTTCTTCGAAGCCTCCATGTCCGCCTTCAGATCTCCCAGATAAAAAGAATTTTCTGCAGGAACGCCCAGACGTCCGGCGCCAAGCTGAAGACCATGAGGATCCGGCTTGATGCGGTCAGCTACATCCTCGCGGCAAATGATCGTGTTTGACAGAAAGAAGCGTGATGCATCGAGACGACGAGTCATTACGTTCATGTTTTGGCGTCGCGCGCTTGTCACAACGCCGAGTAAGACCTGCCTGACTTTCAGAACATCCAGTAATTCCTGAGCACCCGTTTCCCATTCCGATTCTTCAAGAAGAACATCGTATACACTATTGCGCTCGTGCTGGATGACGTCGGTAAGAGCTAGATCCAGATCCAATTCTCTCAGTAAATCGGCAAGCTTCGTGCCACCACCCAATTGAAGAAATGTTTTTTCATCGAGCTGCCTGTCATGTCTGGCGAACGTCTCCTGATTGGCGCGTAACCACGACTCGTGTGTCGGTACGAGGAGGTTATCCCAATCGAAGAGAACTGCGTGGTTCATACAACAGGTTTGCCTTTCCCTTCCTGATACCCGCTGGTCGTCTGTACCCCAAAGCGGGCAAAACGAATTGCCTGCTCAAGTGTCCATGCTCCCAAAAAAGTACCCATTGATTTTGCACCATATGCAAATCTCCGGAATTGTTTGAAGATCGTATCCATATCGGGATACACCATCACTTTGGCTGAACGCAAACCTTCTGATGGCCGACCTATATAGAGCATTTCTTCAACATCATCTTCGTCTACGTCCTCACGTAAACCGAAAGCCAAATCAGAACCCATGCCATAATGTTCTACATAACGTTCATTGCCATGTTGCAGAATAGGACCGGGGCTGTCGTATGTACCGGCAGCGATCGTACCAATCATCACCTGGCTCGCACCAGCTGCAAGAAGTTTTGCAGCGTCACCAGGAAGACGCACTCCACCGTCCGCCCAAACAAATCCTCCAAGTGATCGAGCCGCTTTAGCACAATCATATACCGCACTCCATTGGGGCTCTCCCACACCGGTTTCGTCACGTGTCGTGCAGACTGCACCCGGTCCAATGCCAACTTTCACACAATGCGCACCTGCTGCTATTGCATTTTTCGCTGCGTCGGGGTCGATTACGTTGCCGGCAACGAGCAAGATCTTCCTGCCGGATTCGTCGATCATTTTCCGTACATTTCGAATAATATCCTCATAATCCGTGCCTTGATCAAGATGAGGACTGTCCAGAACAATGCCATCTACTCCCCATGCGATCAACTCTTTCACACGCTTGTAGACGTTCTTTCGAAAAGCACTGACTGCAACGAGTGTCTTCAGACGACCTTCTTGATCAACGTTTGGGGGAAAACGATAATACATTTCCGCAGATTCACGTGTGATCACTCCACGCGTTTTCTTTTGCCCATCGACAATCGGCAAAAAATGACGGTGCTCTCGTTTCATTAGGTCAATAGCGTCGCCTGGCTCCTTACCATAGCGGAGTGTTACTACTCGCCCATTCTTCCCACGGAGGAAACTGGCAATTTCAGCATCCTCATCAGCAGCATCCGGGACAAGTTCGCGTTTCATAAGAGTGAGAAGTTTGCCATTGGCATCTGAAATAACTGCTGTATCCATTCCACGTTTTGCAAAATATCGCCTCGCTTCTCCTATAGTGGAAGCTGGTGTGAGGTGGACCGGCTCAAGGTATCGTGCATCGAGTTTTTTTGTGTCTTTTATATAATGTTCTGTCTTCATTGGTGGCTTGCTTTGTGGCCATGCAGCCCATCCTCCCGCCCGTGTTGCACTGCGCCCCGAACGCACGCCCGTTACCTTGTCCATATTGGACAAAACAAAAGGAAGGTTCGCGGATCCATCAATAGAATGGAGATCGACTGATTTTCGCGATGACGGTGGCTTTACATTGGGATACCGCCCTTCAAGGGTACGAATCCATTTGCGATACTTTGTTCTTGCGTCGCGAGCGAGTTCTTGCAATTTTTCGTTCCATTGGCCATTGCCCTGAAACCACTGAAGCGATTGCCCCTCAGCTTCATAGCTTGTGCTACGTAAATGGGAAAGTTTTTCACGTTCCTGAGATGATGCGCATTCTTCCAGTTTTGCCTCAATTGGATTTGTCGTGAATAGGAAGACATCCTGAGGAGTCAGCTTTGGAAAATGCTCGGCGTTAAAAAGAAGCTCAGGCATAGAACAAGGTAGATACCTTGAACTAAATACATATTTATGTCAATAGCTCTCAAAATTGTCCCCTTTGCGGCTTTCAACTCAACTTCCTCACTTTCATCTTCACCTTCGTCGCGACTTTCTTCATCACCTTCTGCTTCGCGGACCCGATCGCCTTCTTCTCCTGTTTCACGAACGACGTCATGTCCTTCTTCATCTTCACCGCGTACTCGCTTGCGAGCTTCTTCGCCTTCGAGAGATTGTCCTGCACCATATCGCTCTTCACAAATTTCATGGTCTCCTCGCCGATCTTTTCACCGTCATGCTTGAGGTGCTTCGCAAGAATCTTTCCGGCCTGTTCCGCGTTCTTCGATTTCGACAATTCTTCACGCAGTTTCGTGTTCGAGAAAAGGTAACCTGCCATAGC
>JACRJW010000032.1 GCA_016235605.1 Candidatus Uhrbacteria bacterium | reverse complement strand
TTCATGCACCACAGGACGTTCTTCCAGAAGTGGTTTGAGTAGATGCTTTATTCCAGTGACTTCCACATCTGATCAAAAATAACCCTCTGTGTTGCAGCGAGCGTCGTGCTGAATAATTCAATCGCGGCGATCTGCTTTTCGCCGTAGGTCACGAAACACACTCTGTCTTTACAGATGATGCAGTCGGACAAAAAGGTGACTCCTGCAGGGAGAAGCCTGTACTGATGATTCTTTGAGTGAAACTTCTTTTTGTAGGCACGCGCTTCTTTACAGTCGACAACGATTTCTTTCGCTTTTCCTCCGGCAGGAATGACTGCGTCCGAGATGAATGTTGCGTACGCCGGCATCATTTTCATGAAAACGGCAGGATTGAAGTAGGAGTAGATCTGTTTCTCATGCGCGAGTGATTCATACACTTTCATGACGGCATCCATCCCTTCCGAGAGTTTTACTTTCGGTGTGACCGTGAGTGTATTCTCCAGCGCCTGCAGTTGCGGCAGTTTTTCCCTGAGCAATTCGAGTGTCTGCTGCATTCCCCGCTGCTGCGCTTTTACGACATCCGGAAGATCGCGGACGGGGATGCATTTCACATACCGGATACCCGTCCGCTCAAATTCCTCAATCAGACGATGCTCTTTGAGTTTTTCAACGATGAAGTACATCGATGATCGCGGAAGATGCACGTGCTTTGCGATTACGCTGACA
The DNA here is from genome assembly GCA_016235605.1 of Candidatus Uhrbacteria bacterium. Taxonomy (GTDB): domain Bacteria; phylum Patescibacteriota; class Patescibacteriia; order UBA9934; family GWF2-40-263; genus JACRJW01. Next base: position 3,160 of record JACRJW010000032.1, on the reverse strand, counting down.
GGCTGTGCGCCGAGCGAGAGCAATGTCCGGAAGGTTTCTGTCTCCTTCTCGTTGAGGCCGAGTCTGGCGAAAAGTTCATCCATTGTTGTCGAAAATTATCGACAAGCCAAATTTACCTGATGTATAAGGCAAAGTCAACAAATAATTGCATATTGCCGATTTTTATTGACTAATTTGACATGTTAAAATAACATGACATTACATTTTTTCACTTCCTCTCCATGTTCCAATCAATTTCCTTGCGCACGTTTTCGCTTCTCTGTTTAGCAGGCATGATTCTCAGCGCGTGCGCTACTCAGAGCGGACCGGCGGCCGATGTCGGAGCGAAGGTGCAGTTTAAGATCAACGTCGATACGTGGATCGGATACGCACCTCTTTATCTTGCGAAGGAAAAGGGATTCTACGACGGCATCAATGTGGAGATCATTACAACGCCGGATGTCGCGCAGCGAAAATTGATTCTGGAGCGCGGTGAAAATCAGGCGATTGCGGAAACGGTCGATCAGCTGGTGCTGGATCACGATCAGGGTATTCACTCTGTTGCGATTCTGGGTATGGACTTCAGTAACGGAGCGGACGGCATCGTAGCCACAGATGCGATTAAAACTCTGGAGGATCTGAAGGGCAAGACCGTTCTGGTACAGAAGAATTACGCGAGTGAAGCACTTCTGGATTATCTACTGGAAAAGAACGGCATCGCATTTTCTGACGTGAACAAGGTCGATACCGAGGCAGGGGCCGCGGGGGCCGCATTCGCAGCGGGCAAAGCGGAAGCGGCTGTTACATTCGAGCCGTGGCTTTCGAAGGCGAAGGAACGTGCCGGCGGACATATACTTCTGAGCAGCAAAGACGCTCCCGGCGTGATCGTGGATATTCTTTCCGTGCAGGAGCAGTACCTCAAAGATCATCCGGAGACGGTCGCCAAGGTTGCGCGCGGCTGGTTCAGAGCTGTCGATTACTGGAATCAGCATCCGGAGGAATCGAATGCGATCATGGCAAAGCACTATCAGCTGACCCCGCAGGAGTTTGCGGAGCAGGTTACAGGACTGCGGTGGCCGGCATACAAGGAGAATGTCGCATACTTTACGAAAGGAGCCACTCCGAGCATCTACGATGTGACAGAGACGTTCGTGGACATCTTCCGGAAGACCGGTCAGATCAGCGGTGCAAAACCGGATCTGTCCTCTGCTGTTGATGCTTCGATTCTCGCTGCCATTAATGGGACACGGTAAATGGTTTTCCACTCTCCTCGGCGCGGTGCCATTCATCATGGTGTTCGTGCTGTGGAGTGCTGTGACCTATGGCGGACTTGTGCAGCCTTTCTTCCTGCCTACGCCGACGGCACTGGCGCGGGGTCTCTGGTTTCTCTTTGCAGAGCGCAGCTTCGCGTCTGACATTGCAATCAGCATTGAGCGCGTACTGACAGGGTTTGTCATTGCCGTCGTGCTCGCAATACCCCTCGGCATTGCAGTGGGTTTAAGCCGGAAAATGGAAGCAATCATCGAGCCGATCGTCGGCTTCATCCGCTACACGCCGACCCCTGCACTCATTCCCCTCTTCATTCTCTGGTTCGGGATCGGTGAAACGGAAAAAGTCATCGTCATCGCTCAAAGTGTTTTTTTTCAACTGGTACTGATGGTAGCGAATGCCGTTGCTTCGACCCCGAAGGAACTTATTGAGTCCGCACGGACGCTCGGTGCCGGACGAGGACAGATTGTCTATCGTGTCATTCTGCCCTTCGTGAAGCCGCGGATCTACGATGATCTGCGTATTTCCGTCGGGTGGGCATGGTCGGCCCTGATGGCGGCGGAAATCGTCGGAGCCAGCTCCGGCATCGGACTCGTGGTTATCGAAGCGCAGAGATTGCTGCGGACCCCGAATGTGATGGGAGGCATTCTCGTTATCGGCATCATCGGACTCATCACGGATATCACGATGAGAAATTTGTATCCGGTTTTCTTCCCGTGGGCTCCCAAGCTCAAGGCACATGCTTGAACTCGACCACGTCTCCAAAGTGTTTTCAGCACACCGCGACACTAGCGTCGTCGAGGCGGTGCACGATGTCTCGATGACCGTTGCGGAAAAAGAATTCGTATCGATCGTCGGACCAAGCGGCTGCGGGAAGAGCACGCTTCTGCGGATGATTGCGGGCCTTGAAGCCGCGCCTGATGCATCGATACGGTTTAACGGATACGCCGTGCGTGGTCCGAGTCGGGATCGCGGCATGGTGTTCCAGAACTTCGCACTGTTTCCGTGGCTTTCCGTAGCGGATAACATTGCAAGCGGCCTGCGCTTTTCGGGCAGGGAAGAGTGTGAAATCGGGCCGATTGTCGATCGGTATCTTTCTCTGACAGCTCTTGAAAATTTTGCGAAGGCCTATCCTCATACACTCTCGGGCGGGATGAAACAGCGCGTGGCGATTGCCCGCACACTCGCGAGTGATCCGAAAATTATTCTGATGGACGAGCCCTTCGGCGCACTCGACAGCCAGACGCGGTCCCAGATGCAGGAGTTTCTTGCAGATCTGTGGGTAAAAGAAAGCAAAACCGTGATCTTTGTGACGCATGATATTGAAGAAGCCATCTTTCTCTCCGATCGCGTGTTCCTCATGTCGCCGCGTCCGGGGAGTATCAAGAAGGAATTCCATATCCCCTTCGGGCCGAACCGGAAGCACGAGTTAAAATTCTCCGACGAATTCTTCGCGCTGAAACGGGAGATTATGATGATGATGTGATGGTTCGTTGGTTCGTCAGGCTCACCACAGGCTCAGCTCACCATGACACTAAACACATGTCATTCCGAGCGGAGACGAGGAACAACATGCGTCACCCTTTTGGATACCATTCAATCGCTTCCCGCTTTGCCTGTTCCAGCAGATGTCTCTCTTCCGGTCTGACGAGGAATTCCGGCTCCAATTCCCTGAGCCTCCCTGTCATTACATCCTGCAGCATCGCGATCTGTACCGAGTGCTCTTCCGGAAGCGCACGCATCTGCAGATCTTCCACGGTGTCCGACGGCAGGATGGGTACTCTTTTGGCTTTCACAACCCTTCCTTCGTCGAATTTTTCATGAACCCGCTGTGCAATGACTGTCGTCCAGAAGTCCCGGTTCGTCAGCTGTCTGAAGCGCAGGACTGCGGCATGAACACGCCTCCCATACA
>JACRJW010000029.1 GCA_016235605.1 Candidatus Uhrbacteria bacterium | reverse complement strand
TATCCATACGGCAGCAATCGATCCACTCGTTCTTCCATTTCTGCTGCCGCTTTCTCAGTGAAGGTCAGAGCCAGGATGTTCTCAGGCTTTGCATGACCTTGCTCGATGAGCCACGCGATTCTGTGGGTGATTACGGTGGTCTTCCCCGTCCCGGCGCCGGCCACAATCATGAGCGGACCGCTCACGTGCGTTACAGCCGTTTGCTGTTCTGGATTCAATTTTGAGAGAAGGTCTGAGGCCATAGTAACGCAATCTTATCACAATGAGAAAACCCGCCGTCGCTTCCGCCGTCGCCAAGCCTATGGCGGACGAGGAAGCTATGGCGGGCAGGCCCTCATCATGGCTGACGAGGGCGCGTTGGTCGAGAATGACCTAGGAACTGTAGGGACGAGGGAATGGCTCACTGTCTGCGGGCGCGACTGGCTCGATCGCGGACGGATCCTCGTAGGGATCACTCGGGAACAAATGTCCCCAGAGGCAGCGACCTTCCACCTTCCAGTAGGCAATCCACTTGGCGCGGGAGATGAAGTATGTCCGCTTGCGACCGTCTGGGTGGTCGACGTGGAGGCGGCAGATGACCTTGTTGGTTGGATCGACCGCCTTGATGCGCGGCTTGGCCGCCATCTGAAGGACGATCTGGTGCACGAGCGTAAGTCCCAGCGATATCGCCTTGCCACACGGTGCATGGATCTCGGCGGTAATCGTGTGGATCTCCTTGAGCATTTCTGCCTCGCGGATTTGCTTAAGGCAGTACTCGTCGATGCCCATGCCAGGGTACAGCGGTGAATCTGGCGCGACGACCATGCATCCACCGTGGTGTGTGATGAGATGCACTCGGAGCTTTCCCCCAGCCGCTTGCGTCACGTCACGGTCATGCTCTATGCGATCCAGCATCTGGTCTCCATCTGGACAGCGAATCGCGATGACGCCATTGTCCAGGTGGAAAAGTCCGCCGTTTTCATGCTCGATGATGCTGCGATTCCGTAGCGTCTCTACCACTCCTTGATCGAACAAGCTCAGACGTCCCATGGATGACCTCGGTTGGTGGGCGGCCGAAAGTATGCCCGATCCAATCGAAAAAGTCAATGGACTCCAAAATTAGGCGGCCTCCTGCATCCCTATTCGAGGGACGGAAAACTGATCGACCCGTATCCTTTTCTCCCCCAGGATCGTTTGCAACTCGCGCTGAAGATCCGTACCAGAAAAACCAGATGCTGTGCTGTCCCCGATCGCGACGACGACGAGCGGATCGTCCTGTGTAAACTTTCCACCAAATCCATGCTCACCAAAAGCAATATGTATCGCAAGCTGTACTTCTGACAGGGCCTGTTCTGGAGTCATGAAACGTGCGCTCACGACAAAACCCTGCGGAAGTCCTGGCACGCGGCTTGGATTGAAACGGCCAGTGCCATCAACATACACGACACGGGCATTGTGAAACTCTTTTGGTCGATCTAACTCAGTCACATGCCCTTTGTAGGGGACGCCGAGCTCACGAGCGATTTTCTGCGTCTGCTCGATCGCGACTTCATCAACCGTTTTGTCTGTGATGCCGTGACGATCGCGATACAGACCTGCCGCGCCACAGCCTTCGTGGCTCATGATATCCTTCACACCAGCGGCTTTGAGCTTTGCAATAAACGCCGCGCGCTCTGCTCCCTGTGTGAGAATCCCAGAGCCAGCAGACCGAAGATCACCTAGCGCGACACCTTCGTCCATGCAGCAAAGGGTGTGCTCGTTGGAATCAAAAGCCTGCTCAAGATCTGGAATCTGATCTACATAAGCTTCCATGCCATGATCCAGAATTTTGGAAATGACTTCTTGCTGTCTGAGCCATTCATGCTCTTTTTGTACCGAGTGTGATTCGTGTTCAACGATCATAGAGATCACGAAAAAATCTTTCCAACGTCCTTATATTTTTTTCTCTTCACAGCCACCCGATGCCGTGCGAGCTCTCGCTCTAGGATCGCCGCCGCGTCCGCAAAGGCGACATCGTCAACATGACGTTTTTCTTCAAGAAGTTGCCGGGCACGTTCACGCGCCTCTTCAATTTTTTCGAGTTCAAGTTCCTCAGCTCGCTCTGCCGTGTCCGCAAGCACAACGAGTTTGTTTCCAGGACGCACTTCGAGGAATCCTGTGGATGCCACCAGGTATTGAACTGCCCCGTCTTTGCGCAACGTGAGTTCACCTGCTCGCAGGTTGGCGACGAGCGGAATGTGGTCTGGAAGAACTGTCACTTCACCCATATCTGTCATGACCGAAACCGAATCTACTTCGTCCTCATAGACGATGCGTTCTGGTGTGACAATACTTAGATGGAGCTTCTTCATAGGTCCAATAGGTCCTATTTCCCTGCTTCAATAACTTCATCAATCGATCCCTTCATGTAAAAGGCGGCCTCTGGAATATGGTCGTACTCGCCTTCGAGGATACCCTTGAAGGAACGCACCGTGTCCTCGCGCTTCACGTACTTGCCAGCAGAGCCGGTAAATTGCTCAGCCACGAAGAACGGCTGCGAGAGAAATTTCTGGATCTTGCGAGCGCGAGAAACGGTAAGCTTGTCCTCATCCGAAAGTTCATCCATGCCCAAAATGGCGATAATGTCCTGAAGGTCTTTGTAGCGCTGAAGTACTTTTTGCACGCCACGAGCGGTGTTGTAGTGCTCCTCGCCAACGATGTTTGGATCAAGAATGGTCGAGCTGGAGTCCAGTGGATCAACAGCTGGATAGATTCCGAGCTCGGCGAGTGAACGTGCG
>JACRJW010000028.1 GCA_016235605.1 Candidatus Uhrbacteria bacterium | reverse complement strand
TAGCCACAGGAGAGGACTCGAAAGCGAGCGCGGGCACCAGCCGAGCACGGCTGGTCGCGCGAGGCGGCTCGCGAAATGCGGGAGCGACGGCGACCGTATTTTGTGAGAGAGACATGTACTCATGGTCCTCTCCCGGGCACCTTGACTTTCTCATAGTTTTCTGTATTCTGAAACTCAGAAAACAGTTCCTTCTGTTGCAAACAAACACTCACCAAAGAAACCTAGAAAGGGGGTCCGCCATGCTTACGAAATTAGCCGAAGTAGTCCTTACCTGCCTCTTGTTTCTCCTCATCCCGCTCTTCCTCTTCATGAAGTGGCTCTCGAAAGAAAGCGTTCTATTCACCACGGTGAGGGAAGGGACCGTAAAAGCCATCATGAGAGGCAAATCGTTCGAGCGCTTTGTCATGAGCTTTGCGAGCTATCACCTCAACGATCCCAAGTAAGGACTGGTACCGATCCTCCTATATGGGAAAAAGAGTCGAGAAAGTTCTTCAGAAATGGGAGGTCATCTATCACGGTAAAGGCAATAAGTATGGATTTGAAGGAGCACAGCAACTGGACGACTATTATGACGATCGTCCCGCGCTCCTCAAGTACCTCGGCCTGTACTGGGTTGGATGGCCATGGGCCAATAGCGTGTACGTGTACCCGTTCGAATGGAACGAGACGTCCACGGTAAAGGAAACTGGGGAGGAGAAAGTCCTTCCGCGCGCGGAGCCGACCGACTTTATCTATGTCGCCGACTTCACGTATGCGATCACGACGAGTGGTGCGGAAACAAAAGACCGCATTCCAACCGATGAGCTTACGCTTGTCACGGTGGCGATACGCAATCCCTATCGCGCGCTCTTCAGCGGCGAGGATTGGATGCGGAGAATCACGTCCGCCATAAATCGGCACGTGCGCAACTTCGTCAGCAGCAAAGGATATGACGAGCTCATTTCTCTTGCTGAAAAGAAGGGCGCTGGCGGTAGCGTAAGCGTAGCCGAGACGTCGAACATCTGGTCTTCTGAGTTCTCGATTCCGATTATCGCACTCAGCAGTCTGTTGTCCGACGAGACCGAAGACAGTCCTGCTCCAAGAGGACTACATGATCGGTACGGCGTAGAAATACGCACGGCTGATTTGCAAAGCGTGGAGCTTTCTGGATCTCCAGAAGCGAAGCGCCAGCATTTGGAGGCCGTCACGAAGAAATACACGGCGACACAGGAAGCGGCGGCGGAAACTATTAAAGGCCAGGCGAAAGCCGCTGTCGTTCAGATGATGGGAGAAAAAGAGGCCCATGCTCTCAATGCACGGCTCAAGGTAATCAAAGAGTTCGGTGACGCGGGAATGACGCTTGCCGGGCTTGATGCTATCCAAGAATCTTCGAAGGGTCCCGGGAACACGATCATCTGGGCAAATGACCCGCTGGGTAAACTTGGTCGAGCATTACTCGAAACCGGAAAAGGAGGTGAGAAATCATGAGTACGTTTCTTTGGCTCAGTCTGATGATTGTCTCTCTCTTGTGTGGGGTGATCATTTACTACCGCCTTGCAGAACCCATCTCAAGTAAAATGGGCAGAGAGCAGGAGCAGTTGAACAAGAAGATGGGCATGGGTGACAAAGTATCAACGACGACTTCAACAAGTGTAAACCTGTACAAAAAAGGTGGCGCGTGGCCGGAGAAGGTACTGAGCTGGAATGTAATGCTCATTCTCCTCGGTGCGACCGTCCTGTACTGGGGCAACACTCCTATGCTGCGGTCGGCTGATGTGGGAGAGTGGAGCAAAAATCACTGGCTCCAGATCTTCCTCTTCTGCGGTCTCCTTTGGGGACTCATCGCACTTAACGCAGAGTCCTTAAAGACTGCTGCCGGGGTGCTCCAAAGGATATTGGCGGGCATTGCGATTATGCTCCTCGTCGTTCTTCCCTTCTGGTCGTGGATCTCGAGCCCGCCCGAGGCTTCTGTGCCTCCTACTGCAAGAGCGCTCCCGCAAGACGGGTCGGGAGGTCTGCCCAGGGCATGGAACACAGATGGGACCATCACGGACACGACGAAGTGGCCAAAGGTTCAAGTCCCTCCCCACAGCGACTCGACGCATGTGCCGCACAACTTTGACGGCCACTTGGTGTGGCTCTCCGGGTTTGAGGTCCACTGCCTCTACGCAGACGGACACGAGGGCATCATCGGAGACAGGGATCGTCCCTGCTCCAACGGAGATATCGTAGCGTCGTATGTTCACAACGACGGCGATGCTCCTCAAGAAGCTTCGTACGCATACGCATCGAGATTCGAGAAGTAATTGTTCTTTCAACGAAGAGGGCCGCACGCTTGTCGTGTGGCCCTCTCTCTTTTCCTCTTTTTCTTAACCAGCACTTACCTACTGTGCAATCTTAGAAATGGGACCAATCCGCGGAATATTGAATGTGCCAAGGGCGAGATTGATGATACCGTACGCGCCAAAGATGATCACGAGCCCGATGAGCCCCCAAAAGACGGCGCGCCGCCCTTCCTCGCGCTTCGTCTGATCTCCCGCATGGGCGATGAACTCAAAGATGCCCCAAAGAAATACGACGAACGCGGCGGCCGACAGAAGCAGGATAATCGGATTGACTATCTGCGTAACGACCTTTATGAGAAAGGCGTTTAAAACGGAAGGGATTGGGGGAGTTGGCATCCGCTACATCTACTTGATTTTGACGCCAGCGTCCGGTATTTCCAC
>JACRJW010000027.1 GCA_016235605.1 Candidatus Uhrbacteria bacterium | reverse complement strand
CAGATGACGTGGTATTCCGTTCTATAGGCCGTGTGACCTGAGAACCGTATTTCCATACGTTCACCAGCATACCAAAGTACCTCCGCCGAGTGGTATCATTCACCCACGCCTAAAGGCGTGGTGCTCTGACGAGTTGATAGAGGAATGCCGAGATATTACGGGACAGAAGAGAACTTGTCCATGATCACACGATGAAATGCATCCGCTTGTACATGCACCTGTTTTATCACGTCTTGATACTGCTTCCGTATCGCTTGTGTATCGCCTAACGATTCTTCGACAAACAATGAAAGCTTCATTTCAAATTGAGGATCATCCCAGTGGAGCGCTCGTTGTGTAAGTCTGAGTTCATCGTACAGCGCAGCGATCTGCTCATACGTCACCAGACCAACAGATGGAACCTGTAGCCCGATCGGACACACGTTCGCATGGAAGCGCATGCCTACCGTAAGCACACACTGCTCATACAGGTTAAAGAGATATGTCTGAGCCTCTTGCCCATGGAGGTAGGGAGCGACGGTTACATGATTGCGGGCATGATAGTGTCCCAACTCTTTGAGGAACGCATCGATCATCTTGAAGTCACTTGGAATGTGCGGAACAAGAACGACACGCACATCTGTGTGATGATCCAGGACATCCGTGAAGACATGCGCGAGTCGACGCACAAACGAGTCGGCGGTCGCAGGCAGTGCTGATGGCGTAGTCCCATGAGCCATACGATACAAACGCTCTGCCCCCTTGCACAACAAGGTCTCCCACAAAGGACTCGACGAAGAAAATCGTCTCTCGAGCCGGTCCCCACCCAGTTGAAGAGCGATCGACCGTATCCCGCCTTCAATCTCCACGTGGGTCGAGTTCTTTGTCTGAGTAAAAAATCCTCCATCCGGGCACACGTAGACTCGTGAGGCAATGCTCTCCCCGAACATGCGTCGGAGGTTCGCGAGTGATCCATCGTTACGCACCGACACGAGCACGTGGTCCATCTCGAGGATGGTCTCGAGGTACGGTTTCAACTTTGCGGCGCGCTCCTCCACGTGGCCATCCATGGTATGGAACCCGAGCGCATAAAAAACAATCGGCGTCTTGATCTGTCGAAGGATATCAAGCGGGATGTCGATGGGTGTCCCCGTCGATGTGTTGTCTGTGGTGAGTCCAAAAAACCCACCGCCGCCGATCAAAAAAAGATCGTGTCGGTTCACCTCTTCGACAAACGCTTGGTCAAACCGTCGACGTGCCCAGCGTGGGTCTGTGCCAAACCATTCAAACTCTAGGTCGGTAAACTGAAGCTCCCGACCAAAATTCTCACGCAGTACTCGGCGCGTGCCGCTGACGTTGGCGTTGTCTCCGATATTCCCCGTGTAGGAGGCGAGTTGAATGATCTTCATGTGTGTGTGGTTGAAGTAAGTAGAGCCTGAGCGAGCAACAGATCATCGGCTGTATCAATATCAACACTCCGAGAGGTGGGCATGACATAGGCTGACAGACGTTCACCAAAGAGACGGCCGGACCTCACGAGCTCCGCGCGTGTCAGATAGATCGCACCGTTCTCGACGTACTCTTCTTCGCGATCCTGTCGATTTCCACGCGTCTGGAACATCGGCTGAACGATTCCCTCTTTGAGGTGATAGCGATACCCATGAAACGGATACACGGAAAGGAGCGTGTCGCATGGAGACTTGGAAAAAAGACGAATGGACTCCTCTAGATCTTTTCGTGAACGAAGAGGAGACGTTGGCTGTAACAAGAGGACTGCATCAAACGGTTCGACTTCTTTTTCACGTGAGAGCAGTGCGTGTTGTACGACTGGCTCCATGGGGGTTGCGTCCTGTGCAAGATCTCGAGGACGATGAACGACGACGGCACCGAACTCACGCGCGACTTTTCCAATTTCATCCGAGTCACTCGTCACGACAACCTCATCGATCCAAGGGCACGCTCTGGCCACATCAACGCTATGAACCAAGAGCGGCTTGCCCGCAAGGAGACGAAGATTCTTTCCTGGCAACCCCTTGCTCCCTCCGCGTGCTGGAATGACGGCTAAAATTCGCATAGATGACGAATGTAACGACTTCAGATAACATGAGTGTAGCTGAGATACAGGAAAAAACAACGTATGGAATCCCGCACAAAAAGAATCCAACAATCCATTGTGAATCAGCTTTTTTATTTTTATTGTCGATTCCGTCACACCCAGCCGCTGGTCGACTTGGATCCCAATCTCAAGATTCGTTCTTTTTTTCCTTTAAGGATTCCAACATATCTTGATGAGCGAAGTTCTCCCAGCCGAATCCTCTCCAATCTGTTCTGGCGAGATCTTCCTTGGCAACGCATTTTTGAAGAGCTCGGCGAACTCTCCATCCTCGATACCGGCTGTGGATCAGGATCGTATGGCGATTACGTGAACGAGTGCTCGAATGGGAAAGTGAAGCAGTACATCGGCTTGGATGTGTACGAACATCCCTCATGGAACTCCCCTCACACACTCAACAAACGCTTCCACCTGTTCGACGGTAAATCGATCACGCCATTCATCCCTGACAACGGCAATTTTTTCATGAGCCAATCTGCAATCGAACACTTTGCAAATGACCGGCACTATTTTGAAGAGATCGCCTCATTCATCCAGTCGCATCCACGTTCAATGTTGCAAGTGCATCTTTTCCCTTCCGTCGCCTGTATGAAGCTCTACGGCCGCCACGGATATCGTCAGTACACACCGCGCAAGGTTTCAAAAATCACACGTCTCTTTCCAGCCTCTGAATCTTTCCTGTTTGGTCTAGGAGGACCCGCGTGTAATCGAGTGCACAGTGACTACATCACGGAACCGTTGGTGAGAGAAGGACTCGATTATAGAAAAACCAAACCTGAAGAATACCAACAAAAAGTTCTGGAAGCCATACAGATCGACAAAAACATCGCCCCAACAGATCCAAGTTTTTGGGCACTCGTGATTTGCTCGAACTGGAACAAACCGTT
>JACRJW010000026.1 GCA_016235605.1 Candidatus Uhrbacteria bacterium | reverse complement strand
GATACTTTGTGTCAACGGTAGGTATCGACGAAGCAAGAATCCTCCGTTACGTAAAGTTCCAGCAAGACCAGGATTCGGGTCAAGCGAAGCTTGACCTGTAACGCAACAAGCACCACGGGCTTGCCCGTGGGAATCTATGAAATAAAAATGTGAGGAAATCGCTTGACGAGGATTCAACGGTCTGCTAAGCTCAGCCCTCGCGTTTATCACAGACGCGACGCTCATTACAGGAGCCAACATGCCTCCAAAAAAGGCTGCGCTACCAGATCTCTGGCCGTGCGACTTGAAGCGCGTGCTTGAAGGACAAGGATCCCCGAGGGACCATACAGGTGATACCTGGGAAGCGATCATGCACGGTCTGGGTGAATACGCACAAGCGACAGGAGTTTCGTTTGACGATCCAGACGATTTGATCCCCTCCACCTTCGATTTCGTTGCGGAACGCCTCTCACCGTATGTCCAGCTTCCCATCGAGCTCACGGTCATGGATGCAGGTGACCGAGTGAGGCCACGCGAAGACGTTTTCCGTGTCATCTGGCGTCGATCCTCTTACGAAGATCGAAAGGCCGTGGGGACGATCTTCGGTATTGAGTGCAGCAGGACGCTCGACCTCTCTCAACCCATTCGAATGGCCCGTGATCGGATCCACGTCCGCGATCCTGGGACGGACCAGATCATGGCCACTCTGGACCCCAGGCGCAATATTCTCTGGATCTATTTCCAGAAAGTGGAAACGTACATTAGTGACGCTCAGGAGTGGGCCAACACGTATCTAGGACTTTTCGATGCGCTTGTGGGCAGAGTCATCCCTCTCATGAAGGAACCTCAGATTCCAGCAGAGCAATGGTTGCAGGAGCGTCGGCAAGCGAGGAGGACGGCGCTTGAGCTCGTGTACAAGGCCTGCCGGATCCATGGGATCGTTTTTGCGAGCGGGGATTTGGAAAAACTCGACGAGCTCAAAGAATCCCTAGAGAAAGGGGATGAAGTCGTTCGTCTTGCGAGTGAGGTCGAATGTCTTGGGCGTGTAGCCCAAGCCTTGGGTGAACTTGTCGAGCAATTTCAACAGAGGACCGCCGCTGATTGTGAAAAGATCATGAAGCGTCCTGACGTTGTCTCGCTGCGCGTGTGGGGATCGATCCTCGTGCTCGTTGTCCTGAAGCTTGAGTCCATGTGGATGATCGTCATCAACAGGGAGAAGGCCAGCGATCCGATCCGTTGGTACAAGTCTGTGGGGAGCAAGTGCCATCCCTTTGCGCCGTCCCACTATCGCATGCTCATTCCCCTTGTCGGGTTACTGGGCAAGGGAGAGTGGGGTATGCTTCTCACAACCGCGATTGCCGCGATCGGCACTTCGCGCATCCAACCTCTTCACCACGTGACAGGAGTAGGGACATGAAGACCAAACAGGGGAAACCATCTGTGCCCCTCATGATGAGGGCAACGCAGGCGACCAGCATGCGTGCACTCGCGCTTCCCCCAACCGTCATTTTCGCCCAGCGCGCCATGGAAGACATGCGCATCCTGGTCGCGATCTGCGACAAGGAAGTGGGATGGTTGGGCACGGCCAAAAGGGTCGATCGCGAGTTCTTCGTGCAAGAGATCTTCTTGCCCAAGCAGCATGCTGGATCAGCCCACACCACCATCACCACGGAAGGCTTGGGCCAGCTCATGGACGAGCTCACGAAAGCGGGACGCGCAAGCGTTTTGGACCGCATGTTCTTTTGGGGACATTCCCATGCGGACATGGTGGCCGAGTTTTCCGCTCAAGATGACCTCCAGATGGACAAGCTCGCAAGCCATGCCCCATGGTTCATCCGAGCGGTCTTGAACAAGCGCGGACACATGCAAGTGGACGTGTACTTGCGTCAAGAGGGCATGAGCTACTTGAACGTGCCATGGATCGTCCACGCGCCTGTCCAGGCAAAGCGTCTCGACTATTGGCAGGCGCAAGTGGCAAGCCATGTGACGCACAGTGAACCGCGCATCCATCGGGTTGGCAAAGGTCTTCCACTGCATCTGCGCAGCGGCAGGTTCGCCGAATTTGATGGGGAAGAAAGCAGACATCAAGCGCAGACTGAAGCAGAGTGGCAGGCCATGGTGGCCGATCTGCAAAGGAAAGGACCGTGATCAACATCGCGCGACACTACAGTGTGTTTGACCCAAGGTCCTTCCAAGGGAACCGGGTTGACGTCATTGGGGTGGGTGCGCTAGGATCCCGGCTGACCCTCGAGCTTGCAAGGCTTGGCATCGGCGAAATCCACGTGTGGGACCCAGATACGGTTTCCGACGTGAATCTTGCCAACCAGGCCTTTGCCAGGCAGGATGTGGGTGTCCTAAAGGTCCAGGCTCTTACACGACTTGTGAAAGAGCACACCGGCGGACATCTCATCGCCCATGAAGAGGCATACAAGGGAGAACAAGAATTGGGGGAAGTCGTTTTTCTCATGACCGACTCCCTTGCGTCTCGACGCGAGATCTTTGAGGGCGCGATCAGGTTCAACCTCACGACCAAGCGGCTCTTGGAAGCAAGGCTCGGCATCGACCAAGGTCGGGTCTACTCGCTTGACCCAAATCAAGGCGAGCAGGTGCAAGCCTACGGCGCGACCCTGAACGGCGTTGCCAAGGCGGCAGTGAACCCGTGTGGATCCCCGATCTCCATCGGCGCCACGGCGGGAATGGCCGCCTCGATCGCTACGTGGATGTTCATTGCCTGGTGGGCAACCGAGCAAGACAAGACACGGACAGATCAACTCGAGAACGAAGTGATCTTCGCCCTGTGGCCCATGATGGTCATGAGCCGCAGTTTCAACCAAACGTGAGTGGCGATCACATCTGAGTCACGGAGTGGACATGGCCGGCAAGGGCAAGAAGGAAGCGAAGAAGGAAGAAGGCGAGGGTCAAGGTGGCGGCAAGATCAGCTTCCAGGTGTTCCCGGGCAAGCGCTGCCAGGTGGACATCAAGGAAGGGGAAGGGGGAGAGGCCTTCACCCTGAAGGATCTCCTGGAGCAGGAAGGGCAAGATGCCCAGGGGACGACCGTCAAGGTGAACGGTGAGGACACGATCGACCTCGACTACGTCCTCAAGAGCGGCGACAGCGTCGTCCTGCTGGAGAACGTGGAAGGAGGCTAGTCTGCCTCAAGCAGAAAACGCTCGGGGCGCCGCATCAGTGGTCGCCCCGATTTTTCTAGGAGGACTGTGTCATGAAAATCACGTTTGTCGGAAAGACTGGTTGGGTATGGGTTCAACAGGGACTCACGCAGGACATCACGGAGCACTTGTTGCCAGTTGTTGGCAAGGCGGTTGTCGTCCACTTTCCAGAATATGAAACTGAACCCGACATCGTTGAGCCCATGGATTTTGCGCTCGAGGAACCAAGGGCATTCCACGTGTTTCTCTTCGGGAGGTTTTACCCCACGTCTGATACGGGTTGTGCCTCGTTGAGTTCCTTTCGAGTTGTTCTAAGAGAACCGGCTATCGGATCTCCGATCTGCAATCGTGGGTATCAGACGCCGATGGGCGAACAGATTGGGAATGTCGCGTGTTTGCGCGTGCGCATGCGATACGGGGATGAGGCACCCAGGGATCTCTGGAAAGATTTCGTCCACTGCCTCGCGCAACACCTGAAGGAAGTTGAAGGGAAACGTTCCATGTCGTGTGCACACGTGGCACGACAGAATGCAGAGGCGCTCCTGCCTTGCAGTTGGGCAGAAAAATGGGAGACGGCGAAAAGCCGGCTTCGTGACCTGGAGAGGCAAAAGGGTGAGGCACAGGCGTCATTCCTTGATGCAACGAAAGAGGCTGAAAGTTTTGCCCTGCGAGTACAAGAACAGATGGATAGGGTTCTCGATGTGGGTGAGTTCCAAGCGGAGCTGGATCGGATGTTCATGCATCCACTGCTTGAGGACGCATTCTGCGTTCAAAACGGCAATCCAGACGATTATGAACAAGTCTCGCCGGCACTGGTGGTCAGGACAAAAGAAATCATTGTGAGTGTAGCGAGGAAAGAAGGCGAAGGGATGGAACGCCGCAGGATTGGACGATTTGAGATCCGTGTTCCACTGAATCCGAATCACACGTGGGGAGACAATGTGCACTTCACCAACCTCGACCGCGTGATTGCCAACCTGCAAGGGCCGCACATTGACGCGGATGGCTGGCCCTGTTTTGGGACAGGGGAGGACTCGGTTGAGGAGCTCTTCAAGGAAGGACGTGTCGCCGAGCTCATCGAGTTTTGCCTGCACTATTTGCAGAGGGTCAACATGGGCGACGACTGGGGGAGGAACATCCACGAATGGCCATTGGTAGAGGAGGCAACATCTCCTACGAGCTAACGCACACGGTCGCAAGACCGTGTTTTCTTTTTCTATACAATCAACTAAAATGAGGCTCAACTATGACGCAAGGACGCATTATCATGGGGCTTGATCCAGGGTACGGACGCATGGGGTTTGGCGTTGTGTATGTTGAAGGATCAAAGACGGAGTTAGTCGATTACGGGGTGATTACGACCGTGAGTGGCGACGCGTTTGAGAATCGGCTCCTGTACATCGGCAACGACCTCCATGATTTGTTCGCGCACCATCAGCCCGACGCCGTGGCAATCGAAAAACTTTTTTTTGGAAAAAGCTCGACGACCGCGATGAACGTCGCTCATGCACGCGGTGTCGCATTGCTGATGGCCGCCCAGGCCCAATGTCCGGTGTTTGAGTTTACGCCCGCGCAAGTCAAAAAAGCCCTCACCGGCGACGGCAAGGCTCCAAAAATGGCCATGCAAAAAATGGTGATGCAACTGCTCGCTCTGCCCAAGATTCCTAAACCCGACGACGCCGCCGACGCGCTGGCTGTCGCGATTACGGCGAGTACAAAAAGGTGGTAAAAGAGACCTCCGCAAAACTCGCGGTAAGAAAAAACACCCTGGGGAAAGGGTGAGTCGTTTACTCGGGGAAGGGGTTGAGCAGTTCCTCCAGGAGCGCCATGCGGACGTAGAGTCCGTTTTGAATTTCCCGAAAGTACGCCGCGCGGGGGTCGTCGTCAAACCAGGTTGGGATCTCGGTGTTGCGCGGGAAGGGATGCATGACGATCGTGCCTTGCTTCATGCACGCCACCAGCTCGCGGGTGAGAGCGTAGTCGCTGCCGTCCAGCGCCACGCCCTCCATTCCTGAGAGCCGCTCCTTTTGGACGCGCGTCGTGTAGATCACATCCGCGCTCTCGATCACTTCCCTGAGGCCCACATACTCTCGAATCTCACATCCCTCTGCAATGAGATCTTGGAACAGGGTGTCTGGGAGATTCAGGGCATCAGGGGAGACGAAGCTCATGCGTGTGTCGTACATGGAAAGAAGGCGAGCGAGTGAATGCACAGTGCGACCATGGCGCAGATCGCCGACGAAGACGACGTGCAACTTCGAAGGATCGCCACGTTCTTCACGGATGGTGAACAGGTCCAGGAGCGCCTGAGTGGGATGTTCTCCCTTTCCGTCGCCGGCGTTGATGACAGGGACCGTACTTACCTCTGCCGCGATCTGTGCGCTCCCGTCATCGAAGTGGCGCAGGATGATGAGGTCCAGGTAACATCCAAGCGTCTTGATCGAGTCGGCGAGTGTTTCCCCCTTGGTCGCGCTTGAGAACGCTCCAGCATTTTCCGTGGTGATCACATTTCCGCCCAGGCGCAGCATTGCGGCTTCAAACGAGAACCGTGTCCGCGTGGAAGCCTCATAGAACACCGCGCCCATGAGTTTGTTCCCCAGGATCGTGCACTGGCCACGCTTGACGATTCCCCGCATCTCGCGCACGCGTGCGAAGAGCCGATCGATCCGAGCCTTGTCGAATTGACGCACACTCAGGACATGCTGAAGGGAAGGCATGGAGACTCCTATCCTCGCCGGAGAGGGTACCATGAGTGGTCACAAAACAAAAAACCCTGATATGGATCAGAGTTTTTTGTTGGTCGAGTCTGAGCTCGATGGAGCGGGTGAACGGAATCGAACCGTCGATTCAACCTTGGAAGGGTCGTGTTTTACCATTAAACTACACCCGCGTGGTCGGGACGACAGGGCTCGAACCTGCGGCCTCCTGGTCCCAAACCAGGCGCTCTACCTACTGAGCTACGTCCCGATAACGGCGAGACTTTACCACGATTTCCGTCCGTTGGCAAGTGATCAAGGCGGCTTTTTGTGATACCGTGAAGACAAGAGTTTTTCATTTATGGCTCAAATAAAAAGAGGGTTTACCATTGTTGAACTCATAGTCGTGATGGCGATTGTCGGTCTCCTTGTCGCCTTTATGTTTGTCGCCCTTAATCCCACGGCTCGACTTGAACAAGCCAGGGATGCGATTCGGCAAAAGGACACCATCGAGAGTGAAGTGGCACGATAATTGAAAGAGAAAATCGTTTCCAAAAGGGGGCGGTTTTTTTTCTTGCCAAGCCCTCAGAGGTTTGTTATATTTAGCGCGGTTTGGGGCGTGTAGCTCAGGTGGTTAGAGCGTTACACTGATAATGTAAAGGTCGATGGTTCGAGTCCATCCACGCCCACCAGTCGACATCCAAAATTGGCGAGCTGCGGCCTTATGCTGCGGGCGACACCTCATCGTACATCTGTGTACGCCTCGGCGTCGTCCTCGCATTGCGACCGCATCTCATCCAATTTTGAATGTCTATCATTCGTCACACCGGGCCGAGGTAGCTCAGTGGTAGAGCAGAGGACTGAAAATCCTTGTGTCGCCAGTTCAATCCTGGCCCTCGGCACCAAACAAAAAACAGTCACGTATGTGCTGTTTTTTGTTTCTGACCAAATCTCTTTTCTACTCTGTGATTGCAACGTGCTATTCCAGTTTTCAATCTAGAATTGAACTGTCCTGATCAAACGAATTTGACCTCGACCTAGGATCTGTCTTCAACCGAGGTTGAAGAGATATCCCTAAAAAGGAGGTGATCCACCCACAGCTTCCGCTACGGGTGCCTTGTTCTGTTATTCCACGGATTACTCCGGGCATGGACTATATCTTCACCCTCGCGATCGTGAGGGGCCGACGTGTAGTCTCTACAGGGCTTATCAATTTGTATGTCAGATTCGACAAGACGTAGGGCCTCATGATGTTTGTCATGCGACCGCACGATGCCGATTGGACATACAGACGCCATCCAGATTTATCTTTTTGTAGTGAGACATGGTCGATGGCGAAATTCGACGACAGACAATCACTCAGGCGCTCTGTTTCGTTTTTTGTGAAACATTGCGTGTTGAGGATTAACCCATCGTTTCGATTTTTCGATCCATCATCCATGAACCATACAGCCAGGGAAAGTGGATCCCTCAAGAGAGATTCAATGTTCATTGGCACGATTTTTCGGCGTTTCTCGTAGAAGAGATCACCGAGCATCGTAAGTTCTGGATGACTAATGGTCTTGAACATCCACGAGCGGTTCCATTTTTGGAACTTCGGAGGAGTTAAGACAAACGATTTAAGGCATTCGTACTTCCAAAAGACATAATCACGTTGCGCGTCACAATGCTCTACTTTCAATCGAAGGTTCTTTTTGGAGGAAGTCTCCACGAGGCTTCCATCTCCAAGAAGTGTTCCGATCAATAGCAAGCGTTGTAGGTCGGTGAGGTGCACCGACTGACGCATGAGGTGATATTCTTTTCGGTTTGCCATAACCGTTAAAAGCTTCCCTCGGTATTACCCTCTCCGGGAGAGGAGATAGGGCTTCACCGATATAGTCAGATTTGTTCATCGACATTACTGTCGAGAGTCGCAACAAAGTGAGATTCACTCTACGACTTAGTCCCTGTCATTAGTCCTACCTTCCGCCGCCCTACGGCGACGTTCGGGTATTACCAACTCCCTTGACTTGACGGGCGATGATCTTCGTGAAACAACGAATGGATGTTCCCATCGTGCCTGCGGATTTCCCGCACACGACGAGCTCTAGTGCATTTTCTGTTTTTGCGCATAGATGTTGCGCAACCCCGCCTCTGAAAGATGTTCATCGTTCATGATCATCTCAAAGATTTGGCAGAACATTTCAAAGTCATGTTTCTTTGAGCGTAACCTCAAAGGATTTTTTTTGAAGAATGGAATGATGATTTCCTGAAGGTCTTTTCTATTTGTCGCTTCGTAACGATAGCAGTGTTGGTGATTGGGTCGCGTGTCTTTTTGAAAGTACACACTTCCGCATCCAAAGAATTTTTTGAGTTCATCGAGAATTTCTTTGTCCTTCTCAATGAGTTTCAGAAAAAACCTTGGTTCAGCCCTCACTCTTCGTTTAACCTTTGTCTTTGAATCGGGATTCCTCACATAGATTGTGAAGCTTCCTTCTCCATCAACAAGGCCAACAATATAGTCAGGAGTTAATCTTTCCATATGCACAGAGTAAGTCCTTCGCTCAGCCTGCTACCGAGGTTACTATGACTTAGCTGACTTCTGACGCTGCGTAAGTTTCATTATTCATCAGGAGAATAATCTATCTGATGAAACAGCGCCAGATCTCCCGGGGTCATATTTGATTCCGTTCTGAGCATTCCAACAAGTCTTTTGATGTATCTTCCTCCCGCTCACCGCTATTCAGGAGTCGATACGACTTTGTTGTGTTGGACTACTCTTTGTTTCCAGGTCCTTCACCCTTTCCCTCGCGGGAAAGAGCTACCTTTTAACTACGCTGTGTTGACGAAACACAGGAGGAGATTTTAACTCCTTGGAATACAGATACTGCCCGGCGCTTTTATTGTGAGTACAAGATCCGAGAACGTATTCACGGCCACGTGGCTGATTGGCCGTTACTAGCGATTCCAACTTCATGAAGTCGGGTTGCAGACTTCAATCTGAACTGAGACCAGTTTTGTGGGATTGGCTCCATCTTGCGATTTGGCAGCCCATTGTACTGGCCATTGTAGCGCGCGTGTCGCCCTGGACGTAAGGGCCATGCTGATTTGACGTCATCCTCTC